>NZ_FXAS01000005.1:0-236072 GCF_900177785.1 Cedecea sp. NFIX57 | reverse complement strand
GTCCCAGAGGGGAAACGGGCTGTGGCATCAGGTCAAACGCTTTGACAGTGTACCCGCCTGACGGCGGGTAACTGAAGTGACTTTAAACATACAAGGGGATAAAAGCAGAGTAAATCGCCATATTCCCCTTTCTAAAAAGGAGAGGGGATAAAGACAAGGTAGTTCGATTGTTTTGTACCCTCTCCCCGGTGGGGAGAGGGCTGGGGGGAGGGGAATTACTTAACAGCCATGCCAGGCTGAGCGCCGCTGTCCGGGCTCAGCAGGAAGATATCTTTCCCGCCAGGACCTGCGGCCATCACCATCCCTTCCGACACGCCAAAGCGCATCTTACGCGGAGCGAGGTTGGCCACCATTACGGTCAGACGACCTTCCAGCTTAGACGGATCCGGGTAAGCGGTACGAATGCCGGAGAAGACGTTGCGTTTTTCGCCGCCGAGATCCAGCGTCAGGCGCAGCAGCTTGTCGGAGCCGTCCACGAATTCTGCTTTCTCAATCAGCGCAATGCGCATATCCACTTTCGCGAAGTCATCAAAGGTGATGGTCTCCTGAATCGGATCGTCCGCCAGCGGGCCAGTTACCGGTGCCGCATTCAGCGCTTTCACTTCTTCTTTAGACGCTTCCACCAGGGCTTCTACCTGCTTGGTTTCAATGCGGTTATACAGCGCCTTGAAGCTGTTCACTTTGTGGTTCAGCAGCGGCGTAGCGATGCTGTCCCAGCTCAGTTCGGCATTCAGGAAGGCTTCTGTACGCTCGGTGAGCGACGGCAGAACCGGCTTCAGGTAGGTCATCAGCACGCGGAACAGGTTAATGCCCATGGAGCAAATGGCCTGCAGATCGGCATCGCGGCCTTCCTGTTTAGCCACAACCCACGGAGCCTGCTCGTCCACGTAGCGGTTAGCAATGTCCGCCAGCGCCATGATTTCGCGGATAGCACGGCCAAATTCGCGGCTGTCCCACGCTTCGCCAATGCTTTCTGCCGCGTCGGTGAAGGTTTTGTACAGCTCTGCATCGGCAATCTCTGCGGCCAGCACGCCGTCAAAACGCTTGGCAATAAAGCCAGCGTTACGGGAGGCCAGGTTAACCACTTTGTTGACGATGTCGCTGTTCACGCGCTGCACGAAGTCTTCCAGGTTCAGGTCGATATCGTCGATACGGGAAGAGAGCTTCGCGGTGTAGTAGTAGCGCAGGCTGTCGGCATCAAAGTGCTTCAGCCAGGTGCTGGCTTTGATAAAGGTACCGCGAGACTTGGACATCTTCGCGCCGTTAACCGTCACATAGCCGTGAACGAACAGGTTGGTTGGCTTGCGGAAGTTGCTGCCTTCCAGCATGGCCGGCCAGAACAGGCTGTGGAAGTAAACGATGTCTTTACCGATGAAGTGATACAGCTCGGTGGTGGAATCTTTCTTCCAGTATTCCTCAAAGCTGGTGGTGTCGCCGCGCTTGTCGCACAGGTTCTTAAAGGAACCCATGTAACCGATTGGTGCATCCAGCCAGACGTAGAAGTATTTGCCCGGTGCATTCGGGATTTCGAAGCCGAAGTATGGCGCATCGCGGGAGATGTCCCACTGCTGCAGACCAGATTCGAACCACTCCTGCATTTTGTTTGCCACCTGCTCCTGCAGCGCGCCGCTGCGGGTCCACGCCTGCAGCATTTCGCTGAAGGACGGCAGGTCGAAGAAGAAGTGCTCGGAATCACGCATTTCAGGCGTCGCGCCGGACACCACGGATTTTGGATCGATAAGCTCGGTTGGGCTGTAGGTGGAGCCGCACACTTCGCAGTTATCGCCGTACTGATCCGGGGCTTTACATTTCGGGCAGGTGCCTTTGACAAAGCGGTCCGGCAGGAACATGCCTTTTTCCGGATCGTAGAGCTGAGAAATCGTGCGGTTTTTAATAAAACCGTTCTCTTTCAGGCGGCCATAAATCAGCTCCGACAGCTCGCGGTTTTCGTCGCTGTGGGTGGAGTGATAGTTATCATAGCTGATGTTAAAGCCTGCAAAATCAGTCTGATGCTCCTGACTCATTTCGGCAATCATCTGCTCTGGGGTGATACCCAGCTGCTGTGCTTTCAGCATGATAGGCGTGCCGTGGGCGTCGTCTGCGCAGATGAAGTTAACCTCGTTGCCGCGCATTCGTTGGTAACGGACCCAGACATCAGCCTGAATATGCTCCAGCATGTGACCGAGGTGGATTGAGCCGTTTGCGTACGGCAGTGCGCACGTTACCAATATTTTCTTCGCGGGTTGAGTCATAGTCGGGATTGCATCCTCTGATTAAAAAAGGGGGCTTCGATATTACCGGATTGGCAATTGTTTAGTAACCCCAAAGCCCGCAATAACCGTATATGAATCGGTGGCGTGGTTTCTGGTATGCTTAGCGGATTGCAATGTCCGATAAAAACATAAGGAGTCGGGATGAATTCGCAATCCCCGTCCAGTAAGTCCCCGGAACAGCTACGCGCGATGGTTGCCGGAACCCTGGCTAATTTTCAGCACCCTACCTTGAAACATAACCTCACCGCGCTGAAAGCGCTGCACCATGTCGCCATGCTTGACGACACGCTGCACGTTGAACTGCAGATGCCGTTCGCCTGGCAAAGTGGGTTTGATGCCTTAAAAGAGACCTGCAGTTCAGACCTGCTGCGGATCACCGGCGCAAAAGCAGTAGACTGGAAGCTCAGCCACCACATTGCCACGCTGAAGCGGGTGAAAAACCAGCCCGGCATTAACGGCGTCAAAAATATTATTGCCGTCAGCTCCGGCAAAGGCGGGGTGGGGAAATCAACCACCGCGGTCAACATGGCGCTGGCGCTGGCGGCCGAAGGGGCCAAAGTCGGTATTCTTGATGCCGATATTTACGGCCCGTCGATCCCAACCATGCTGGGTGCCGAACACGAGCGCCCAACGTCCCCGGACGGCAAGCACATGGCGCCGATCGTGGCGCACGGCCTGGCAACTAACTCGATCGGTTACCTCGTCACCGACGAAAATGCCATGGTATGGCGCGGCCCGATGGCCAGCAAAGCGCTGATGCAAATGCTGCAAGAAACGCTGTGGCCGGATCTGGATTACCTTGTGATCGATATGCCGCCGGGCACCGGTGACATCCAGCTAACGCTGGCGCAAAACATTCCAGTCACCGGGGCGATGGTGGTGACCACGCCGCAGGACATCGCGCTGATCGACGCCCGTAAAGGGATCGTGATGTTCGAGAAAGTTGAGGTGCCGGTGGTAGGTATTGTCGAGAATATGAGTATTCATATCTGCAGCAACTGCGGTCACCAGGAGCCGATTTTCGGTACCGGCGGCGCGGAGAAGCTGGCGCAGCAGTATCACACCACGCTGCTGGGGCAGTTGCCGCTGCACATCACCCTGCGCGAAGACCTGGATGCCGGTAAGCCGACGGTCATTAATCGCCCGGAAAGCGACATCACTACGCTCTACCGTGAGCTGGCGGGGCGCGTGGCGGCTCAGCTTTACTGGAACGGGGATGTGATCCCAAGCGAGATCGCCTTCAGAGCGGTGTAAGAATTTAATCTCTCTCCCTTAGCCGCAACACGGCTTCTTATTTCTCCCTCGCCCCTTTGGGGTGAGGGGAAGAGAGATTATATTCAGCCGGTAGGCGGCAATTTCAACACAAAATGCATTAAATAGTACTCCCCGTCCGGCCCGTCTCCCGGGGCCTCAATATGCCAGCCGTTGCGCCGATAAAACTCAATCGCGTGTTCATTTTTCGCCAGGCACTTTAGCGAACCCGTTGCGGTAAATTCACTCTGCACCTTCTCCAGCAGCGCCTTTCCCGCGCCCGTCCCCTGAGCTTCGGGGCTGACGAACAGATTATGCAAGAAATTATCCTGCACCCAGACCGAGGCGAAGCCGATGCGGTGGCCGTTATCTTCCGCCACCCAGATACGTTCATCCTGAGTGGCACTGTCAAAGTCTTCGAGCTGCCATGCGCTGCCGTCTAGCCAGGGCCATGCCTTGCGGCGGGCATGAAGATAAAGGGTACGTAAGAAAGGGCGGTCGGATTCTTGCCAAAGTCGTAGGATCAAATGATTACCTTTTAGGATGAAAGTTAGCCCATTGAGTTTACCCTTAAGCCTGAAGAGTGCCAATTCACCGCCGGTAAATTTAGCTCCGGCGGACAAATCCGCGCGGTTTTTATTACAACGCGTTCGCTTCTCTATATACTGCCCGCTTTTGAGCCCTGAGATTGCCCCATGTTGAATAATGACGTACTGCTTAGCGTTCGCTACATGCTGAACCTGAATAACGATGGAATCGTTAAGATCTTTGCCCTGACCGGCACCGACGTCCCTGTGGAACAGATCGTTCCGTGGTTAAAGAAAGAGGACGAAGAAGGCTTTAAAGCCTGCCCGGATCTGATCATGGCAAACTTTCTTAACGGTTTGATCTACTTCAAACGCGGCAAAGACGAAAGCAAGCCGGAGCCGAAGCTCGAGCGTCGGATGACCAACAACATTATTCTGAAAAAGCTGCGTATCGCCTTTGAGCTGAAGTCTGACGACGTGCTGGAGATCCTTACCGCCCAGCAGTTCCGCATTTCTATGCCGGAAATTACCGCCATGATGCGTAACCCGGATCATAAAAACTACCGCGAGTGCGGCGATCAGTTCCTGCGCTACTTCCTGCGTGGCCTGACCCAGCGCCTGAAGCCTGCGAAAGCGGAATAAGACGTTGTGCGGGTGAGAGTCTCTCACCCGCCGGACATAAGCTTTTAGCTATTACTTTTCTGTCGGAATAATTTCCCCGTGAGCGCGGTGTTTACCGGTCCAACTGACGGAAGGACTGCCGTCAGGCATCACGGCAATCGATAACACCACACCCTGACCACGCGCCTCATAGAAATTATCGTTGACCTTTTTCAGCGCCATCTGCTTGCCGTTCAAATAGACTGGTCCTCCGTTATCGATATGCACATCCCCCGGTGCACCGTGCCCGTTGAACAGCGGTAGGGCGGCGTTTGCCAGGCCACTGACCAGACCCAGCGACAGCACCAACATTCTCAGTTTGCTCATCAGTCATTCACTCATCTGTCTTATTAATGATTAGTTTCCTTGCGGTATAATATGAATTCTATTATTCGCGGATGGCTATCATGCGCTTTCGCGGGAGCACTACGTTGACGTAAATCAACCCGGATAATGTCGGCAGATGAATAATTTGCGCGATCGATGAGTTGAGCTAAAAACAGAAAGGGGATAACCGCCGTTATCCCCCTCAATACAAGCTCGAAATCAGTTCAGATGGGCACGTAACTCGCCTGCGGCCTGTGCAATGGCGGTACGCACTGTGGGTTCATCGCTAATGGCATTCAATAGGCCGTAATCGTGGATCATGCCGTTGTAGCGGGTCACGGTCACCGGCACGCCAGCTTCATCGAGCTTCCGGCCAAACGCTTCGCCTTCATCACGCAGCACGTCAAGCTCCGCCGTTTGAATCAGGGTGGGCGGCAGGTCCTTCAACTGCTCACGGCTGGCCTCCAGCGGTGAAGCCAGAATATTGCGGCGGTCGCTCTCTTTCGTGGTGTAGTTGTCCCAGAACCATTTCATCATGTTCTTACTGAGGAAATAGCCGTTTGAGAACTGGTTATAAGAGCCGGTATCAAAGCGCGCGTCGGTTACCGGCCACAGCATGACCTGGTAGCGAATCGCCGGGGTATGCTGCGCTTTGGCCTGCAGGGCTACGGCGGCAACCATGTTACCACCCACGCTGTTACCGGCCAGTGCAAGGCGACTGCCGTCTACGCCAATTTCGCTGCCGTGTTCGGCCACCCAGCGGGTTGCTTCATAGGCCTGGTTGATGGCCACAGGGAAGTGCGCTTCCGGGGATGGGGTGTAGTTCACAAACACCGCCGCTGCGCCCGACTCAGAGACTAAATCGCGTACCAGGCGTTCATGAGTCTGGAAATCGCCCAGCACCCAGCCACCGCCGTGGAAGAACATAAACACCGGCAATTTGCCGCTGGCATTTTTGGGCTTAACAATGGTGAGCGTTAGCGGCTTGCCGCCAACGGTAATTGTCTTTTCAGAGATATCAGCGGCAGGAAGTTTGGCGCCTTTTTGGGCATCGATCAGTACCTGCCGGGCGGCCTGGGGAGAGAGTTGCTCGATGGGTTTGCCCCCGCCACTGTTTAAAACGGAGAGAAACTTACTCACGCCGACGGTCGGGGTCGGTGCGTCGGCGGCAAAAGCAGGGCTCAGGCTGGAAGCGGTTAAAGTCATGGCGATCAGTAATGAGCGTGACATTTTATCTCCTTTGCGATTGTATCGCGTGCTATTTAATTGGTGATGTCTTGTTGTGATTGAGTGCTGGCGGAAGTGAATTTAAATAGCACGCAATATTATTGCAAGCTATTTGATTGTGAATTAATATAAAATGATACTTACTAATTGATTTTTAAAGTGAAGTATTTTTTTGGGGCTGTCAGTACAGCGTGGCCTCACGCATCATTTCGATAAGTCTTCGCAAGCCGGGATGGAGCTGCCTGCGGCTGGGGTAATACATCACCATCGGTTCATCTTCGCACACCCACTCCGGCATAGCCTGCACCAGCTGCCCGCTTTCCAGCAGCGGCCGCACTCGCACGTCCAGGCAATACGCCAGCCCGAAGCCGTTCAGGGCGGTATCAATGATCATTTCGCTTTCATTGAGTATCAGCGAGCCGGGCACATCCAATGCCAGCGCCTCTTTGCCCCGGTTAAGTTCCCATTTGTACAGCGTGCCGTTGCCGAGCCGCATCCGGATGCACTGGTGCTGAAAGAGATCGTCCGGGTGGTTCAGCGGAAGGTGCGAGGTATGGCTTAAATACTGCGGGGAGGCCACCACAATCCACTTAAGCTTGCGCGTCACCGGCATCGCAATCATGTCTTTAGGGACGCTCTCCCCATAGCGAATCCCGGCGTCGTAGCCGCTGCCGATAATATCGACCAGCGTGTTATCGACGGTAATTTCCATCTGCAGCCGGGGGTATGTAGCCATGAATTTCGCCAGTACCGGCGCAAACAGCAGCTGGGCGGCGTCTCGTGGAATATTAATCCGCAGCCGCCCGACCGGGGATTCGCGGTAATGGTCCAGTTCATCAAGCGCCATGCGAATATGGGAAAACCCGGTTTCCAGGTGCCCGAGCAGCGCTTCACCGGCGTCAGTGGGGACGACGGAGCGGCTGGTGCGGTTGAGCAGGCGAACGCCGAGCCTCTCCTCCAGCCCGCGCATCGTGTGGCTCAGGGCAGAGGTAGACACTCCCAGCTCAGAAGCGGCAAGACGGAAGCTTTTCCGGCGGCAGATGGTCAAAAAAACGTTGAGATCGGCGAGTTCGCCGCGGACCGGAGCGGGCATAAAAGGGGCCTCTGTCATCAAGGGTTCGTTGAAATTAATTCAACTTAACATGAGTTACTATTAGTGCACAGAACAGACAGGGGTAAATCATGGCAATCGAAACGATTCATATCGCGGGCATCTCTGAACCCGTCAGCCGTATCGGCCTGGGCACGTGGGCCATTGGCGGCAGCATGTGGGGCGGCAGTAACGACGGGCAGTCGATCGCGACGCTGCATGAGGCGCTGGAGCGCGGCATCAACCTTATCGACACCGCGCCAGTCTACGGCTTTGGGCACTCCGAAGAGGTGGTAGGCAAAGCGCTGGTGGGCCGCCGGGACAAGGCGATTATTGCCACCAAAGTGGCGCTGGACTGGGACGAGGCCGGGCGGGTCACGCGTAATTCGACGCCGCAGCGTATTCGCCAGGAAATTGAAGACTCGCTTCGCCGCCTGCAAACGGATTATATCGACCTGTACCAGGTGCACTGGCCGGACGATTTAGTGGCGATAGATGAAACCGCGCGTGTGCTGGAAACGCTGCATCAGCAGGGGAAATTCCGCGCCCTCGGCGTCAGCAACTATTCCCCAGCGCAGATGGACAGATTCCGCAGCGCCGCGCCGCTGGCAACCATGCAGCCGCCGCTCAACCTGTTTGAACGCGGCGCGACCGAAACGGATCTGCTGCCCTATGCGAAATACCCTCAGATGGTAGTGCTGGCCTACGGTGCGATTTGCCGGGGCCTGCTGTCTGGCCGCATGACGCCGGAAACCGCGTTTGGCGAAGGCGACCTGCGCAGCTTTGATCCGAAATTCCAGCCGCCGCGCTTTGCGCAGTATCTGGCTGCAGTCGAAGAATTGAAAGCGTTTGCTGCAGAGCGCTACGGCAAGAGCGTGATGGCCCTGGCGCTACGCTGGGTGCTGGATGCCGGCCCAACCATCGCGCTGTGGGGGGCTCGTCGTCCTGAACAGCTTAACGGGGTGGAAGACGTGTCCGGCTGGACGTTGACCGCCGAAGATAAATGCGATATTGATCACATTTTAGCCAAACATATTAGCACCCCGCTGGGGGCCGAATTTATGGCACCTCCGCACCGGAAAACATCGCTTTAGTTCTCTCCCGCGCCCCGCTGAACCGCGCCGGGGCGTATTTTGTTGTTCACCTGCACAAGTCAAAAAACTATGTCATCACTTAATGAACAAACCCTGGAACAGGGGGCTGAGACGGTTTCCCTGTCGCGAGCCGGGCTGCTGAAAGCGCTGTTTGCGCTCGGCATGGGCGGCTTTGCCATCGGTACCGGCGAATTCGTCATCATGGGATTGCTGCCCGATGCTGCAAACGGGCTACACGTTTCTATTCCTTCTGCGGGCCACCTGATCAGCATTTATGCGCTGGGCGTGGTGGTCGGTGCTCCGCTATTGGCGGTGCTGGGCGCCCGTATGGCGCGGCGTGACTTTCTGATTGCCCTGATGGCGATGTTTGCCGTTGGCAACCTGCTGAGCGCATTTGCACCAGGTTACTACTCCATGATGCTGGCACGCTTCCTGGCCGGTTTCCCGCACGGCACGTTCTTCGGTGTCGCGGCTCTGCTGGCGGCAAGCCTTGTTGAGCGCTCGAAGCGGGCACAGGCGGTGTCGATGGTGCTGCTGGGCCTGACGATAGCCAACTTACTCGGCGTACCTGCGGTGGCGGCCATTGGGCAGCTGTTCGGCTGGCGCAGTGCGTTTGCCATCGTCGGCGGCCTTGCGGTATTGACGCTGATTCTGGTGTGGATGTGGGTGCCGTGGCGTGCCGGGGATAAAGACGCCAGTCCGCTGCGCGAGCTGACCGCGCTAACCCGCAAGCAGGTGCTGCTGACGCTGGCTATCGGCGCGATTGGCAGCGGCGGAATGTTCTCCGTATTCAGCTATGTGAAGCCTACCATGCTGGAGCTGGCGAATCAGTCGGTAGGGATGATCCCGGTGATTCTGTCGATGTTCGGCCTGGGCATGATTGTCGGTAATATCGTCGGCGGCCGCCTGGCGGATCGCGGGCTGGAGAAAACCGTTCGCCTGCTGCTGATTTGGGCGATCCTGGTGCTCAGCGCTTACGTTTACACCTCGCACTACCCGTGGCTGGGGGCGGTCACCGTGATGCTGGTGGGCACAATGGTGTCGCTTTCTTCGGTGCTGCAAATCCGCCTGATGGACGTGGCTGGTGACGCGCAAACTATGGCGGCAGCGATGAACCACTCGGCGTTTAACATCGCCAACGCGCTAGGTGCCTGGCTTGGCGGGGTGACGATTTCCGCAGGCTTTGGCTGGGAGTCCACCGGCTGGGTGGGCGCAATTCTGGCGGTCTTCGGGTTGCTGATCCACACCTGGGCTGTTATTGACGCCAAAAAACATCCCCCGTTAGCGCATTGAGGTTTTCATCGTGACAGTCAGTTTAGTTCTTGCAGAAGCGCTGATCGCCAGCGTAAAAACGGTGGTGGAGACCCACAGCTTCCCGCCGGTTTCCGTTGTGGTGCTGGACAGCGGCGGCCACTTAACGGCCTTTGCCCGTATGGACGGCACATTCCTGGCCACCATTGATATTGCCATGCGCAAAGCGCGTACGGCGGTGCTGTTCCAGGCCAACAGCGAAGATGTTGGCGTTAATTTGCATCCGAACGGCCCGGCATATTCGCTGGAAAACAGTAACGGTGGGCTGGTCGGCATTGATGGCGGTATCCCGCTGCGCAACGCGGAGGGCGCTGTTATTGGCGCAATTGGGGTGTCGGGGGCCACGAAAGAGCAGGACGGGCAAATTGCTGTCTTTGCCGTAGAAGCGGTGTTCGGTAGCCGCGTTTAATGACAGAAAAGGAGCGAAGTTCGCTCCTTTTTATTTTTCTCTATTTTTGCTGAAAATAAGGCCCTTTCGCCACAGAATCTCGCACGATCATCTCCGAACTGTACAAGTTATCCCGTGAGAAATAGCCACCATCCAGCATCGCGGTCAGGCGGTTAATCACTTCATGAATCATTTCGCTCACCGGCTCTTTCACACTCGACAGCGGCGGGGTAAGAAAAGCCCCGGTCGGGACATTATCAAAACCAATAACCGACACATCGCGCGGCACCGACAGGCCAGCCTGGCCGAGTCTGCCGATCGCGCCGATAGCCATGTCATCGTTGCTGGCGACCAGGGCGCTGAAGCCCTGTTTCGCTGAGAGCAGCGTTTCTACCGCCGCCGACCCGCTGGCAGGCGTCCATTTTCCGGTGGCGATCAGTTCGTCCCGCATCGGTAACCCGGCCTGCTCCAGCGCTTCCCGGTAGCCCGACAGGCGCTCTCTCGCCGTGGGGGAGTCCAGGACGCCAGTGATAAAGGCGATATCGCGGTGGCCCTGGTCAATCAGGTAGCGCGTGGCCGTAAAACTGGAACCTTTGTGATCGCAGCAAATACAGTGGCTCTGGTGTTTGCGCAGCTTGCGGTTCATCACCATGATCGGCTGCTTATGCTGTTCAATCAGCTCATCCATCTCGTCCACGCTTAAAAATCGCGGATAAATGATCACCGCGTCGCAGTGTAAATCGAGCAGAAACCGCACGGCGGCCTGCTCTTCCTGGGCGCTGTGTTTGCCGTCGACCAGAATCAGCTGACGCCCGCTGGCTTCCAGTTTCAGCGCGGCCTGGGAAAGCAGCTCGCTAAAATAGTTCCCGCTGTACAGCGTGTTGGTCACGACCAGCCCGATGTAGCCTGATTTGCTGGTCGCCAGATTACGTGCCAGCAGATTAGGGCGATATCCCGTTTCCTGAATGGCCTGGTACACCTGCGTTTTAGTGGCCTCGCTCACGTAGCCCTTGCCCGACAACACGCGCGAAACGGTTGCCTTTGATACGCCTGCTTTTTTCGCCACTTCCTGCATCGTCGACATAAAGGCTTCTCGTAAGTTCGTCATTTCTGACCATTTTACACTTTTCGCGGCCAGGGCGCAGTGCAGCCTGTATTTCGATGTAAATCACAAAAATCGATCTCAATAAAAATAATCATTGTGATCTAATTTTCAACTACACATGATTGTGTGGAACCGGTTACCTACGAAATCATAACAAGAGAGTTTCACCTCATGGCTAACAAGTACGAGGCAGTATCCCGACAGATTCTCGAGGCTTTAGGCGGCGCGGAAAATGTGGTGACGGTAACCCATTGCATGACGCGGCTGCGCTTTGTATTACAGGACGATACAAGGGTGGACGGCGCCCGGCTGAAGGCCATTTCCGGCGTGCTGGGCGTGGTGAAAAACGACCAGCAGTGCCAGGTTATCATTGGTAATACGGTGTCTCAGGCCTACGCTGAAGTGCTGAAACATCTTCCCGAAGGAGCTGGCGACAGGCCACAGACGACGGCAAAAGGCAAACTGACCCTGAAACGCATCGGTGCGGGTATTCTCGATGCGCTGATTGGCACTATGTCGCCGCTTATTCCGGCGATTATCGGCGGCTCGATGGTGAAGCTGCTGGCAATGATCCTCGCGATGACCGGGTTATTTGAAACGACATCCTCGACGCTTATCATTCTTAACCTCATCGGCGACGGCGCTTTCTTCTTCCTGCCGGTGATGGTGGCGGCTTCTGCTGCCGTGAAATTTAAAACCAACATGTCGCTGGCGATTGCTATCGCCGGGGTGCTGGTGCATCCGGCCTTTATTGACCTGATGGCGAAGGCGGCCCAGGGGCAAGCGGTTGATTTTATGGGCGTGCCCGTCACCGCCGTGAAATACACCTATACCGTGATCCCCGCGCTGGTGATGACCTGGCTGCTGTCGTACATCGAAAAAGGCGTGGATCGCATCACGCCAGCGGTGACCAAAAACTTCCTCAAGCCGATGCTGATCGTGCTGGTTTCCGCGCCGATAGCGATTTTGCTGATTGGGCCGCTGGGCATCTGGATTGGCAGCGGGATTTCTTCGCTGGTGTACACCGTGCACGGCTACCTGGGCTGGCTTTCCGTCGCCATCATGGGGGCTATCTGGCCGCTGCTGGTGATGACCGGGATGCACCGCGTATTTACGCCGACGATTATCCAGACCATCGCCGAAACGGGCAAAGAGGGCATGGTTATGCCGTCAGAAATTGGCGCTAACCTGTCCCTCGGCGGGTCGTCTTTAGCTGTCGCCTGGCGGACGAAAAACCCTGAACTGCGTCAGACAGCGCTTGCTGCAGCGGCATCGGCAATCGTGGCGGGTATTTCAGAACCTGCGCTTTACGGCGTCGCAGTAAGGCTGAAGCGCCCGCTGATTGCCTGCCTCATTAGCGGTTTTATTTGCGGTGCCGTCGCTGGTATTGGCGGGCTCGCCAGCCATTCTATGGCCTCGCCGGGGCTATTCACCAGCGTGCAGTTCTTCGATCCCGCGAACCCGATGAGCATCGTTTGGGTGGGGGCGGTGATGATTCTTGCCGTGGTGCTGTCGTTTATTACTACGCTTATTCTCGGCTTTGAAGATATTCCCGTGGAGGACGTTAAAGCCAAAGAACAGGGCAGCAACGCGACGTTTGTACGACCAGATAATGCAGTAAAAACACTTTAAGCAGAGGTAAGCATGGCTGAGACAGTTTTTCCAAAAGGATTTTTGTGGGGCGGCGCTATCGCGGCTAATCAGGCCGAGGGCGCGTATCAGGCCGGGGGCAAGGGGCTAAGCACCGTCGATATGATCCCCCATGGCGAGAATCGCCTCGGGGTAAAGCTTGGTGTGGAAAAACGTTTTGCACTGCATGACGATGAATTTTACCCGAGCCACGAGGCCATAGATTTTTACCATCGTTATAAAGACGACATCGCGCTGCTGGCAGAAATGGGGTTCACCGTGTTCCGAACCTCCATAGCGTGGAGCCGCATCTTCCCCAAAGGGGATGAAACGACGCCTAACCCGGAAGGGATCGCCTTCTACCGCGACCTGTTTGCCGAGTGCAAAAAATACAACATCGAACCGCTGGTAACGCTGTGTCACTTCGATGTGCCGATGCACCTGGTGCAGGAATACGGCTCATGGCGCAACCGTAAAATGGTGGAGTTTTTCAGCCGCTACGCGCGCACCTGCTTTGAGGCGTTCGACGGCCTGGTGAAATACTGGCTCACCTTCAATGAAATTAACATCATGCTGCACAGCCCGTTCTCCGGCGCGGGACTGGTCTTTGAAGCAGGCGATAACAAAGAGCAGGTGATGTACCAGGCCGCGCACCACGAGCTGGTTGCCAGCGCGCTGGTCACTAAAATCGCCCACGAAGTTAACCCGCAAAACCAGGTTGGCTGCATGCTGGCGGGGGGGAACTTTTATCCTTACAGCTGCAAGCCGGAGGACGTTTGGGCTGCGCTGGAGAAAGACCGCGAGAATCTGTTCTTTATTGACGTCCAGGCGCGCGGTGCATACCCGGCTTATGCGGCACGAATGTTCCGTGAGAAAGGGATTGAGATTGTCACCGAGCCCGGTGACAACGAGATCCTGAAGAACACTGTCGATTTTGTCTCCTTCAGCTATTACGCCTCGCGCTGTGCTTCGGCAGACATGAACGAGGGCAATACCAACCCGGCGAACATCATTAAATCGCTCAAGAACCCGCACATTACCTTCAGCCAGTGGGGCTGGGGCATCGACCCGCTCGGCCTGCGCATCACCATGAACATGATGTACGACCGCTATCAGAAACCGCTGTTCCTGGTGGAGAACGGGCTGGGCGCGAAAGACGAAGTAAATGCCGAAGGGGAAATCAACGATGACTACCGTATCAGCTACCTGCAGGAACACATTAAAGCAATGGGCGAGGCGATTGCGGACGGTATTCCGGTGATGGGCTACACCTCGTGGGGCTGTATTGATCTGGTGTCCGCGTCAACCGGCGAGATGAGCAAACGCTACGGCTTTGTGTATGTCGATCGTGATGATGAAGGGCAGGGAACGCTGGCGCGCATGCCTAAGAAGTCGTTCTACTGGTATAAGAAGGTGATTGCGAGCAACGGCGGGGATCTGGCGTAATTTTCCCCTCACCCCGGCCCTCTCCCAGAGGGAGAGGGGGAAAAATTCCCCGAAAGATGAGGGAGAAATACCGTTTTATCCCCTCCCTTTTAGGGAGAGGGTTAGGGTGAGGGTTGTGATTAGAACGCCAGAGAACCCTGCACGAAGAAGGTGCGCGGTTCGCCTACGTATTTACCGGAGTTATTATCATTCGAACGCGTGTAATAACGCTGATCGAACAGGTTTTTAATCCCGGCACCCAGTTTCAGGTTAGACAGCGACGGCCCGAAGTCGTACTCACCGCGCATATTCCACACCATGTAGCCTGCGATATTACCAAACTGCCCGTCCGCGCTTTCGTCGGTGATGTAGTTCGGCCCGGTACCCGGTGAGCTTTGTTTAGACTGTGCAAAGCTGTCCAGATTCCATACCCAGTTGCCGGTCGCGTAGCGGGTACCCACGGTGTAAACCTGACGAGAGTAGAACGGCAGGTCTTTACCGGCGAAGTCGCCTTTGTCGTTGGTGGCTTTGGTGTAGGTGTACGTGGTGTATACGCTCACGCCGTCCAGCGCGCGGTTCACTTCGCTCAGATCGTAATTCAGCGCCAGCTCAAGGCCCTGGTGCTTGGTTGCGCCCAGGTTTGTCCAGCCCACAATGTTGTTGATGTATTGCAGCTGATCGTCGAAGTCGATGTAGAACAACGTAGCTTCGGCTTTCAGCGTGGTGTCGTCATAACGGGTGCCGAACTCGTAGGTATGCGCTTTTTCAGGCGTCAGGCCCGCTGCCGGCTGGTTGCCGCTGCCGCCACGGGTCAGCTGGAAGTACTGCATGCTGCCGAAGGAGGTGCTGGCGTTGGCGAACAGTTTCCAGGCATCAGACATATGGTACATCACGCTAATAGAAGGCAGCGGCTGGCTGTAGGTCTTCTCGCGATCGATGTTCTGGAAGGAATCGCTGGTGTGCGTTTTGATGCTTTCATAGCGCAGGCCAGGGGTGATCGTCCAGTCGCTGACGTTGATGGCATCATCAATATAGAAAGCGTTGGCTGCAGTACCGCCGGAGCTGTGCTGGTAGTACTCGGTCATGTCCGGTTTGGTGAAGGTTGTCGCCGGATCATACGCTTTTGGCGTGCGGTAACCTTTCTCGTCCGACGTTTCGTTCAGGTAGCGGTAGCCCAGGGTGACCTCGTGAGACATATCCCAGAAGCGGAAGAGCTGAGAATAGGTTGGCTCAATCGCCCAGGTGGAGTAGTTGCGAGGCGCTGAGTTCAGGGTACGTTTGTTGCCCTTGAAATATTCCAGATCGCTGCTGCGGTAGCTGTCGGTGAAGTAGGTCAGGACTTCCAGCTTTTTGTCGTCTTCGGTGTGCTTATATTTGAAGGACATATCCTTGCGGCGGCCTTCAAAGCTGTCCCAGCGGCGGTCTGACTGGAACGGGTCTTTCGCATACTGGGCGGTCGTCAGGCCGCCCGGCATGCCGGACTGGGCTTCGTAATAGTGGAAGTTAGCCTGCAGCTCATCGCGATCGGTGAAGTTGTACTTCGTCTTCAGCATGAAATCGTCGATGTCGGTATTGTCGTTGCTTTCGCGGTAGCCCTGGCCGTGCAGGCCGGAGTAAAGCAGTTCTGCACCAAAGCCGTTATCGGCCGTGCCGCCCACGGAAGCGCTGGTCAGCGTCTTCAGGCCACCGTGGCTGGCACCCTGGGTCTGCGCGCTGACGGTGCCGCCAAATTCTTTCGGAATATCGCGGGTCACAAAGTTAATCACGCCGCCGACGTTTTGCGGCCCATAGCGCACCGCGCCGCCGCCGCGAACCACGTCCACGGACTGAATGTTGCCCATGCCCAGCGGTGCCATCGAAAGCTGTGGCTGGCCGTAAGGGGCAACCGCCAGTGGAATACCGTCCATCAGGATGGTAGAGCGTGGTGACAGGCGAGAAGTCAGGCCACGCACGCCAACGTTGAGCGAAATGTCGCTGCCGCCGGTGCCGTTGCTGTCACGCACCTGAACGCCGGGAATGCCCTTCAGCGCATCTGCAAGCGTCTCAGAGCCCTGTTCATGAAGCTGCTGCTCGGTGACGATTGAGCGAGCGCCAGGGTGGTTAAGCAGTACGGTGCTGGTGTCCGGGTTATCCAGCCAGTTACCGACGACGGTAATGTCATCAGCTTTTTTATCTGCTGGAGCTTTATCTGTTTGAGTGTTATCTGCGGCGAGAGCTGGCAGCGCAAATGCTATCGCGCTTGCCAGGAGAGAGACACGAAAAAGGGGGCGCATCATCATTCCTATCGAATTATGGGGTTATCGTTATGAGTTTTTTTGGAAATGACAATCTTAATGATAATTATTTTCAAGTAAATAGTTTTATTACGGAATAATTCGGAATAAGTCAGAAAGTAAGCAAAAAAAAGCCGAGCGATTAGGTTAGCGCTCGGCAGGAAAGACCAACAGGCTATGGATTCAGCTCATTAAGGGGTAACCCAGAACACGCCGCTGTAGTCCAGCGCGGTGAACTGCTTGTGAACCTGTTCGATGTCGGCCTGGGGATCAATGTCCTTGAACAGGTCCGGGTGCAGGAACTTAGCGATGGTTTCCACTGCGATATAGTTCAGCGGAGAGTCGTAGAACTGGTGGTAAATCGCCATCACGCGCTTCTCTTTCACCGCCGTCAGCACGTTAATGCCGGTCCGGTTCATCAGCCCTTTGAGCTTTTGTTCGGCCACGGCTTTATCGGCCATATAGCCCAGCGGCACGGCTTTTGGCGCGCGATTGCCGCGGTTCCAGTCGGCACCGGTCATCAGGTAAAAGTCCGGGTTGCTGGTGATCACCTGCTCGGTGTTTACCTGGCCGCTCATTTCCGGGAACAGCTTGCTGCCAATATTGTTGCCGCCGGCGGTATCAATAAACTGGCCGTAGCTGCCCTTGCCGAAGGTCTGGCAGCATTCGTCGCCGCGAATGCCCGCCGCGCGCTCAATAAACACGCTCGGACGCTGCTCAGGTTTCAGCGTGGCCACGCGCTCGCGGACCAGGTTCATCCGCTGCTGGTAGTGCTGAATAAAGGCGTCTGCGTTTTTCTGCTCGTCAAACACTTTGCCCAGCAGTTCGATGCTAGGCAGCGTGTTGGTCAACGGCTGCTGGCGGAAGTCGATAATCAGCACCGGAATGCCCACTTTTTCCAGCTGGCTCAGCACGCCACTGTTCTTCAGCTTGGCCAGCACGCCGATGTCAAAAATGATCAGGTCTGGCTGTAAGGTAACCGCTTTTTCGACGCTGAAATCCGTGTAGTACGGGTTTTCAAACATCGTGATTTTGCTTACCTGCGGGAATTTTCGCGCATAGGCGTCCGCGAGATCGGGCGCTTTGGTCTTCAGCGAGTTATCCCAGGCAATGATGTTTTCCAGCGGATCCTTCGGGTGAATAATATTCAGCGCCAGCAGGGCTCGCGCATCGGCCAGCATCACTCGCTTTGCCGGATGGGGCAGCGTCACTTCCCGGCCCGCTACGTCGGTAACAACAATCGGGGCGGCCTGGGCGGCGAAGCTCAGCAGGGCAACGGCGGCGAGCAGCCAGCGAGCTTTGGCGGTAAACACTGTGAACATGGATGACCTTCAGAACGGGAAAATTTAGGAAGGGAATGATAATCGATCTCATAGCGTTTGGAATGGGGATGCGGGAATTTTTCTGGTTACGAAAGGTGCCAGGGCTTGGCTTACGGGAACCTGCGGGCTGCCAGAGCTACTCAAGGGCTTTGCTATAGCGCGGTGTTGTACCGCACAGGAGAGTCCATCATGTATACCGTTTCAAATAATGCAGCCCAGGGGCGGCACTTGCATGCATCGAATGTACAGGCACCAGCCACGGCGTTTCAGGATGTGCCGTCGCTGGGGCAAAAGATCGGTGCAGGAAGTCAAAAAGATGTCTTTCATTCGCGGCAGGATCCACGCAAGTGCGTATGCCTGTTCAGACCTGGCACTACTGGCACCATTTCAGCGGAACAATACGCTTTAAAAGAGCTTGAAACCACCAAACAGCTTAAGCATCTCGGCTTCCCCGTGGTGGATGCTCATGCCCTGGTCAAACATGGCGGTAGTGTCGGCGTGGAGAAAGACTATATCCACAACGCTTTTGATTCCGAAGATATCGTGAATAATAAGAAAAGCCTGCCGGATGATAAGAAATTCAATCAAAACGTGCTGGCGGACTGTAATGCCATTATTAACAAGCTGAAAAACCATGAATTGCATATCGACGATCTGCAATTTTTAGTCGACAGCCATGGCCGCGTGCTGATTAACGATCCGCGCGATGTGATTCGCTCCTCGCCGGATAAAAGCATCAGTAAAGTCAATGAACTGCGGGCTCATGCTTTAAATAACCTGCTGGATATTGATAGCGACTGATACCCGGCCTGATGCCGTGGATGAAATTAGTCTTTAAGCCGGCTGGCGGCCAGTTTTGCCGGGCAGAGGTTTTTAAGCCGCTCAATCAGCCAGCGTCCGGCCGGGCCGGGCGGGGAGGCAATTGGGTAGACGCCAAACATCGGCAGCGCGAGTCCATCGGGCGGGACGTCCTCAATGTTCAGCCGCACCAGCCGTCCCTCGCGAATATCTCGTTCGACAACGTGCGACGGCATGCTGCCCCAGCCGAGGCCGTCGAGCAAAAAGGCGTGTTTGGCCAGCAGATCGCCCAGCCGCCAGGTAGAAGGCGACATCACGCCAAACTCTTTCCCTTTGGAAAGCTCGGAGCGGTCGGTCAGCACCAGCTGAACGTGTTTGGTCAGCTCTGCTTTTGGCACCATACCCTCGAACTGCGCCAGCGGGTGATCGGGCGCGGCTACCATTACCAGAGAAACGCCGGTCAGACGCTCCCCGGTCAGCGAGGCCGGCATATCCGGCAGTGAGCCAAGAATACCAATCCCCGCGCTGCCGTTAAGCACCGGTTTGTAGCCACCGCCCAGCGCCTCAACAAACAGGCGCAGCGGTGTGCCGGGGAACTGTTCGCGGAAGGCTTTGGCCGCCGAAGTCATCGCCTCCAGCGGGAAGAAAACGTCCACTACCACCGAGAGTTCTGACTCCAGCCCCGATGACATCCCGCGCGCTCGCGCCTTCATAAAATCAACGCCAGAAACAATGCAGCGGGCGTCGATCAGCAGCACTTCCCCCTCAGGCGTTAGCTTTGGGTAGCGGCCGGAACGGTCAAACAGCTGCACGCCAATCTGGGCTTCCAGCCCTTTAATCAAATCGCTGATCACCGACTGGGCGCGGTACATCTTGCGGGCGGCCGCGGAGAAGCTGCCTTCGTCGACGGCGGCAATAAACGTGCGAAGTTGGTCCAGCGAAATACCGTCCAGCATTGTGATTCCTGCCTGGTAGTGAAGGGGTGAAGCGCAATATAGCCCTTCGGCATGGCTTTGTCATTGGCGAAGATGTATCGGGTTTGGCGATGGATTACATCGAAATATAACGGCTATTCGGGTGGGAAAGGCGGTGGCATAGTGACAGCCATGTTCAGCGAATCTTAAAGATTGAGCACACCTATGTTAACGGCTTTAAAAAAACTCTTAACGCGCTTATCCCCTAAACCAGGCTCCATTTCAGAGGCTAAAACGATGTCGACTATCCTGCATATTGATACCAGTGTTCTGGGCGGTTATTCCGTCAGCCGCCAGCTGTCGGCGGAGATTGTTGCCCGCCAGAAAACGCTACACCCTGGTGCCACCGTGATTTATCGCGACCTGGTGCAGTCCCCGGCTCAGCACCTGTCCGACAAGCACATTGCCGCTTTCCAGGGCGCGGAAGTGACCGACGCTGAGCTGGGCGCAGATCTTGCTGCCGGTGGGGCGTTTATTGACGACCTGTTCGCCGCGGATGTGATTGTCATTGGCGTGCCGATGTACAACTTCTCTATTCCATCCCAGCTTAAGGCGTGGATCGACCGTGTTTGTGTGGCCGGGCGCACCTTCCAGTACGGTGCCAACGGCCCGGAAGGCCTGCTGCCAAAAGGCAAAAAAGTATTTATCGCTTCATCGCGCGGCGGCCAGTACACCGGCGACAGCCCGGCGGCATTCCTCGAGCATCAGGAATCCTATCTGAAAGCGGTGCTGGGCTTTATTGGCCTGACCGACGTGACCATTATCCGCGCAGAAAACCTGGGCCGTGGCGACGAAGCGAAAAGTGCCGCAATCGCCGATGCCAAAAACCAGATCGCGTCGCTGGCCTGATAACGGATAAAGAGCCTTTGCTATTACTGCAAAGGCTCTTCTGTTTCATGAAGGCTGAAACTAAAACGCCCGCCAGATAAGCACGGCAATCCCGCCAAACAGGATCCATTTCACGATGTAATACACCGTTTTATTCCAGCTTTTTAACTTCTTGCCGACGATACGAATCTGATAGATGTAGCGGAAAGCGCGGTTGATCCCGCCGATGCGGTCATTTTCATCGTTGGGTGCCGAGGCGGCGCTCATCAGGTTGCGCCCGAGCCAGTGGTTAACCGCCTGAGCCCAGCGATAACGCATCGGTCTTTCCACGTCACAGAACAGAATCAGGCGATTTTCGCCGCTGGTGTTTTCCGCATAGTGAATATAGGTTTCATCGAACAGGACGCCTTCGCCGTCCCGCCAGCTATAGCGCTGTCCGTCCACTTCAATAAAGCAGCGATCGTCATTCGGGGTCGCAAGTCCAAGATGAAAACGCAGCGAGCCGGCATACGGGTCCCGGTGTCTTGGCAGGCGGCTGCCGTCGGGCAGGGTAGCGAACATCGCAGCTTTGATGGACGGAATGGTGCGCAGCAGTTCGGTGGTTTTCGGGCACAGTAAGCTGGCTGACGGGTGGGCATTTTCATACCATTTCAGGTAAAAGCGCTTCCAGCCTGTTTTAAAGAAGGAGTTGAAACCGGCGTCGTTAAATTTTTCTGCGGCTTTTATCTGCTCCATTTGTTGCAGATGCATACCTTCGTCGCGAATCACTTCCCAGTTTTCCCGCAGCGTTGTTAGCTCGGGAAAGGTTTCTGGCGTTAAATAGGGCGTATTCGGCACCCTGGAGAAAAGATACATAAAACCGTTAAGTGGGGCGGTAAACGTTGAATGGTCCGACAGCTGTCGCCAGAAACGAAAACGAATCTTGCCGCGGTAATGCACATAGACCACTGAAATAATAATGACGATTAAAATAATATATTTCATATTGTTATCTGACCACTGTGTTTTTTGGAACGATCCCTGCCGGGCCAAAGCCCCGACTGCCAAAAATGCGCCTTTGTAAAGGCGCTGAAATAGAGCTTAGCAGTGGTTTTAGCGAAGTAAATGTTGCCAGGAACAACTTACCAGCCTACAGATAACCCCGCACCGTAACCCACATTGTTTTCTGTATCGTCACTGACGGTGGCTTTCACAACAACAGTATTTCCGATACGTGTAGAGGCGCCCACGGCTAAAGCATTTTCGCCTTCATAGCCGCCAATACCTGCCCCTATAGCCACGGTTTGATTATTCATCACCTGCGGTATATTGCTCATTGCCATCGCGCCAGAGATACCCGCGTTGGCCTCTTTTTGATTATTGTTAACCTCATCTTTTAATGCAGAAAATCCATTATTTAATTTGTCTATCGATTGACTATTATCCTGAATCAGGCGGGTATTGTTTTCTGCGCGTTCAGTATTTAAAGAAATATTGTTAGCGTTAGTGGATACGCGTGCCTGCGTTGCCGTATCAAGTTTCGTTTCGGTGGTCGTCAGGCCATTTGTGCCTTTAATACCATTGGTCCCGTTTTTACCATCAACGCCATTTTTTACCTGAGACTGGACATATTCGATCATCGCCTTATCTTTGGCTGCCTGGCGGTCGGCATCTGTTGCCGTGCTGTCCAGGTGTCTACTCTTGTCCACTATGGGCGGCACTACCGGGTCCACAACCGTCGTCTTTGAAGGCGTAAGCGTGCTGGCGACGATAGAATGGGGGGCATCGAGATGGGGAGTTACAGGTTCTGAATGGTCGCCATCCAGATGCGGTGTGGTGGTAATCCCACTCACAAAATCACTCGTAAAGTTTGTATTATGGGCGTGGTCATAATCTCGCACAGCCTGCTGTTGCGTTGCATCCATACTTTCAAAACGGGCATTAGCGTCCTGCCAGGTAATCGTTTTATTCACCATGCTGTTATAGAAATCACTCACCATATCGGCCCGGGCAGCAGCCGAAAGCACGAAAATACTCAATACCACGGCCAGTGATTGACCAACGTTAATGGATTTCATTTTTCTCTCGCCATAAATAATTTTAAAAGTGCCAATGCATTATTTGATGCATTGATAACGGCGATGAACTATCCCGGAATGTGACAATGCGATCCTTGATCTAAATCATAAGAAAATTCTTAGTTGAAAGTGTTTAAAATGGCTAAAACAGGCCGTTCACATTCATCACTTGTGCTGGTGTCCGAACGCTTACATGGCTGTTACAACCGGGGCAGGTGAGCTTACGTTTGAAAGTCCAGTGACGCATAGGGTATGCGATGACAGGACCGTTTAGTGCGGCCAAATTCGCCGGAATGATCTCTTCTCCAAATCGCCCTCCGTCCAGCCAGGCCCGCTACGTAAAACCCGCAAAGCGCCGCTTTTGCCGTTTACAAGACTTCCTGCTGGCATTACCATCCTCCTCACGGATTAATGACCTGCATTAATCACAACATATTGCTGTAAATGACTCGGGGTGCCCTTCTTTGTGAAGGCTGAGAAATACCCGTACCACCTGATCTGGATAATGCCAGCGTAGGGAAGTCAGATGCCTGTCCGGCGTCCCTTCTTTCACGCCGGACAGGAGCCTTACCGTTATGCAACCTGACCTGCTGCCCGGCGCGACCGCCGTCTCTGTTTTACACCATCTCCGCCAGCATTCGCCGCTGGTTCACTGCATGACCAATGACGTAGTGCAAACCTTTACCGCTAACGTGCTGCTGGCGCTTGGGGCTGCCCCGGCGATGGTGATTGAAGCCGAAGAAGCGGCGCAGTTTAGCGGGCTTGCCAGCGCGCTGCTGATCAACATTGGCACGCTGACATCAGAACGTTCGGCTGCGATGTTGGCCGCGATTCACGCCGCCAATAGCGCCGGAACGCCGTGGGCGCTCGACCCGGTCGCCGTGGGCGGTCTGGCTTTCCGCACGCGTTTTGCCCGCGAAATTATTCAACTGAAACCCGCCGCCATTCGCGGTAATGCGTCTGAAATCATGGCGTTAGCGGGCGAGCAGGCCGGAGGCCGTGGCGTAGACAGCACCGATGATGCGCTTTCGGCTATTCCGGCTGCGCAAAAGCTGGCGCGTGAAACCGGCGCGGTGGTTGCCGTAACCGGAGAAACTGATTACGTCACCGACGGCGAGCGAACGCTTGCCGTGACCGGCGGGGGAGAACTAATGACGCGTGTGGTCGGCACCGGATGTGCGCTTTCCGCCGTGGTGGCTGCGTGCTCTGCATTGCCGGGGGACAGGCTGGACAACGTCGCCAGCGCCTGCCGCTTTAT
The DNA here is from genome assembly GCF_900177785.1 of Cedecea sp. NFIX57. Taxonomy (NCBI): domain Bacteria; kingdom Pseudomonadati; phylum Pseudomonadota; class Gammaproteobacteria; order Enterobacterales; family Enterobacteriaceae; genus Cedecea; species Cedecea sp. NFIX57. The sequence goes on along the minus strand of NZ_FXAS01000005.1, from coordinate 212,255 downwards.
GTCGCTTGCTGGCGAGCAGGCCATCGCCGCCAGCCGTGGGCCGGGCAGTTTTACCCCAGCCTTCCTCGACGCCCTTTATCTGCTGAACGCGGAGGTGCTGGTATGAAACGCATCAACGTATTAACCATCGCCGGAACCGATCCAAGCGGCGGGGCGGGTATCCAGGCCGATCTGAAAACTTTCTCGGCGCTCGGCGCTTATGGCACTAGCGTCATCACCGCGCTGGTGGCGCAGAATACCCGTGGCGTGCAGTCCGTTTACCGTATTGAGCCTGAGTTTGTGGCGGCGCAGTTAGATTCTGTCCTGAGCGACGTGCGCATCGACACCACAAAAATCGGCATGCTGGCAGAAACCGATATCGTTGAAGCTGTAGCAGAGCGGCTGGCCTTCTATAAGGCGAAAAACGTGGTGCTGGACACGGTGATGCTGGCGAAGAGCGGCGATCCGTTGCTGGCCCCGTCGGCGGTGGAAAGCTTACGTCGGAAGCTATTGCCGCATGTCGCGCTGATCACGCCCAATCTCCCTGAAGCGGCAGCGCTGCTGGATGCGCCCCATGCACGCAGTGAAAAAGAGATGCGTGAACAAGGAGAAGCGCTGCTGGCAATGGGCTGTGAGGCTGTACTGATTAAAGGCGGGCACCTCGACGATGCAGAAAGCCCGGACTGGCTGTTTACCCGCCACGATGTCCAGCGTTTTACCGCGCCGCGTGTGCAGACGAAAAATACCCACGGCACAGGCTGTACTTTATCCGCCGCGCTGGCGGCGCTGCGCCCCCGTCATGATGACTGGGCGCAAACCGTGGCTGCCGCAAAAATCTGGTTGTCTAAAGCGCTGGCGCAGGCGGATTCGCTGGAAGTCGGGCACGGTATCGGCCCGGTGCATCATTTTCACGAGTGGTGGTAACTGTCGGTTAAGAGAGAAGTTTTTAGCCAGCATAATACCAGTGGTACTATACTGGCTTCATCTTCCTTGCCGGACAATTGCGTACCATGGAACAGGCTCATCACCAGTTAGTTGAACAGCTCAAACAGCGCTTTGCCGCCCCGGATAACGCTCCTCTGTACCTCAAGTTTGTTGAAACGGTAAAAAATGCCGTGCGCGCGGGCCTGTTGCCGCAGGGTAATATCCTGCCGGGGGAGCGGGATCTCAGCCAGCTTACGGGCGTGTCACGCATTACCGTGCGCAAGGCGATGCAGGCGCTGGAAGATGAAGGTGTGGTAACACGTTCGCGCGGCTACGGGACGCAAATTAACGCCACGTTTGAGTATTCACTGAAAGAGGCCAGAGGGTTTTCGCAGCAGGTTGTGCTCCGGGGTAAAAAGCCAAACACGTTGTGGGTGAACAAACGCGTGGTGAAATGCCCGGCAGACGTGGCGGAACAGCTCGCGATCCCGGCGGAAAGCGAGGTCTTTTTGCTAAAGCGTATTCGCTATGTGGATGAAGATGCGGTGTCTATCGAAGAGTCTTACGTGCCGACCGGGCTGATTGCCGACCCGGATGAGATTGGCGTTTCGCTGTACGACTATTTCCGCAGCCAGAACATTATTCCGCAGCGCACCCGCAGCCGGGTGAGCGCCAGAATGCCGGACAGCGAATTCCAGTCACACATCAAACTGGAAACGCCGGTGCCGGTTTTGGTCATCAAACAGGTGGCGTTCGACCCGCATAACCGGCCCATTGAGTACAGCATCAGCCACTGCCGCAGCGACTTATACGTTTTCGTCTGCGAGGAGTAAGGCCTGCTCGAGCTGTGCGAGTTTTGGCGCGCAGTCCCCGCCCCGGTGGCCAACCACGTAGCTGGCTACCGCATTACCGAGACTGACAGCTTCTTCCAGGCTCCAGCCTGCTGCCAGGCCCGCAATTGTGCCACCCGCGTGGCTGTCACCCGCGCCGATGGTATCCACGACGGTGGTCGGGAAGGGCGCAGCGATCCCCATATTATCGCCGTCCGCAAACCACGCGCCGTCCTTATCTAAACGAACGATCAGCGGGCTGGCGTAGCGGGTCTGCCATGCGCGGCAGATCGCTTCGATGTTTTCAGGATCGACTTCAAGCCATTCGGCAACAATCGCCGCTTCCTGACGGTTGAGCGAAACAATCGGTTTGCAGGCCATAATCCGCGCCAGCAGCGGCTGCGGAATATCCGCGATACGCGGGCCAAAGTCGATAAACGGCGTAATTGCCTCCAGCGACTCCAGCCAGCCAACGAGCAGTTCCGCGCACGGCCCGGCAAGCTGGTAGCCAGAGAGCGACAGCAGGCTGCCTGGCGGGATGCTCAGGCCGTCAAGCCAGGCCTGACTCCACTGGTGCTCGACGCCGCGAAACGACATAAAGGTGCGCTCACCGTCGGGTTCGACCAGCGCCAGGCACCAGCCGTTGTCTCCCGCATCGGTGTGGATCTCGCTGCGGATGTGCTGTTTTTCGAGGCTGTTGCGAATAATATCGGCCCAGGTTCCCTGGCCAATCGGCAGCGCGTTCTGCGAGGCGATGCCGAGGCGTGAAAGCGTGATGGCGATGTTCAGCGCGCAGCCACCGATGTTCACGCCTTGCTGATGCAGTTCGATATCGCAGCCGCGCCACGGCAGGGCATAGGCGTCGGCGATGACGTCAATCACCGCCGAACCGAGCACGCAAACCGGGCGCTGAGCCTGGAGCTGGGGCAGTTTGCTCAGCAGTTCATTTGGCTTCATGGCTGGCCTCTCTTTGCTGGCGGTAAGCCATAAAGATGCGGCTGTAGCGCGTGAAGTCGAGCTGGTTCTCTTCATCCAGCTCCTGTTTTAACGCCGGGTCGATGCTTTCCACGCCGTTCAGTGCGCCGCAGATAGCCGTGGCCATCGCACCGATGGTGTCGGTATCTCCCCCGAGGTTGGCACACAGTACTGCGCAGCGGTTAGGGTCGGTTTTCGCCAGTTCGACCATTGCAATCGCCGCCGGTACGGACTCCACGGTGCTGGTGCCTGTGCCGACCAACTGGTAAATCTCTTCCATGGCGGATTCGGTGCCACGCGCTTTTCTTGCCACGCTCAGCGCTAATTCCAGGCGTGCCGCGAGGGAAGCGCTAAATGTCGTGATGCGTTTTTCCTGCGCGTGGCGGGCGATGGACGGCAGCTCATCGCAAATCGTTGCCCAGCTTGCACCGTCGATGGCGCGGGAGATGGCCCAGGCAATAACAACCGCTCCGGCAATCGCTAAATCTGATTTGTGCGTCGGGCTTGACGCTAACGCGACCTCGTCCACAAACTCATCGAGATTGGCCGTCGGCAGCAGGCAGCCAAGCGGGGAGGCACGCATCGCCGCCCCGTTGGTTACGCCGTTGTTTTCCAGCTCGCTCACCGGCGTCCCTTGTTTAATCGCATTCAGGGCTATTTTCGATGTTGGTCCGAGCACGTTTTTATTAAACGCATCGAACCCTTCTGCCCACGCCAGGATATGGCGGCCAATGGCGTCCGGGTTGATAGCCCCGTGGTGTTCGATGATGGCATCTGCCAGCGCCAGCGCCATCGACGTGTCATCAGTAAACTTAGCGCGGGCAAAATAACAGGCGGCATTGTTTTCCGCCGGGCCCGGCAGGAACTTGTCTATCCAGCCGAAGTGGGCCTTTACCCGCGAGCGCGGCCACAGTTCGGACGGCATGCCCATCGCATCACCTAACATCTGGCCGTAAAAGGCTCCCAGAATACGATTTTCCATTATTACGCTTCCTTTAATACTTTTTCAGATTCATCACCGGCAACGGCGATGGCAGCAATCTCTTTGTCCGACTCGCGGAAGAAGACCATGAACAGCACGGCGATGGCGGCAATCATTATCGCGCCAAAGCCCCACATCCCCGTCCAGTTAAAGGTCTGGCCGTTCACCGGCGAGGAGTAAGCAAACATTTTTTCCATCATTTTGCCGCCGAGGCTGTAGCCCAGCAGGCTGCCGAAGCCCTGGCAGCAAAGTGTGATCAACCCCTGCGCCGCGGTGCGCATATACACCGGGGATTTCTTGTCCACGTAAATGTAGGCGGTGACGTAGTAGAAGTCATAGCTCACGCCGTGCAGCAGAATGCCGAGGAACAGCAGGCCGTAGGTGAACAGGTGCGACGCATCGCCGTAGACAAAGAAGCCGTAGCGAATGGCGGCGGTAATCAGGCCCAGCAGCAGAACCTTTTTAATACCAAAGCGCTTAGTGAAGAACGGCAGCGCCAGCATAAAGAAGATTTCCGAGAACTGGCCGAGCGTCATCCAGCCCGTGGCGTTATGCATCCCGACTTCGGTCAGGTAGCCGTTGGCGAAGATGTAGTAGAACGCTAGCGGCATCGCAAACAGGAAGGAACAGAAGAAGAAGACCAGGAAGTTTTTGTCTTTCAGCAGCACCAGCGCGTCCAGGCCCAGCATCACCTTCAGGCTCAGCTTGCCGGTGCTTTTCGGCGGAGTGTTCGGAAGGAAGAACGCGAATACGCCTAAAGCGACCGAGCTGATGGCGGTGATCAGCAGCGGCACGTTGGTGGGCGAGATATCGCTGAAGCCCAGCATCTGCGGCAGGAAGCCGCACACGATCCCGGAGGCAATCCAGCCGATGGTCCCCATCACGCGAATACGCGGGAAATCACGCTCCACGTCGTCGACGTTGGAAAACGCGATGCTGTTGGTCAGCGCGATGGTCGGCATATAGGTGAGCGAGTAAGCCAGCAGGAGCGGGAAGAAATAGACAAACTCCGTTTGCTGAGCGGCCAGATACATCAGCCCGGCGCCGACGAACATCAGCAGCGCCAGCACTTTTTGCGCGGCAAAGAAGCGGTCGGTCAGCGAGCCGACCAGGATAGGTGACAAAATAGCAGCGATGGCGGTGCAGGCGTAGGACCAGCCAATTTCGCCGGCGGTAAAACCACTTTTGTTGAGGAACAGCCACAGGGGCACAAACCAGGCGCCCCAGATAAACCATTCCATAAACATCATGAACGAAAGGCTAATCGTTGTACGTTTCATGCTCAGGACCTTCATGACAGGTGTAGGGTGTGCCTTAACCATACCAATGAATAATACCTTTTAAATACCTTTGCGTCGATTCTATGATCGCCCTTGCAAAAATAACCGGGTGGCCACCTGGCTTTACTCCTGGAAAGGAGGCAAAAGTGCGCTCGAACTGGCAAATCCCCGCCGTCGGTACCAAGCTTAGTGCGGCCGGTTTTTTCGACCCGGCAGAACAGGATTTTTCATGCGCAGCGGGCAGGGGGCTCGCTGCCTTTACGGGAGCGTATTATGACTGATATTGCGCAGTTGCTTGGCAAAGATGCCGACGGCTTGTTACAGCATCGTTGTATGACTATTCCGGCAGACCAGCTTTATCTGCCCGGCTCGGACTATGTTGACAGAGTGATGGTGGATAATAATCGCCCGCCTGCGGTGCTGCGAAACATGCAGACGCTATACAACACCGGGCGTCTGGCCGGGACCGGCTACCTCTCTATTCTTCCCGTCGATCAGGGTGTTGAACACTCGGCGGGGGCATCTTTCGCCGCGAACCCGCTCTATTTCGATCCGAAAAACATCGTTGAGCTGGCCATCGAGGCAGGCTGTAACTGCGTGGCCTCCACCTATGGCGTGCTGGCCTCGGTTTCACGCCGCTATGCCCACCGCATTCCGTTCCTTGTGAAGCTTAACCACAATGAGACGCTGAGCTACCCGACCACCTACGACCAGACGCTGTACGCCAGCGTTGAGCAGGCTTTCAATATGGGGGCCGTTGCTGTCGGGGCCACGATTTACTTTGGTTCGCCGGAATCCCGCCGCCAGATTGAAGAGATCTCCGCCGCCTTTGAACGCGCGCACGAACTCGGCCTGGTTACCGTGCTGTGGGCCTATCTGCGTAACTCCGCGTTTAAAAAGGACGGGGTGGATTACCACGTCAGCGCCGACTTAACCGGGCAGGCTAACCACCTGGCGGCGACCATCGGGGCCGATATTGTGAAGCAAAAAATGGCGGAGAATAACGGCGGCTATAAAGCGGTAAACTTTGGCTACACCGACGAAAAAGTTTACAGCAAGCTGACCACCGACAACCCTATCGACCTGGTACGCTATCAGCTGGCTAACTGCTACATGGGGCGTGCAGGCCTGATCAACTCCGGCGGTGCCGCAGGCGGTGAAACTGACCTGGCGGATGCGGTGCGTACGGCGGTAATCAACAAACGTGCGGGCGGCATGGGGCTGATTCTGGGGCGCAAAGCGTTCAAGAAATCGATGACCGACGGCGTGAAGCTGATTAATGCCGTGCAGGATGTTTATCTGAATGAGAAAGTGACTATCGCTTAAGCTCTGTTGAGTAAGGTTATAAGGCCCTCTTTTTGAGGGCTTTTTTATGCGGAGTTTTTGCTGGTTGCGTTATTACCCCTCACCCCGGCCCTCTCCCCAAAGGGGAGAGGGGGGAAAGCAACAGAGAGCGCTTTTTATTCCATCTCCCCAAAGGGGCGGGGGAGGAAAGCAAGCAACAGAGATCGCTTTTTATTCCCTCTCCCTGTTGGGGAGAGGGTTAGGGTGAGGGGAAACAAACTGCACCGTGCTGGCTTACCCCAGCAGCGGGCAATTAGGCGGTAAACGGCAGGCCAGCGCATTCGGATGCACTTCAATGCGGAAATGCCGTCCGCTCAGCGGTTCTCCGTCAAGGTTGAAAGTTATCTCGTGCGGGGCGGAAATCTCAAACCAGGCTGATTTCCCTTCAATAACGTTCGGGTTTTCATCCGGGCGCGTCAGCGTAGTCAACAGCGCAGGAAGCAAGTCTTCACCGGTAAAAATTCGCAGCTCAAGCAGCCCGTCGTTGATCAACGCCTCCGGGCAAAGCTGTTGCCCGCCACCGGCCTGGCGGCCATTACCGATGCCGATCACCAGCGCGTCGCCCTGCCAGCTAAAACCTTCCCCGCGAATATCGCAGCGATCAGGTTTCAGCATATCCATGCGCATCAAACCGTGAATAAAGTAAGAGACGCCGCCGAGTGCTGCTTTGAGTTTTTCCGGCGTTTCGGTGGTGATGCGTGTACCAAATCCGCCGGTCGCCATGTTGATGAAGAAGGCTTCTTCGTTGACCTGTACCAGGTCGATGTTGGCGGCTTTGCCGAACAGCGCGAGGCGCAGCGCTTTTTCAAAGTCCTCAGGAATACCGGCGCTGGTGGCAAAGTCGTTGGCCGTACCCAGTGGGAGAATGCCCAATGCCGGGCGACTGCCCGGTGAAAGTTTTGCGAGACAGGTGGCAATCTCATTGATTGTGCCGTCACCGCCGCCGGCAACCACGGTGTCTACGCCGAGGCTCAGGGCTTCCGCAATGTAGCGTTCTGCATCTCCTTTTTCCCAGGTCACCCTGATGTGTAAGGTATAACCTTCCTCACGCAGCGTATGTACAGCCTCGCGCAGCTGTGGGTTTCCGGCACCTTTGCCGTTCAGAATCAAAAATGAATTCAGAGATCTCTCCATGACTTACCTCAGAAAAGTGAGCATTATCAAAGTGTAGAGCAAAGCGGGAGCGGGGGAGTAAGAACTGACTGAATCAGCGGAAAAAAGAAAGCCTGCGCAAGGGAGATTGCGCAGGCCAAGGAGGTGGTTCCTGGTACAGCTAGCATTTATGGGTTATGTTTTTCAGCTTGCGGATAATAACGTTATCTTGTGTAACCGTATGTGATCGGTTTCTAAGAATGGTCTTAGCGCGAAAAATAACCCGGATTCACTAGTTTGCGTGCGGTTTACGGGTTGTCTGACCAGAGAGATTGCGCATCAGCAGAGCATAATCCAGCGCTATCTCCTGAGGTACAGGCATCCATACGGTATGACCGTCGCCTGGGGCCACGTCTATCGGCTGGGATTTGCCGTTTTCCAGCGTTTCCAGCGTAAAGGTGATATTGCCCTGTGGAGTCATCATTTCCAGACTGTCGCCCAGCAGGAATTTGTTTTTCACTGCCACTGCTGCCAGGTCACCGCGGCGTTCGCCGGTAAACTCGCCCACAAACTGCTGGCTTTCGGAAATAGAGTGGCCGTACTCGTAATTCTGATGGCTGTCGTGGGTATGACGACGCAGGAAACCTTCGGTATAACCGCGATGGGCCAGGCCTTCCAGCGTTTGCAGCAGCGTAGGATCAAACGGTTTGCCCGCTGCGGCATCATCAATGGCGCGACGATACACCTGCGCGGTACGTGCGCAGTAGTAGTAGGACTTAGTGCGGCCTTCGATTTTCAGCGAGTGCACGCCCATTTTGGTCAGGCGCTCTACGTGCTCAATGGCGCGAAGATCTTTCGAGTTCATGATGTAGGTGCCGTGCTCGTCTTCGAAAGCAGTCATGTACTCACCCGGACGTTTGGCTTCTTCCACCATAAATACTTTGTCCGTTGGCGCGCCGATGCCAAGCGTAGGCTCAACGTTTTGCACCGGAATCGGCTCATGCACGTGGACGATGTTACCGATGTCGTCTTCTTTGCCTTCCTGAACCTTATATTCCCAGCGGCAGGCATTGGTGCAGGTTCCCTGGTTAGGGTCACGCTTGTTGATATAGCCGGAGAGCAGGCAGCGGCCTGAATACGCCATGCACAGCGCGCCGTGGACGAAGATCTCCAGCTCCATTTCTGGAACCTGTTCACGAATTTCGGCGATTTCTTCCAGCGACAGCTCACGGGAAAGAATCACGCGCGTCAGCCCCATTTGCTTCCAGAACTTCACTGTCGCCCAGTTAACGGCGTTAGCCTGCACGGAGAGGTGAATATCCATCTCCGGGAAAGCCTCGCGCACCATCATGATAAGCCCAGGATCGGACATGATCAGGGCATCCGGGCCCATATCGATAACCGGCTTGAGGTCGCGAATGAAGGTTTTCAGCTTGGCGTTATGCGGGGCAATGTTCACCACCACGTAGAATTTTTTACCCAGCGCATGGGCTTCGTTGATCCCGAGCTGGAGGTTTTCGTGGTTGAATTCGTTATTGCGTACGCGCAGCGAATAGCGCGGCTGGCCAGCGTAGACGGCGTCTGCGCCGTAGGCGAAAGCGTAACGCATGTTTTTCAGCGTTCCCGCCGGGGAGAGGAGTTCCGGTTTAAACATGAAGTTCTCGTTCTGATATCAGGTCAGAACCGCTCCACCTGGTGAAGCGGCTAAAGTCGAGTGGATTACCACAATTTAAGGGCGGGAATTGTAGCGCCGTGAGGCTGGGGAGTAAACCGTCTTGCGGAGTCAGAAAAGAAATCGCCCTCCGTTGAAGATCAGTGATGAGAATGCGATATCTTTCGCGTAATCCTCCAGCGCTTCGGTGTTTTCTTTGAAATGCGTCAGGTATTGTTCCATTGCCTCTGCTTCATCCTTAGCGTGCGTTTCAAAGCCTATTTTTTGAAACCCTTCTTCGCTCAGGCGCTTTTTTTCTGCAGCGGTAACCGACGCTTTCGGATAGATGTTGACGGAAATTTCTTTGCTGTAAAAAACATATTTTTCCACGATGAACACCTCCCAACTGCCGCTAATATATTTTTATTTCCTCTTCGGGCGAGACCTAATCTTGCTCACGCCAGAGTTGGTTTTTGCATTTGCTGCAAATAATGGTGCGACGAAAATCAGTAAATCTTGCCAGCCCAACGTCGAGTGTTTCTGACGAATGACAGTGAAAACACTGCGGGCTACCGGTGGGGGAAACTTCAGCCGGGTGGGCCTGGAGATATTCCTGCTTTGTTGGCAGTGTTGACCATAATCCCGTAATCGGGGATTTCCCCGTCGGAACAAAGCAGACATACAGCACGCCAAGCACCACTCCTACAGCCAATATAATAAGTATTGTTGACACAGCTTTTCCTTAAACCGAAGACACCCATTGTGGGTAACAGTCTGAAAGATAGTCGGTTAAAGGCAATTTGACTATATGTCGAGGCCGCTATTTTATATCACCCGCCCGGCGTCCGCCTCCCAGCGGTAACCCACGCCGTAAACGGCGCGAATAAACGACTGATCGGTATCCAGTGCTTCAAGCTTGCGGCGCAAGTTTTTAATGTGACTGTCGATGGTACGGTCGGTGACCACGCGGTAGTCGTCATACAAATGGTTCAGCAGCATTTCGCGGGAGAACACTTTCCCCGGCTCGTGGGACAGGGTTTTTAGCAGGCGGAACTCGGCGGGAGTAAGATCCAGCAGTTTACCGCGCCAAATAGCCTGGAAGCGGCCTTCATCAATCACCAGCGGGCTTTCTTCCGACCCAGCGGAAATGGCAAGCTGACGCTTGCAGCGGCGGAGGATTGTTTTCACGCGGGCGACAACTTCGCGCGGGCTGTAAGGTTTGCAAATATAGTCGTCAGCGCCAATTTCCAGCCCCAGCAGGCGGTCAATCTCTTCTATTTTGGCCGTCACCATGACGATAGGGACTTCGGAGAAACGTCGAATCTCTTTGCATAATGTCAGGCCATCTGTGCCGGGGAGCATCAGATCCAGCAAAATGAGATCCGGCGGCGTGTGGCGAACATACGGCAGTACCTGGTCGCCGTGGTTCAGCAGAGTAGGGGCATAGCTTGCCGCACGGAGGTAGTCGATGAGCAACTGCCCAAGCTTAGGTTCATCTTCTACGATCAAAATACGGGGCGTACTGTCGTCAATCGGTAGCTCGGTCATAATGTCCTCGACGTTTCTGTTTCCAGAGGAAGTTCAACGGTAATACTAACGCCGCCAAAGCGTGAATGGGAGGCGGTTAGCGTGCCGCCATGGGCGGTCACAATATTCTGGCAGATAGACAGGCCCAGCCCTGAACCGCCGCTGGCGCGGTTGCGGGAACCTTCCGCGCGGTAGAAACGGTCAAAAAGCTGACCTAACTGCTCGTCCGATACACCGGGCTCACTGTCGTCAAAGCTCATCACAAACTGCTGATTCACAATTTTACCGCTAATCACCAGTTGCCCACCGCTGTCGGTGTAGCGGAGGCTGTTTTCCAGAAGATTGTTGAACAGCTGCATCAGACGGTCTCCGTCACCGAAAATAGTCGCGGATTCCGGTAGCGCAAGACGTATTATCAGCCCGCGTGACTCAAAACGGGATCGAAATGCCCCGGCAACCACTTCCAGCAGCGCAATGATATCCAGCGATTTTTTCTGGTACGCCAGCGCGCCTTCATCGGACATGGAAAGCTGGTGCAGGTCGTCAACGAGTTTGGTCAGGGTGGCGACTTCCATCTGCAGTGACGTGACGGATTCCGGTGTAAACTGGCGCACGCCGTCCTGAATGGCCTCCAGCTCACCGCGTAAGACGGCAAGTGGGGTGCGAAGCTCGTGAGAAATATCCGCCATGTAAGCCCGGCGCATTTTATGGTTTTTTTCCAGCGTACTGGCGAGCTGGTTAAAGTCCTGTGCCAGTCGCCCCAGCTCATCCTGGCTACCGACCGCGACCCGGGTGGAAAAATCGCCGGCGGCCAGTTTGTGGGTACCATCAACCAGGCGTTTCACCGGAGCCAAAAGGCCACGGGCGAGCAGGAAGGTGGCCGCCGCCGCCAGCAGGCTAGACAGGGCGACGATGATCCAACTTGTGCGCCGCTGCTGGCGGTCAAAGTTAATGTCGGTGTTGCGGGTCAGGCGTTCAATCGGGGAGGCAATCACCCAGCCCACGTCCTGGCCATTGACGTTAATCGCTTTGCGCATTCCATCGGGAGGGAGCTTCTCTCGCGGGCCAACCAGAACCTGATAGTTTTGATCGACCACCCAAAACTTGGTGCGCCAGCCTTGTGGAGGCATGCCGTGTGCTTCATCCCCGTCGCGCTCAAATGAACGTAAAATCTGAAACACAAACCTGTCGTTGTGCCGCAGGAAGCGCCAGTTGCCATGAAGCGCATACTGTTCACCCAGCGCATCACTCAGCAGCTCAATGCGCTGGGTATTGCCGCGCTTGATGTAGTCAATAAAGCCGCGCTCAAAACTTAACCTGACGCCCCAGTGCATGATGGCCAGCACCAGCAGGCAGGTGGAGAAAATAGCGAGGAATAATTTCCCGGTGATCCCGGAGCGGCAGAGTTTCATGTTTCGCTCCTTTTACGGCGGCTGATGACCGTGTTTTCTGAACGGTCATTGGGGACGCGGGCAAACAGCAATGCCGGAAGGGCAATGACCAGCGCCATGCAGAAGTAGGTGTACATAAAGATGCTGTGAACCTGCTCACCACCGGCCGGAAGCTGCTGATGGCCAAACATGCCCAGCAGCAGGCCTGCGACGGTCACGCCGATACTCATGGAAAGCTGCATGACCATTGAGAGCATGCTGTTGCCGCCGCTGGCGAGGTCATCCGGCAGATCTTTTAGCGTCAGCGTATTCATGGAAGAGAAGCGCATGGAGTTGACCATGCCCTGTACAAACAGCACTACCGGCAGCAGCCAGAACCAGCCCATCAGGGCCGTACCCATAAACATCAGCGTGATCAGCGCCAGGCCGAGCGTGGCGACGACCAGCACATTGCGGTAGCCGAAGCGGTTGACGACCTGCACAACGATACGCTTCATGCCCATGCTGCCAAGCACCATCGGGACCATCATCAGCCCGGCATGGAACGGCGAGAAACCCATCCCAATCTGCAGAAATACCGGGGTCATAAACGGCAACATGCCGCTGCCGATGCGCCCGCACAGGCTGCCCAGCAGGCCAAGAGAAAAGGTTTTCGTGTTGAACAGATTGAGATTGAACAGCGCGTTTTCGTTGTCGCGCGCATGCCACAGGTAAAGCAGAATGGCGATAACCCCGCCGAGGATTAACAGCCCGAGCGTTTCACTGGAAATGCCCAGGCCCTTTTGGCCGTCCAGCGCAATCGTCAGCGCCGCCATGCCAAACGCCAGCAGCAGGAAGCCGGAAATATCAAAGCGACGAGTTTGCATGGTGTAGTTGGGCATCAGCCACAGGGTCGCGATAGCCCCGACAATGCCGACAGGAATGTTTATCAGGAAAATCCAGTGCCAGGAGGCGTACTCCACAAGCACACCGCCGAGCGCAGGGCCGAGCAGGGGGCCAACCTGGCCTGGAATCGTCACGAAGGTCATTGCCGCCATATACTGCGCACGCGGCACGATTTTCATCACCGTAAGGCGCCCCACTGGTACCATCATCGCGCCGCCAATGCCCTGCACAACGCGGGCCAGAACAAGTTCGTTGAGCGTTGAAGCGTTGGAGCAAAACAGCGACCCAAGGGTAAAAAGAATGATCGCCGTGAAGAAGATATTGCGTACGCCCACTCTGTCCGCCAGCCAGCCGCTTGCCGGGAGCATAACCGCAACCGTTAACACGTAGGCCACCACTACCGAGTGCATGTGCAGAGGGCTTACGCCCAGACTATGCGCCATCGAGGGGAGAGCGGTGTTAACAATCGTGGTGTCCAGCGCCTGCATAAAGAAGCCAAAAGCGACAATCCATAACTGCCAGCGAACGGCGGTGGGCAAATCAGTCATACGGACAGAGCCTTACTTTCACGGGGTTTGCGGCTAAAGCGCAATCTCAGTCGGTCAAAGAACAGGTAAACCACCGGCGTGGTGTATAGCGTCAGTAGCTGGCTCATCACCAGCCCGCCGACGATGGTGATCCCCAGCGGCTGACGCAGTTCTGCGCCGTCACCGCTGGTCAGCACCAGCGGTAATGCGCCAAACAGCGCGGCCAGCGTGGTCATCATAATCGGGCGGAAGCGCAGCAGGCAGGCCTGGAAAATGGCTTCTTCCGGCGTTAAATCGCCCTTACGCTGCGCCTCTATCGCGAAGTCCACCATCATAATGGCGTTCTTCTTCACGATACCTATCAGCAGCATGATACCGATTAGCGCAATCAGGCTGAAGGGGGCGCCGAAAAGTTCCAGCGCCAGCAGCGCCCCGACGCCCGCGGAAGGCAGCGTCGAGAGGATGGTCAGCGGATGCACGTAGCTTTCATACAGCATGCCGAGAACGATATACACCGTGGCAATCGCCGCCAGGATCAGGATCACCTGCGAGTTCATCGTCTGCTGGAACACCTGTGCCGTCCCGGCGTAGCTGCCGCGCACGGTCGACGGTACACCCAGCGAAGTCATCGTCCTGTCGATGGCATCGCTGGCTTCAGAAAGCGACACCCCGTCAGGCAGGTTGAACGAGATGGTGGATGCGGCAGACAGCCCCTGATGGTTCACCGACAGTGGGGCGTTCGCTGGCTGCCATTTGGCAAAGTAGGAGAGGGGAATCGACTTCCCTTCGCTGTTTATGACGAACATCTGGTTGAGCGAGCTGATGTCCTGGGTGTAACGCGGATCAACTTCCATCACCACTTTGTACTGGTTTAACGGCTGGTAGATGGTGGAAATCTGGCGCTGACCAAAGGCGTTGTTGAGCAGATTGTTGGCATCCGAGACGCTGATCCCCAATCGCGACATGGTTTCACGGTCGTAAATCAGGTCCATCTCCGAGCCGTTATCCTGCTGGTCGGAGTTAACGTCCGCCAGTTCTGGCAGCGCCGCCAGCGCTTTGCGGATTTTTGGCTCCCACTCTCGCAGGGCGCTTAAGTCATCCGAAAGCAGAGTGTACTGATAGCTGGCGTTAGCCTGACGACCACCGACGCGAATATCCTGCACCGCCATTAAATAGAGGTTGGCGCCGGGCTCTTTTGCCAGCTTGCCACGCAGCCGGTCAATGACCTGCTGGGCGGTTTCACTGCGTTCACTCAATGGCTTAAGTGAGATAAACATCATGCCGCTGTTAACCCGGGAACCGCCGGTAAAGCCGGTGACGTTATCCACCGCCGGATCTTCACGAATGATCTTCATAAAGTCCTGCAGCTTGCCGCGCATGGCCTGGAAAGAGATGCTCTGATCGGCCTGAATATTGCCCATCAGCCTGCCGGTGTCCTGCTCAGGGAAGAAGGTTTTTGGGATCGCAATGTAGAGCCAGACGCTCAGGGCTATCGTACCCAGAAGCACCATCCCCACCAGCCGAGTATGGTTTAGCACCCATTTCAACGACCGCGCGTATCCACCCTGCATGGCAATCAGCAGGCGACCGAATCCACGATTTTTGTTTCTCTTTTCAGGAGGCCGGTTTTTCAGGAGCCAGCCACACATCATTGGCGTGAGCGTGAGCGACACCACTAGCGAAATCCCGATAGCCACCGAAAGCGTGACCGCAAACTCGCGGAATAAGCGCCCCGGCAGCCCACCCATCAACAGCAGCGGCAGGAAGACCGCCACCAGCGACAGACTCATGGACAGCACGGTGAAGCCCACTTCCCGCACGCCCTGAAGAGCCGCCTGCATGGGCTTTACGCCCGCTTCCAGATGGCGGGAAATGTTTTCCAGTACCACGATGGCGTCATCGACCACAAAGCCGGTGGCGATGGTCAGTGCCATCAGCGACAGGTTATTCAGGCTGAAGCCACACAGATACATGGCGGCAAAGGTCCCGATCAGTGACACCGGGACTGCTACAGCTGGAATAAAGGTCGCTCGCCCTGAGCGAAGGAACAGAAACACCACCAGAATGACCAGCGACACGGAGATCACCAGAGATTGTTCTACCTCGGCCAGCGAGGCGCGAATGGTTGGTGACCGATCCTGGGCTACCTGCAGGTCGATGGAAGCCGGAATGGTTTCTCTTAATTCGGGTATTTTGGCGCGGATGCGATCCACGGTTTCGATGATGTTCGCTTCCTGCGATTTGCGGATCATCAGCAAAATGGCTGGTTTGGCGTTGGTCATCCCGGCGTTACGCACGTCCTGCACGCTGTCGGTTACGTTGGCGACATCCTGCAGCTGCACGGCCGAACCGTTATTGTAATGCACGATAAGCGGCATATAGTTCGCCGCTTTTTTTAGCTCGTCGTTGGTCTGAATTTGCCAGCGGCTTGTGCTGTCTTCTACCGAGCCAAGAGGGCGACGAACGTTGGCATTGCTAATTGCGGTTCGGACGGCATCCAGCGATACGCCCTGGTTAAACAGCGCTTGAGGATTAAGGTCCACGCGCACCGCGGGCAGAGAGCTTCCGCCGACATCCACGTCGCCAACCCCGTCGATTTGCGAGACGGTTTGCGCGAGCTGCGTGGAGGCAAAATCATACAGCTCACCCTGCGACAGCGTGTCGGAGGTGAGCGTCAGGATCATGATTGGCGCATCGGACGGGTTGGCCTTGCGGTAAGTTGGCCGCCCCGGCATCCCGCTTGGCAGCAGGCTTTGGGCGGCGTTGATTGCCGCCTGCACGTCCCGCGCGGCACCGTTGATGTCGCGGTCGAAATTAAATTCCAGAATGATGCGGGTGCTGCCCAGCGAACTGGACGAGGTCATTTCGTTGACCCCGGCAATGCGGCTCAGGGAACGCTCCAGCGGTGTTGCTACTGACGATGCCATGGTTTCTGGTGACGCGCCCGGCAGCGAGGCGCTTATCATGATCACCGGAAAATCCACCTGCGGCAGCGGCGCAACCGGCAGCAGGCGGAAGCCCAGCACGCCACACAGCGTAATGGCGACGGTCAACAAAATCGTCGCTACCGGGCGGTAAATGAAGAGGGCAAAAAACTTCACTTACGCCTCCTCATGCTGGCGGCCAAAGCGGCGGCGCGTGTAGTGTGACAAACGGTCGAACAGCAGGTAAATCACCGGCGTAGTAAACAGCGTCAGAACCTGGCTAAGCAGCAGGCCGCCGACCATGCCGATACCCAGCGGGCGACGAAGCTCCGCGCCAACGCCGGTTGAAAGCATCAGCGGCAGCGCACCCAACAGCGCCGCAAGCGTGGTCATCAGAATCGGACGGAAACGCAGTAAACAGGCCTGGTAAATGGCTTCGTAAGGGGCCATGCCCTGTTCACGCTCGGCGGCCAGCGCAAAGTCGATCATCATGATCGCGTTTTTCTTCACGATGCCAATGAGCAGGATGATGCCGATAATAGCGATAACGTCCAGTTCGGCGCCCGCCAGCATCAGCGCAAGCAGCGCGCCAACGCCCGCTGTGGGCAGCGTCGACAGGATAGTGATCGGGTGAATAAAGCTTTCATACAGCACGCCCAGCACGATATACATCGCCACGACTGAGGCAACAATCAGCCAGATAGTGCTGCCCAGCGCGGCCTGGAAGGCGAGGGTGCTGCCCTGGAACTGCGTCGTGATATCGGACGGCATCGCCAGCTCTTTTTCCGCCGAGGTAATGGCGGTCACCGCGTCACCCAGCGATTGCCCTTCCGGTACGTTAAAGGAGAACGTAGTGGACGGGAACTGGTCGAGGTGGTTAATCGACAGCGGGGCAAAGCGCTGCTCCACCTTCGCGATCGCGCTTAACGGAATGCTGCCGCCGGTGCTGCTGGTGAGGCGAATGTTGTCGAGCGCGCTTAGCCCTGGCGTGGTGCTGGTATCATGTTCGAGTACCACGCGATACTGGTTGGCCTGGGTGTAAATCGTTGAAATCAGACGCTGGCCGAAGGCGTTATACAGGGCGCTGGTCACCGATGACATGGTGATGCCGAGGCGGCTGGCGCTGTCGCGGTCAACGTTGACGTAGGCCATCAGCCCCTGATCCTGCCAGTCGCTGCTGATATCCGCGAGCTGAGGCAGCGTTTTAAGTTTGTCTTCCAGCTGCGGCACCCAGGTGCTCAGTTCGTCCAGTGAGGTAGCCTGCAAGGTGAACTGGTACTGCGTACGGCTCACCGTGGTGTCGATAGTCAGATCCTGGATCGGCTGCAGATAAAGTTGCACGCCCGGGACGCTGGCGACATTCTGCTGCAATCTGTCAATCACCGTCGGGATGCGATCATCGCGGTCACTGAGCGGCTTAAGGTTAATTTGCAGGCGGGCGCTGTTCAATGAAGGGTTGGTGCCGTCCACGCCGATAAACGAGGTCAGGCTTTCCACCGCCGGGTCTTTCAGTATCACGTCCGCCACCTGCTGCTGGCGCTGGGCCATGCTGGCGAAAGAGACCGACTGCGGGGCCTGCAGCGTGCCCTGGATGATGCCGTTATCCTGAATCGGGAAGAAACCTTTGGGGATAAAGATCCACAGCACAATAGTCAGCGCTAATGTGCCAAAAGCCACGCTAAGCGTCAGCCACGGATGATTCAACACTTTGCTTAACAGGCGGCCATAGGCGGCAATGATGTTATCAAACATCTTCTCGCTGGCGCGGGAGAAACGGTTCTGCTTACGCAATGATTCGTGGCTCAGCATTCTCGCGCACATCATTGGGGTAAGCGTTAGCGAAACCACGGCGGAGATTAAAATAGAAATTGCCAGCGTGACCGCAAACTCGCGGAACAGACGGCCCACGATGTCGCCCATAAACAACAGCGGGATCAGTACGGCGATGAGCGAGAAGGTCAGGGAGATAATGGTAAAGCCGATTTCCCCGGCACCTTTTAGCGCGGCGGCCAGCGGCTTCTCACCTTTTTCGATATAGCGAGAAATGTTCTCGATCACCACGATGGCGTCATCCACCACGAACCCGGTGGCGATGGTCAGCGCCATCAGCGTCAGGTTGTTGATGGAGAAATCGAGAAAGACCATCACAGCAAAAGTACCGACCAGCGACAGCGGCACGGCGACGGCAGGAATGATAGTGGCCGGCACGTTGCGCAGGAACAGATAAATGATCATCACCACCAGTGCAATGGCCAGCATCAGCTCGTGCTGGGTGTCGGTCACGGAGGCGCGAATGTTGGTGGTACGGTCGCTGAGCAGCTTCACTTCGACCGACTTCGGCAGGCTTTGTGTCAGCGTCGGCAGCATCTGGCGGATACTGTCTGCCGTCTCAATGATGTTGGCCCCAGGCTGGCGCTGAACGTTCATGACAATAGCCTGCTGCTTGTTCGCCCACGCGCCAAGCCAGCTGTTCTCAGCCCCTTGCTCAACGGTGGCGATATCCCCCAGGCGAATAGGCGCGCCGTTCTGATAAGCAATGATTAAATCTCGGTACTCCTGGGCCGATTTCATTTGATCGTTGGCGGATAGCGTGACGGCGCGTTCCGGGCCGTCAAGGCTGCCCTTTGCCGAGTTAACGTTGGCGTTGGTTATTGCGGTGCGAATGGTTTCGCTCGTCAGGCCAAGTGCGGCAATTGCCGGCGCATTCAGCTTCACGCGCACAGCGGGGCGCTGGCCGCCCGCCAGCGTGACCAGTCCAACGCCAGAAACCTGGGATATTTTCTGCGCTACGCGGGTTTCCACCATGTCTTCCACCTGCGTCATCGGCAGGGCAGTTGAGGTCACGGCAAGCGTCATGATAGGCGGATCCGCCGGGTTGACCTTGCTGTAAACCGGTGGGTTTGGCAGGTCGGTAGGCAGGAGGTTGGTCGCGGCGTTAATTGCGGCCTGCACTTCCTGTTCGGCAACGTCGAGCGCCAGCGTCAGCTGGAACTGAAGGGTGATAACCGACGCCCCTCCGGCGCTTTGCGATGACATTTGTTTCAGGCCAGACATCTGCCCAAACTGGCGCTCAAGCGGCGCCGTGATTGCAGACGTGATCACATCAGGGCTGGCGCCAGGGTAAAGAGTGACGACCTGAATAGTCGGGTAATCTACTTCCGGCAGCGCCGAAACAGGCAGAAAGCGATAGCCAATAATCCCCGCCAGCAGGATAGCCACCATCAATAGCGTGGTGGCAACCGGGCGGAGAATAAACAGGCGGGAAGGACCGCCCGTGGAGCCTGGAGGTAACACCTGCATCAGGAGCGTGCTCCGTTGTGTTTGTGGCCGGATTTCGACTGCGCTGCAGGTTTCGCGTTATCGTCAGCCGCGCTGTGCGGTTCGACAACTTCAACCTGTGCGCCTTCCGTCAGGCGGTCAATGCCATCGGTCACCACGCGATCGCCTGCTGAAACGCCAGCGGTGATCACGACTTTCTGGCTATCCTGAATTCCCGGTGTGACCAGGTGTTTACTGACTTTGTTATCGCTGTTCAGTACCCAGACAAAATGGCCTTCGTTGCCCATTTGCAACGCACCTGCTGGGATCACCACGGCATTCTGCTGGGTATCCACCAGCATACGGGCGTTCACAAACTGGTTCGGGAAAAGAGCGTCGTCCTGATTATCAAAGCGGGCTTTAAGCTTGATAGTGCCGGTAGTGGTATCGATTTGGTTATCAAGGCTCAGCAGTTTACCGCTACTGAGTTTTGTGCTGTTGGTGCGGTCCCAGGCTTCAACGCTCAGCGTTTCACCAGCCTTTTGCGCTTTAATCACCGTGGCGATATCGTTTTCCGGCAGGGTAAAGACCAGGTCAATCGGGTGCGTTTGCGTCAGCACGACAATACCATTGGTGTCGTTGGTGGAAATCTGGTTGCCAATATCGACCTGTTTCAGGCCAACTCGACCGTCGATAGGCGCGGTAACGCGGCTCCAGTTAAGCTGCAGCTGGGCGCTGGCTACGCTGGCTTCATCGGCCTTAACCGTGCCGAGTGTGGATTCTACGAGCGACAGCTGAGTATCGAGATCCTGGCGGGAAACTAAGTTAGTTTTTACCAGCTGTTGGTAGCGGGCGAGGTCGCGGCGAGCATTTGCCAGGGTAGCCTGATCTTTAGCCAATTGCCCCTGGGCCTGAGCCAAAGCGACTTTGAACTGGCTGGGGTCAATTTCTGCCAGCAAATCACCGGCTTTTACCTGCTGGCCTTCCTGGAAATGAATAGCAAGCAACTGCCCGTCAACGCGGCTGCGCACCGTCACGGTATTGGCCGCAGTGATAGTG
This sequence comes from Cedecea sp. NFIX57, assembly GCF_900177785.1. Lineage (NCBI taxonomy): Bacteria > Pseudomonadati > Pseudomonadota > Gammaproteobacteria > Enterobacterales > Enterobacteriaceae > Cedecea > Cedecea sp. NFIX57. Next base: position 191,627 of record NZ_FXAS01000005.1, on the reverse strand, counting down.
CCAAGGCCGGTTAAATAATGTGGCACGGCTTCAGTGGTTGCCGTTGCGGCCTGAACCGGGGCCAGCGCACCGCCGCGCATTCCGCGTCGACCGCCCTGGGCGGAAGCCTGGCCAGATTTAGCCTGGGGCTGAGTTCCTGAAGATGTATTGTGGTTGTGCCAGAACCAGACGGCGGCAATCACCACCAGAATAAAGGCTGTAATCCACAACCAGCGAGAAGCCTGCGTGCCTTTCATAAATGACGTGTTCTCTTCCTGAAACGATTTTAGGCGTAATGTTACTAGTTTAGTAACGGATAGCCCTTCAATGATGGAGGAAATATGAAGTACTGTCAGATTAGCAACATATAGTAAGTAAGTGATGTTTTTGTGGCCAAATAAAACTGTTTTTCGCAAAACGTTTTCCGAGGTGTCACGCAAGTTTCAGTCCCAGGAGTAGTCATATCACGAAGTGAAAAATAAACTGTGGTTTATATTTCAAATATAATCTATAGTTTATGAGGTGAGTGATGATATGGCGCGTGATATTTACCGACTATTTCTACTTTTGGTATCAGGCCCAGCCCGTAGAGCTCCGCAAACGACTTGTGGCGGCCTTCGGCAATATTGAGTTCTGGGGCCTGCTTTAAGCCGCCCACAGGCGGACACGGTAAAGGGATCTCGTTATCCCAATATGAAGGAATTACGTTTGCTATGGCGCGGCAAGCCATATCGGATCTTTTTTGCTTTTGACCCGCATCGCAGAGCCGTTGTGCTGTGTGGTGGCGACAAATCAAACGATAAGCGTTTTTATCAGGCGCAGATAAACGTGGCCGATACGCAGTTTGCACATCACCTGGCAGAACTGGAGGATGAAAATGAAAACGTTAACTGAAGTAATGGCGGAGTTCTCGCCGGAAGAGCAGGCCGAAATCCGCGCAATGACAGACGTCTTAATTCTGGAAACCGGGTTGCAGCTGGTGCGCGAGGAACAGGGGTTTTCTCAAAAACAAGTGGCGCAAAAAATGGGTATTTCGCAACCGGCAATCGCCGCGATTGAACAACGCGGTAACGATCTCAAAGTGCTCACGCTCAAGCGCTACGTTGAGGCGCTGGGGGGCAAACTTTCGCTGCATCTGGAGTTTCCAGAAAGCGACCGGCGTTTTCAGATATAAAAACCGCAGGAGGCCTGCGGTTTGAGTGGTATGTTTTAACGCGATTATCTGAAAACTACGTCTGACCAGCGGGCAAGCCCCTGAGTGACCGAGCCAAAGTCATCGCCCCCGGCAATAGGGATATTCGGCAACTGTTGGGCCAGAGCATGGCGCAGCAGCGGAGAACGTGCGCTGCCGCCTGTCAGGTAGATAACCTCAGGCTTCGCCTGGCTGTTATCCATCGCCAGCGTGACCTGTTCCATAATGCGCTGTAGCGGCTGGCTGATGGCGGTTTCCAGTGCTTCCTGGCTGATGCTGCAGCCTACGTCTTTGGCAATAAACGGCAGCAGGGCAGAAACCTGCTGGCTGTTGGAGAGCGAGATTTTGCTCTCTTCTGCCGCCCTGACAAGGCGGTAGCTCAGACGCTGACGCCAGACTTTCTGCAGATACGCTACCTTTTCCGGCTCGCGCGCGTCGCGCACCAGCTCGTTGAGCGAACGACCGTTGGCCGCGCTGTAGAAGTCATTCTGTGCCGGAACATCGTTAATCGCGACGGCATTCCACCACGGCAATACCGGCAGCGCGATGCCTTTTTCCGTCTGGCCGCCCATGCCAAGCAGCGGAGCCAGCTGTTTAAATGCCAGCATAATGTCCAGGTCGTTACCGCCTACGCGGCAGCCGCTATGGCCCAGAAGGCTTTGTTCACGGTCGCGACGCTGGTGCCAGTCAGGCCCCATCAGCAGTACCGAGCAGTCGGTGGTACCGCCGCCAATGTCGACCACCAGCACCTGTTTTTCTTCCTGAAGCGTGGCTTCAAAATCCAGCCCCGCGGCTACGGGTTCAAACTGAAACACCACGTCGCGGAAGCCAGCGCGGTGCGCTGCGCGATCCAGAATGCCCTGAGCCTGCTGGTTGGCCTCTTCGCCGCCTAGCCCCTGGAAGTTAATCGGTCTGCCAATTACTGCCTGGTCGATGGTTCCGTCCAGTTGGCTTTCCGCCTGTTTGCGAATGTGAAGCATCATCGCGCAAACCAGGTCTTCAAATAACGCGACCTGCTGCGGTTTTAGTCCGGTGGCGCCGAGGAAGGACTTCGGCGATTTAACGAAGTAAACCTCTTCCGGATCTTCCATGTACTGGCTAAGTGAGCTTAATCCGAATTTTACGCTGCCGGGCAGTACGTCAATATCTTCTTCGCGATTAAAGCTCACCGCGCGGCGCAGCAGCGCCTGGGTCTCACTTCCCGTAGCCGGAACTTCGTGGTGGCGGAAGAGCCATTCGCTTACCGCTTCACGTGTCGGCGCACAGAGCATAGAAGGCAGCAGCGATGAGCCGTTCTCCATCTCCAGCAGCTGTGGTATTCCATCGCGCATAATGGCGACAGAACAGTTCGCCGTTCCGTAGTCAAAACCGATTTTCATTCTCTTTAATTATCCCCATGCCAGTGAGAAGGGGGGCGACTTTAGCGGAATGCCGGTCCGTGGGCAACTGAATATGAAAGCAAGGCAGAAATCGGTATTTGGCGGTATGCTAAATAAGCAATGTTGCCTGCCTAATACGCTCATTCTCTTCAGGATTATTTATGTACACCCTTAGCTATCAACCGCCTTATGACTGGCCATGGATCCTCAGGTTTTTGCAGGGGCGTGCCGTGGAAGGCGTGGAAATTGTCACCGAAAATCGCTATCAGCGCAGCTTCGCGCTGGGAGAATATGCCGGGTTGGTGACGCTTGAGCCAGACGAAAAGAATCTTTGCCTAAATGTGACGCTGAGCGACGGTCTGCAGCCTGTGGCAGGTGAAGTTTTACAGCGTGTTAAGAACTTACTGGATTTGGACAAGGATCCGCAGCAGGTTTTAAGTAGCCTGGGCACGCTGGCGGCAGCCCGGCCCGGCCTGCGCCTTCCTGGATGCATGGACCCGCTCGAGCAGGCTATTCGGGCCATTCTCGGGCAATTGGTCAGCGTGGCGATGGCGGCAAAATTGACCGGCAAAGTGGCAAAGACCTTCGGACATAAGCTTGCAGGTAACGATGACTGGTATCTGTTTCCGGATGCCTCGGCGCTGGCAAACTGCGATATTCAACAGCTGAAATCTTTAGGCATGTCGCTTAAGCGTGCAGAAGCGATTGTGCATCTTGCCGGAGAGGTGATGAAAGGGCAGTTTCCGCTGCAGTTACCTGATGATCTGGAGCAGGGAATAAAAACCCTGATAGCATTGCCGGGTATCGGGCGCTGGACCGCCAACTATTTTGCTCTACGCGGCTGGCAGGCCAACGACGTTTTCCTGCCGGATGATTACCTGATTAAACAGCGCTTTCCCGATATGACAACGGCGCAGATCCGCCGCTACGCCGAGCGCTGGCAGCCGTGGCGCTCCTATGCGCTACTACACATTTGGTATAGCGACGGCTGGACGCCGGTCAGTTAATGCCGAAATAACTGTTAGCCAGCAGCAGCTCCAGCGGCTGCGGCTGGGCGATGGTTTCCCCATAGATTAAATCAATGCCGATGCCCGACAGCGTATCCATCACCAAAGGCATATCCGCTGGACCGGCGATAGTTTGCAGCGTCATACGTTGGGCATGACCGTGCACAATCGTCACCATCATTTCGTCCATCAGATTACAGTGCACGTTGAGGATCAGGTCGGGATCTAACATCACGTAGTCGAACGGATGATGGCTCAGGGTATTAAACAGCTCCAGATCGCGCCCAACGTGGCTAAGCACCATGCGACAACCGGCTTTGCGCAGCCGCTTCAGGTTGGCATACGCGCGCTGTGGCTCCGTAAGCAAATCGCTGCTTTGAATCGTCAGGTGCAGCAGACGAGCGGGCATCCGGCTGGTGGACAGCTGTTCCAGAAGCTCATTGACGAAAGTGTCGCTGACCAAACCTGCACCAGAAACGGGCAGTGCGACGCCAAAGCCTTTCATGGCGACCTGAGTGGCATACTTCTCAAAAAATTCGCTAAACACGCGGCGATCCAGCGCATGGTGAAGCGCCGGGTCGGCCAGGCCTGAGCGGAATGCGGGTTCGTTGATAACGTCCCCTTCGTTGCCCCAGAAGCGCAGGGTCAGGAGATAGAAACAGGTGGACTCCGGAATACGCGGTGGCGCAACCGCCATCGCTATCATCAGGAGGGGATTGTCTTTGATCACCTGCCATTGTTCGTCGAGCGGCATGGTCTCGCGCCCTTGCTCCATATAGTGGCGGTGCGGCTCATAAACCGTGACCTGGCCACGGCCGTTGTTTTTCGAGGCGTAACAGGCAATATCGGCCTGGGAAAGTACTTCAGACGCGATAGCATTATCGCCGTCAATGTGGGTGATCCCGGCGCTGGCGCCGATGCGGTGCAGGCGGCCATCCCACATAAAGTGGTAGTCGTTGATGCTGCGAATGATGCGCTCGGAGATGTAGCGCGCGTTTTCAGTGGAGCAATCAGGCAGCAGCAAACCAAACTCGTCGCCGCCGAGGCGGGCAAGGAAATCCCCCGTGCGCAGCATACTCAGCATCATGGCCGCCAGCTCCCGCAGCAAAGCATCACCGGCGGCATGGCCTGCGGAGTCATTTACGGCTTTAAAACGGTCGAGGTCAATGAACACCAGCGCATGGTGCTGGCGGTGTTCAATCGCGCCCTGCAGTAGACGCTTCAGGTGATTCTCAAAGCTTACCCGGTTGGCCAGGTGCGTCAGGCTATCGTGGGAGGCGCTGTAGCTCAGCTGTTTGAGCATCTTCCGGGATTCGGTGACATCCTGGATAACCAGCACGGAGCCAATACTTTGGCCGTCCAGCGTGGTCAGTGGCGTAATGGTGTAGTGGATGTCGTAGCTGCCGCCGTTGCGGCAATGCAGCACGACGTCCTGCTCGATGGCGCTCCGGGAAAAATCGCCGCTGTGTATGTTTTCCATCACCGGGCCGTTATCGCCGAAGGTGATACGCAGAATCGCCAGAATGTGCTGGCCGATGGCCGCTTCCTGCGCCCAGCCGCTGAGCTTCTCGGCCACTGGGTTCATAAAGGTGACATTCATGTCGACATCAGTACAAATTACCGCTTCGCCGATCGAGTCCAGCGTGATGTGCAGCCGTTCTTTTTCCTGGTATAGCGCTTCGTTGAGCTGCTTAACCTCGGTCATATCCATATTAATACCCAGCAGCCGTTCCACGTCACCGTTCTTATTCAGCACGCGGTTAGCCAGGGAACGGATATGGCGGATCCCGTCTTTGACATGGATACGAAATTCAAGCTTAAACGGCAGGCGGTTTTTTAACGACTCGCGAATAACGGTTTCCGAGTGGGCAAGATCTTCTTTGACCAGCCTGTCCAGCCAGAGCTGGTAGGTGGGTTTGGTATGCGGCGGCACGTCGTAAAGCTCAAACATCCGCTTATCCCAACTGATGACATCGTTGGTCAGATCCCACTCCCAGATACCGATGCCGCCGGCTTCATTGGCAAGCGTAATTCGCTCCATCAACCGCTTGTTGATCCACTCGGTATGCTTCAGGTCGTTGATGTCTTCAATCTGGGCGATGTAGTAGAGCGGCGTGCCGTCGGTATGACGCACAACGGACGCCGTGAGCATGGCCCACACGACATTGCCCGCACTGGTGTAATAGCGCTTTTCCATTGAATAGCTATTGATGTGCCCGGCCTCGAGTTTGCTCAGGTGCTGCAGATCGAGATTCAAATCTTCGGGCCAGGTAATTTGCTGGAAGGTGAGATCGCTCAACTCTTCGCTGGAGTAACCGAGGAATTTGCACAGTGATTTATTCACCTGTAGCCATTTGCCTTCGGTAGAGACCAGCGCCATGCCAATAGCCGAGTATTCCATGGCGTTACGAAAGCGCGTTTCGCTTTCGGTGATGTGTTTACGCTCTGTGCGGGAGGAGTACATCACCATTGTGATGACGTTTGCCGGAAGCAGAATCAGCAGGAACGGCAGCCACGGCGCATATTCCAGCACGCGAGGGTGGGGCGTTAACATCGGGAACTTGCCGATGGCTATCATCGCGGAGACCATCATCAGCGTGACAAGGAAAATAATAAAGGCTTCCAGACGCGGCAGCCGAATGGCGCTCCACATCAGAATGACGATGATAAAAGTGAACGGCCAGGGCAGATAAATTAATGAAAAATAGCTGAGCGCCAGCGTGACGGCGAAGGTGGCCACGGTTTCAAACAGCAAAGCGGCTTTGCGGTGACGGAGTAAATAATAAGGCTTAAACAGCAGCCCTGCCGGCATTACCGCCAGCGCCCCGATGGATTCGGACAGTACCCAAATAAAGAAGGTTTTCAGGGCGGAAGAGTCAACCGGTATTGGCAATAGCGTAACCAGCAAGCCGCCAACCAGCGGGGGGATCGCCGCACTGCACAGGGCAAGCCGAGCCCAGTTATTGAGATTTTGTAAGGGGTTTTTCCGCGGCAAAAAGCGGCGTAACAACAAAGCACCCAGCAGTGCTTCGATCAGATTTATCGCGGTTAACGAGATATTTAGCCCACTAAAGGGAAAAACGACGGCGCTGGCTGTAATACTGCCCAGCGCGCAGACCACGGCAATTGCCAGCCACTGACGGAGAGGAGAACGGAAAAACGCCGCCATCATCACCGAAGTGGTAAACCAGATAGGCACCAAATCGGTGCCTTTTACCGTCAGTTCCAGAGAGTAGAGGGTGAAAATAAAGCTGAGTAACCCTAAGCCAGCCAGCAGTATCAAGGAGTGGGAGGCGGCTTCTGTTTGTCTATTTTTGATAATCATTACCGCAAATCCGCTTGGACACTGCCGCCAGGAGCCATGCCCGGATGCATATAAATAAAGAATCGGTTTATGCTAGTACAAACAATTTACAATTCCTATGCTCGCTTGTCAGAATTTACCTACAGAGCGTCAGAAATTGCGTAGCCAAATCACGTAATTAAATAATTCCACCTTAACCTGTTGCCAGAGGCTGCTCCGCTGTCATGCTGCTGTCACTTTGTTGCCTTCTTGCCGCGTAATTTCGCGATTGCAGAGGGGAAGAGACTGGTATCAAACGGCGGTTATCCCTATAATTGCGGCGTTTGACGCCTTCGCGTCCTCCTTCCAACACTTTTCGTATTCAGGCCGTAAATAATATGACCGATCAGTCTCATCAATGCGTCATCATCGGGATAGCCGGCGCATCGGCTTCAGGGAAAAGCCTCATTGCCAGCACGTTGTATCGTGAACTGCGCGAGCAAGTCGGCGATGAACACATTGGTGTCATTCCAGAAGACAGTTATTACAAAGATCAAAGCCATCTGTCGATGGAAGAGCGTGTTAAAACCAACTACGATCACCCCAGCGCGATGGACCACAACCTGCTTTTCCAGCATTTGCAGACGCTGAAGTCTGGCAAAGCTATCGAACTGCCGGTTTATAGCTATGTGGAGCATACCCGCACCGATCAAACCGTGCATTTGGTTCCGAAGAAAGTGATCATCCTGGAAGGCATCCTGCTGCTGACCGATGCGCGTCTGCGTCAGGAAATGAATTTCTCCATCTTTGTCGATACGCCGTTAGATATTTGTCTGATGCGCCGCATGAAGCGCGACGTCAACGAGCGCGGGCGTTCAATGGATTCCGTGATGGCGCAGTATCAAAAAACGGTACGCCCAATGTTCCTGCAATTTATTGAGCCTTCTAAACAATACGCCGACATTATTGTGCCGCGCGGGGGCAAAAACCGCATCGCCATCGATATTCTGAAAGCCAAAATCAGTCAGTTCTTTGAATAAAGACCTTTGCGAGCGCGCGTGAGCCGCTCGCTTTTACGTTGAACCCCTCTTCCATTGCCAATTGGCTATCGTCGGCGCTCTGTGGCAGTGTGTGTAAAACTGAGATTGATAAGGAGAATCTGCGATGCGCCTTTGCGATCGTGATATCGAAGCCTGGCTGGATGATGGCCGTTTAGCGATTACCCCCCGTCCTCCGGTTGAACGCATTAACGGTGCCACCGTGGACGTTCGCCTCGGCAATAAATTCCGCACGTTTAGCGGCCATACCGCCCCTTTTATCGATCTCAGCGGCCCTAAAGATGAAGTCACCGAAGCGTTAGAGCGCGTGATGAGTGATGAGATTGTGCTGGATGAGGGCGAAGCTTTCTTTTTACATCCAGGAGAGCTGGCGCTGGCGGTTACGCTGGAGTCTGTGACGCTGCCCGATGACCTGGTTGGCTGGCTGGATGGGCGTTCCTCGTTAGCGCGCCTGGGCCTGATGGTACACGTCACAGCCCACCGTATCGATCCGGGCTGGCATGGCTGTATCGTGCTTGAGTTCTACAATTCAGGGAAGCTGCCGCTGGCGCTTCGTCCGGGCATGATGATTGGCGCGTTGAGTTTCGAACCCCTCTCCGGGCCGGCCGCTCGCCCTTATAACCGCCGCCAGGATGCCAAATACCGCGACCAGCAGGGTGCGGTGGCAAGCCGTATCGATAAAGACTGAATTGCTGTGAGTTGTTCGCCCTGTGGCGAATGATATGGAGAATGCTATGAGACGACTTTTAACCACGTTGATGATTCTGCTGGTTGTGCTGGTAGCCGGCCTGACCTCACTTGTGTTGTTGGTTAACCCTAACGACTTCCGTGGTTATATGGTTCGTCAGGTTGAGGCCCGCAGCGGTTATCATCTTGAGCTGGAAGGGCCGCTGCGCTGGCATGTCTGGCCGCAGCTGAGTATTTTGTCTGGCCGTATGTCGTTGACTGCGCCAGGCGCCAGCCAGCCGATGGTCAGCGCGGAAAATATGCGCCTCGATGTGGCGCTGCTTCCGCTGCTGTCTCACCAGCTTCAGGTTCGCCAGGTGATGCTGAAAAGCGCGGTGATCCAACTGACTCCGGAGGCTGAAGCAAAGCTCTCGGCTAACGCGCCGGTAGGGCCAAAAGGCTCAGTGAGTGAACCGGATACCGGACGTGGCTGGTCGTTTGATGTCGCGAAACTTAAAGTGGTCGACAGCGTACTGGTCTTCCAGCATATCAATGACGAGCAGGTTACGGTCCGCAATATTAACCTGCAAATGACGCAGGATGATAAGCGTCAGGCTCACATTGAATTCAGTAGCCAAATCAACCGCGATCAGCGGGATTTAGCGCTTTCGGTCACTGCCGATGTCGATCTCAATGACTATCCACAGCAGATAAACGCCACGTTAAGCCAAATTGACTACCAGCTGCAGGGCGCCGACCTTCCGGCTGGCGGCATCGTCGGTTCGGGCACGCTACGGCTGGGCTGGAAAAACGCGAGCAGCCAGCTTTCGCTGACAAATATGCAGCTCACGGCTAACGACAGTGATTTGCAGGGCAATGTCAGCCTGACGATGCAGGATAAACCACAGTGGACGGTGGATCTGCAATCTCGCCTGCTCAATCTCGACAAACTGGTGGCTAATCCACCGGGCGCGGATAACGCAATTAACCAACAGGCGCAGCAGGCTCAGCAGCCTCGCCCGGGCCCGGTGATTGCCGAAGAACAGGGTGAAACCAACTACCACAGCCTGCGTAATTTTAATGCCGTAGTGAATATCAATGCCGGTGAAGTCCGCTGGCGTGGCCTGGCGTTCAATGATGTACAAACCGCGCTGGTAAACCAAAATGGCAAACTCAATATTAACCAGCTGAATGGCAAACTGGGGCAGGGCACTCTCTCGCTACCGGGCTTGCTGGACGCGAGCGGCGATACGCCTGAGCTTGCCTTCCAGCCGCAGGTGAAAAACATTGAGATTGGTAAAATTCTCACTGCTTTTGATTATCCGATCGCGCTGACCGGGCAGTTTTCCATGACGGGTGATTTCAGCGGCGAACGCCTGGATGCGGAAGATTTTCGCAGTAACTGGCAGGGAGAAGCCCAGCTTGAGCTGGCCCATTCTCGCCTTGAGGGGATGAACTTCCAGCAGCTTATTCAGCAGGCGGTCAGTCGCAGCAACGAGGGCGTGGATGGGCAGCAAAATGCTGAGAACGTCACCGAGCTTGACCACTTCTCTGCTTCGGCATCGCTGGATAACGGGCTTTTGACGATGACGAAGATGGTCGGTGAGTCCAGCGTACTGTCCCTGACCGGCGAAGGCACGATGGATCTGGTGAAAGAAGTGGGGGATACGACGTTTGCAATTAAAGTCAGCGGCGGCTGGCAGGGTAGCAACAGCAAGCTGATTGAAACATTAAAAAACACCGCTATTCCGCTTCGCGTTTATGGGCCGTGGCAGCAGCTGAATTACACGCTTCAGGTTGACCAGGTGCTGCGTAAGCAACTGCAGGATGAAGCGAAGCGTCGGCTCAATGACTGGCTGGATAAGCATAAAGAGAGCGACAAGGCGAAAGACGCTAAGCAGTTACTGAATAAACTTTAACGACTAAAAGAACCGGCGAAAGCCGGTTTTTTTATACTTCATAATCCAGCAAATTATCCTCTTGTTCGCGCGGGATAATTTGTACTTTATTCACCCTGTGATTCACTACCTCCAGCGTTTTGAGCAAATAATTCCCCACTTCAACGCTCTCGCCTTCGGCTGGAATATGCTGCAAATGCTCCATCAGCAACCCGGCAATGGTGTGGTATTCGCGCTTCTCATCCAGAGGAAGGGCGACGTACTGCACCAGGTCGTCCAGCGGCATGTGGCCGTTCGCCGTCCAGCTGCCATCCTGATTTTTCTGGATATCGTGGCGGGCATCTATCTCTTCCACTTCGTTCGGCAGATTACCGGCGATAGTTTCCATCACGTCGCTCAGCGTCACAATGCCTTCCACCGAGCCAAATTCATCCACAACAAAAGCAAAGTGGGTCCGGGCGTTGCGGAACTGTTCTAACGCCTGCAGCAGCGGTAATGTTTCCGGGAAAACCAGCGGCTGGCGAATCAATGGCGCAATATTCAGTGCTTCGCCGTGCAGCGACTGCTGCAATAAATCGATAACGTGCACCACGCCGAGGATGTCATCGTCATTGTCCGTGACCACAATGCGCGTGTGCTGATTTTTATCCAGCAGCTCGCGAACCTCCGCTTCCGGGGCGGTAATGTCCAGGTGTTCGACGTCGTGGCGGGAAGTCATAATACTGCTGACGCTGCGCTGATTCAGGTGCAGCACGCGCTCGATCATCCGCGTTTCCTGCGGATTAAAAACATCGCTGCTGATGCCGCTGTCGGCAATGAGTGATGCTGTTTTGGCATCCAGCTCCGCGTCTTCTTTCTTGCCATTTAACAGCCGCAGCACGGCTTCGGCAGTGCGCTCCCGCAGCGACTGATTTGCCGAAAGAAAACGCCGACGGTTAAAAATAGCCAATTGATTGAGTGATTCAATCATCACCGAGAAGCCAATGGCGGCGTAGAGGTAGCCTTTCGGGATTTGATAGCCAAAGCCGTCGGCCACCAGGCTAAAACCGATCATCAGCAGGAAGCTCAGGCACAAAATCACGATGGTCGGATGGCTGTTTACAAATCGCGTTAAGGACTTGCTGGCCAGCACCATCAGTCCGATGGCGATGATAACCGCGACCATCATGACCGCAAGGTGGTCGACCATGCCGACGGCGGTAACAACGGAATCGAGAGAAAATACGGCATCAAGAATGACGATTTGAGCGACAACGGGCCAGAATTTGGCGCCTCGTTTTTGCGTGTGGTGCTCGCTGTCTTTGCCCTCGAGTCGCTCATTCAGCTCCATCGTGGCCTTGAACAGCAGGAACATGCCGCCCAACAGCATGATCAGATCCCGAGCGCTAAAGCTAAGGTCATGAATAGTGAAAAGCGGTCGGGTCAGCGTCACCAGCCACGAAATGGAGGCCAGCAGCAGCAGGCGCATAACCATCGCCAGCAGCAAGCCCGTGACGCGGGCGCGGTCACGCAGTTTAGGAGGCAGCTTTTCGGCGAGGATGGCAATAAAAACAAGGTTATCAATGCCCAAAACCAATTCGAGAACGACCAGGGTAACTAACCCGGCCCAGATTGAGGGGTCGGCAATCCATTCCATACGGGGTTTATAGCCTTTAACTTACGGGCAAATGCCACACGGAAATGATGGATAATTGTCGGACAAAAAGCAATGTTTGCCTGAGATTAATCCGTAATGACTTATAGAATTATCATCATTAAATGAATATCCGGTAAGTCATTATGGACAATATTAAAAGAAGTATTTCGATTGTCTATTTTATATTGCCATTAAGCTCTATGAGATAGTTCTGCATATTATACGAGTAATTATCCTGATATTACCGCTGTCAATATAAAGAAAATCCTAAAACGTTATTGTTGCGTGGTTCATATTATTCTTAAAAGTCCCGTTGCGGCCTTTTGTCTCCTTGCTTGCTGAGTTTTAAGCTGCAACAATCTTTATCGATCATTAGCAATGAATGTTTTTTTATACATTGGTTAATAGTTCGCCCCAGCATTTTCATAAAACCTGATTCTCTGATTTCAATATCTTACTGGATATTTGAATACCTTAGATTATTAGGGTTATTTACCGTTTTCAGTAGGTTGGTGACTGTGAGCCAGGGGCGGTAGCGTGCCCGGATGCGGCCAGATAACAGCAAGTCATGGAGTCATCAGAATGTCGGGAAATAAGCTTATTTTAGGAATAATGCCAGTTATCTCACTTTCTGAATATGTTCAATTCTGTACTTCATCCTCACGGCTAATTGCTTGCCTGTTTTATTCGCTCAGGATAATTACTCAGCCATAGTGATAAATATTCAATGATAAAATACAAACTTAAGTTGATGCCTTTATTGGTGTCAGTCACCCTGATGAGCGGTTGCACGGTATTTCCCGGCAGCAATATGTCTGCTTCAGGAAAAGACGTCATCAAACAACAGGATGCTGATTTTGACCTTGACCGAATGGTCAATGTTTATCCTTTAACGCCGCGACTGGTGGAGCAACTGAGGCCTCGCCCGGTGGTTGCTCAACCGAATGCCGGGCTGGATAAAGATATCGCCAATTACCAGTACCGCGTCGGGCCGGGAGATGTATTAAACGTCACGGTTTGGGATCACCCTGAGTTGACCACGCCAGCGGGGCAGTATCGTAGCTCAAGCGACACCGGGAACTGGGTACAGCCGGACGGCACTATGTTCTACCCGTATGTGGGTAAAATCAGCGTGACCGGCAAAACGCTCGCAGAAATTCGCAGCGATATTACCAGCCGTCTTGCGCAGTACATTGCCCAGCCGCAGGTGGACGTTAATATCGCTGCCTTCCGCTCGCAAAAGGCCTATATCTCCGGGCAGGTCAATAAATCCGGCCAGCAGCCCATCACTAACGTGCCGCTGACTATCCTCGACGCGATCAATGCCGCAGGTGGTTTAACCGAAGTGGCCGACTGGCGTAACGTCGTTCTGACCCACAACGGGCAGGAAAAACGTATTTCTCTGCAGGCGCTGATGCAAAACGGCGACCTAAGCCAAAACCATTTGCTCTACCCCGGCGACATTTTGTTCGTGCCGCGTAATGACGATCTGAAAGTGTTCGTGATGGGGGAAGTGAAGAAGCAAACCACCCTCAAAATGGACTTCAGCGGCATGACGCTCACCGAAGCGCTTGGCCAGGCTGAAGGTATCGATCTCACCTCTTCAAACGCCAGCGGCATCTTCGTGATTCGTCCGCTCAAAGGGCAGACACAGCAAAACGGCAAGATCGCCAACATTTATCAGCTCGATATGTCCGATGCGACTTCGCTGGTGATGGGCACTGAGTTCCAGCTCCAGCCGTATGACGTGGTGTACGTCACCACCGCCCCGGTTTCCCGCTGGAATCGCCTGATCAACCAGCTCCTGCCAACCATCAGCGGCGTTCGTTACATGACCGATACCGCCAAAGATATCCACACCTGGTAACGCGCTATGTTCAACAAAATACTTGTGGTTTGCGTGGGGAACATCTGCCGTTCCCCCACGGCTGAACGGCTGCTCAAACGCTACCATCCGGAGCTTAGCGTCAGCTCTGCAGGGCTGGGGGCGCTGGTCGGGAAGAGTGCAGATGCCGGTGCTGTTGAGGTCGCCGGGCGGCACAATCTTTCTCTTGAGGGACATTTAGCCCGCCAGGTTTCCGGCCGCCTGTGCCGGGAGCACGACCTGATTCTGGCGATGGAAAAACGCCACATCACCACGCTGTGCGAAATGGCACCCGAAATGCGCGGCAAAGTGATGCTGTTTGGCCACTGGGATGCAGAGAAAGAAATCCCCGATCCCTATCGTAAAAGCCGTGACGCCTTTGAAGCGGTCTACAGCATGCTCGACCTTTCTGCCCAAAAGTGGGCTAACGCACTCAACGCTCATCAGGGATAACAATGACAGAGAAAGTACGCCGTTCGAGCGCCCCGACCGAGGGCAATGACGAAATTGATATTGGCCGTTTGTTTGGTACCGTGCTGGAGGCTCGCTGGTGGGTTATCGGCATTACCGGGCTGTTTGCCGTGTTGGCCGCGGTTTATGCCCTGTTTGCCACGCCGGTGTACAAGGCCGATGCGCTGGTGCAAATCGAGCAAAATGCCGGTAACACGCTGGTGAATGACATCAGCTCTGCGCTCAGCAATAAGCCACCGGCTTCTGCCGCAGAAATTCAGCTGATCCAGTCCCGCATGGTGCTGGGGAAAACCGTTGATGACCTGAATCTGGATATCTCTGTGACCAAGAACACCTTCTGGCTGTTCGGTGCGGGCTGGGATCGGTTGCAGGGGCATCAGAACGACACGGTGAATGTCACCACCTTCACGCTCCCCGCAGCGATGAACAAAGACACCTTTACCGTTGAAGTGCTGAACGATAAACAGTACCAGCTGACCAGTGACAATGGTTTTAGCGCCAAAGGTGAAGTGGGCAAGCTGCTGAGTAAATCGGGCGTCACGATGCAGGTGGATGGCATCCAGGCGCAGCCTGGTGACAATTTCACGGTGGTGAAGTATTCCACGCTAGGGATGATCAACCAGCTGCTCGGCAACCTGACGGTGACCGAAAACGGCAAAGATACCGGCGTGCTCAGCCTCTCCTACACCGGAGAAGATAAAGATCAGATCCGCACCATTCTCGACAGCATTACCCGCAACTATCTGGCGCAGAACGTGCAGCGCAAATCTGAAGAGGCCGCCAAAAGCCTGAAGTTCCTGGCCGAGCAGTTGCCTGAAGTGCGCCGCAATCTGGATGCCGCAGAGAACAAGCTGAATGCTTATCGCCAGCGTCAGGATTCGGTGGATCTTTCCCTGGAGGCGAAATCGCTGCTGGATTCCGTGGTCAATATTGACGCTCAGCTGAATCAGCTGACCTTCAAAGAGGCTGAGATCTCCAAGCTGTACACCAAAGCTCACCCGTCCTACCGCACGTTGCTGGAGCAGCGTAGAACGCTGGAAGATCAGAAAGCTCGCCTGACCAACAGCATCGCGGCGATGCCTAAGACCCAGCAGGAAATCGTGCGCCTGACGCGCGATGTGGAGTCCGGGCAACAGGTTTACATGCAGCTGCTGAATAAACAGCAAGAGCTGAAAATCACCGAAGCCAGTACGGTGGGTGACGTGCGCATCGTCGACCCGGCGATTACGCAGCCGGGCATTGTTAAACCACAGCGCGTGCTGGTGGTGCTGGGCAGCATCATTCTGGGTCTGATTGTGTCCGTGATTGGTGTACTGCTGCGCTCGCTGTTTAACGGCGGCATTGAAAGCCCGGCCGTGCTGGAAGAAGCGGGGCTCAGCGTCTATGCAAGCATCCCGCTCTCGGAATGGCAGAAAACCCGCGATCAGGCCAACCTGCGCAACGTCAAAGGCACTAAGCGCTTCAAACAGAGCCAATTGCTGGCGGTGGGTAATCCGACTGACCTGGCCATTGAAGCGATTCGTAGCCTGCGCACCAGCCTGCACTTCGCCATGATGCAGGCCTCCAACAATGTCCTGATGCTCACCGGCGTTAGTCCGTCTATCGGTAAAACCTTTGTGTGCGCCAACCTCGCGGCGGTGATTAGCCAGACTAACAAACGCGTGCTGCTGATGGACTGCGACATGCGCAAAGGCTATACCCACGAACTGCTGGGGACCACCAACGTGAACGGGCTGTCCGATGTGCTGTCAGGGCAGGGGGATATTACCCGCTGCGCGCAGAAAACGTCCGTGCCGAACTTTGACCTTATCCCTCGCGGGCAGGTCCCGGCTAACCCGTCCGAACTGCTGATGAACGAGCGCTTCTCTCAACTGGTGAAGTGGGCCAGTGAAAATTATGACCTGGTGCTGATTGATACGCCGCCGATTCTGGCCGTCACCGACGCGGCAATTGTGGGGCGCCATGCGGGCACCACGCTGATGGTGGCGCGCTACGCGGTGAACACGCTGAAAGAAGTGGAAACCAGCCTGAGCCGCTTTGAGCAGAACGGCATTGCCGTGCGCGGCGTGATCCTTAACTCGATTTTCCGCCGGGCCACGGGCTACCAGGATTACGGGTATTACGAATATGAATATAAGTCGGATGCTAAATAAGGTGATGGCCATGAACAGCAGCGCAACTCGCCCGCTTATCTCTATATATATGCCGACGTGGAACCGCCAGCAGCTGGCTATTCGCGCCATCAATTCGGTGCTGCGTCAGGATTATGATCACTGGGAAATGATTATCGTCGATGACTGCTCCGCCAGCTTCCAGCAGCTACAGCAGTTTGTTGCAGATCTTGGCGATCCCCGGGTGCGTTACATTCACAACGACGTGAACAGCGGCGCTTGCGCGGTACGCAACCAGGCGATTCAACTGGCGCAGGGGCGGTTTATTACCGGCATTGATGATGATGATGAATGGACGCCGAACCGTCTGTCGGTATTTCTGTCCCACCAACATCAGCTGGTCACCCACGCATTTTTATACGCCAACGACTATCTGTGTGAAGGGCAGGTCTACTCGCAGCCGACCAGCCTGCCGCTGTACCCGAAGTCGCCCTATTCCCTGAAGCTGTTCTACAAGCGCAACATCATCGGCAATCAGGTTTTTACCTACGCCGAGCGTTTTAAAAGCAGCCTGTTTGATACCGAACTGAAGGCGGCGCAGGATTACGACATCTTCCTGCGCATGGTGGTGGCGTTCGGCCAGCCGTGGAAGGTGGAAGAGGCTACTCAAATTCTGCACGTTAATCATGGCGAAATGCAGATAACCAAATCCCCGAAGAAGTTTGCCGGTTATTTCCACTTTTACCGCAAGCACAAGGACAAGTTCGACCGGGCCAGCAAGAAATATCAGCTGTATACGCTGTATCAGATCCGCAATAAGCGCATGTCATGGCGCACGCTGTTAGCTCTGCTGACGGTGCGCAACGGCAAGCGCCTGGCCGATAGTCTGCGGGGGAGATAAGCATGCTGGAGGATATTCGTGCCAATAGCTGGAGCCTGCGCCCGTGCTGCATGGTGCTGGCCTACCGTGTGGCTCACTTTTGCTCGGTGTGGCGCAAGAAAAGCGTCATCAACAACCTCTGGGCCGCGCCTGTACTGCTGGCCTACCGATTCATTACCGAATGCTTGTTTGGCTATGAAATTCAGGCTGGGGCAACCATTGGCCGCCGGTTCACGATTCATCACGGCTACGCGGTGGTTATCAATAAGTTTGTCGTCGCCGGGGATGATTTTACCATCCGCCACGGCGTCACCATTGGTAACCGGGGGAACAGTCTTGCCTGCCCGGTGATAGGCAACGGCGTTGAGCTGGGGGCCAACGTGATCATAGTGGGCGATATCACTCTCGGCAATAACGTGTCTGTAGGGGCGGGCAGTGTGGTGCTGGACAGCGTGCCGGACAACGCGCTGGTGGTAGGGGAAAAAGCTCGGGTGAAGGTGATCCAATGAACATCATGCAGTTTAATGTGCGCCTGGCTGAAGGCGGCGCAGCCGGCGTGGCGCTCGATCTGCACCAGCGAGCACGCCAGGCCGGGCTGTCTTCACGTTTTATCTACGGTTATGGCAAAGGCGGCAAGAAAAGCGCCAGCCATGACATTTATCCCGACGTTGAAAAGCACACGCCTCGCCTGGTGTCCGTCGCCAATATTGCGCTGTTTCGTTTCCTGAATCGCGATCCCTTCGGCAACCTGAACAAACTTTACCGCCGGGTCACCCGCAGCCCGCAGCCGATTGTGCTGCATTTTCATGTGGTGCACAGCTACTGGCTGAACCTGGACGAAATGGTGTCGTTTTGCCAGCGGGTGAAGGCCCACAAGTCGGATGTCACCTTCGTCTGGACGCTGCACGATCACTGGAGCATCACCGGGCGCTGCGCTTTTCTGGACGGCTGTGAAGGCTGGAAAACCGGCTGTGTTAAATGCCCGACGCTGAACAACTATCCGCCGGTCAAAGTGGATAAGGCGCACCAGCAGGTAGCGGGCAAGCGCCAGCTGTTTCGCGAGATGCTGGCGCTGGGCTGCAAGTTTATTTCCCCCAGCCAGCATGTCGCAGACGCTTTTAATCAGCTCTATGGCGCAGGGTGCTGCAGCATCATCAATAACGGTATCGACGTTGCCACCGAGGCAATTCTGGCGGAGCTGCCCGAAAGCAGCGTCGCAGCGGCGAAACCTCGCGTGGCTATTGTGGCCCACGACCTGCGCTATGACGGCAAAACCAACCAGAAACTGGTACAGGCGATAATGGCGCTGGGCGACAAAATCGAGCTGCATACCTTCGGCAAGTTCTCGCCGTTTGAAGGCGCTAACGTGCTGAACCACGGCTATATGACAGACAAACGAGCGCTGATGAGCGAGCTGAATACGATGGACAGCCTGGTGTTCAGTTCCCGGGTGGATAACTATCCGCTGATCCTGTGCGAGGCGCTGTCTATCGGCGTGCCGGTTGTGGCGACGAGCAGTGAGGCCGCCAATGAAGTTTTGCGCAAGGTTGGGGGAAAGACTTTCACGTCTGATGAGGTGCTGGCGTTGGTGCAGCTCAAAAAAGCGCAGCTAGCAGAGCAGGTTTTCGCGACTGATTTAGCGACGTTCCGCGCGGCTAGCCGTCAGGCCTACAGTGGCAAACAGATGCTGGAGGAGTATGTCTCGTTCTATCAGGGTCTGTAGCTATCTGCTGCTGCCGTTCATCTATCTGGTGGTGAACATTAAGCTTGCCTCCCTGGGAGAGAGCTTCCCGATAACCATCGTGACCTTCCTGCCGGCGATTTTGTTTCTGTATATCGAGCGCATCAACCTTAAAAAGCTGATGATTGCGCTGGGCGTGGGGGCGGGGCTGACGGCGTTTAACTACATCTTCGGCCAGTCGCTCGACCCGGCCAAGTACGTCACCTCGATGATGCTGTTTGTCTATATTGTGCTGATATTGGGGCTGACATGGAGTTGCCGATTCAAAACTATTTCTCAGCGCAATCACCGTAAGATATTGCGGTTTTTCTACGGCGTGGTGGGCATTATTGTGGCGCTGGCGGCGGCGGAAATGGCTCAGATTATTCTGACCGGCGGCAGCAGTCTGATTGAGAAAATTTCGAAATTTCTCATCTACAGTAACAGTTACGTGCTCAACTTTATTAGCTTTGGTGGACGCCGTACTACGGCGCTCTATTTTGAACCCGCTTTCTTCGCCCTGGCATTAATCTCAATTTGGCTCAGCATCAAACAGTTTGGTATCAAAACGCCGAAAACTGATGTTATGATTCTTTTAGGGATAATCCTGTCAGGATCTTTCTCCGGGGTAATGACGTTTATTCTGTTCTATCTGCTGGAGTGGGCGTTCCAATACCTGAATAAAAGCGCCATTAAAAAGAAGTTGCCATTGGCAATTATTTCTCTGGCTGTTTTTTTAATCGGTTTGGTATTTGCTTTCCCTTATATCGCTACCCGTGTTGGTGATTTGGGGACAGAAGGTTCGTCATCGTATTACCGTATTATTGGTCCGTTGGCGATGGTTGGATATTCCCTGGCAAACGTTGATGGTGTAGTACGTTTTGGTTCTCTTTATGAATATGTCGCATCATTCGGAATATTTAACGGTGCGGATGTAGGGAAAACTGTGGACAATGGACTGTATCTGCTGATTATTTATTTCTCATGGTTTGCAGTATTAATGACCGCTGGCTATATGTGGCGAGTCATGAAAATGATGCGTAATGCATTTGGTAATAATGAGAATTATCGTGTTCAGCTTTGGTTGTTTATGCCTGTATCTTTGTTCTTTACCGGTTCTATTTTTAGCCCGGAATATGCATTTTTAATTGTTTGCCCATTTATTTTGCGTAAAGCAATTAATCATTCGCTGCCAGGAGGTGCGCAATAATGTTGTTAAGTATTATTACAGTCGCATGGCGTAACTATGACGGGGTAGTCAAAACCTGGCAATCACTGGCACACCTGGCACAGGCCAAAGATATTGAGTTCGAATGGATTGTGGTGGATGGCAACTCTCCGGACGGCACGGCTGAGTTTCTTGCTGGCCTGCAGGACCAGTACAACCTGCGCTTTGTCAGCGAGAAAGACAACGGTATTTACGACGCGATGAACAAAGGGATTGCCATGGCGCAGGGGCGCTACGCACTCTTTCTGAACTCCGGCGATGCTTTCCACCCTGAGATTGCCGAGGTGATTTATCAGCTGGCAGCGTTAGGCGGGCGTGACGATGCGATGGTGATTGGCGACGCGCTGCTGGACTTTGGCGACGGCAATAAAATTCGCCGCAGCGCCAAGCGCGGCTGGTATATCTATCACAGCCTGCCGGCAAGCCATCAGGCGATCTTTTTCCCGCTCTCCGGCCTGCGTAAATATCCTTACGACCTGCAATATAAAGTCTCATCCGATTACGCGCTGGCGGCAAAAATGTACAAAAGCGGTTATGCCTTTAAGCGTATCAAAGGGCTGGTGTCTGAATTTTCAATGGGCGGTGTTTCTACCTCTAATAACGTCGAGTTGTGCCGCGATGCCAGGAATGTACAGAGAAAAATCTTACGCGTGCCGGGATTCATTGCAGAACTCTCTTTTCAACTGCGGTTAAAAACAACCGGCAAGGCCAAAGCGCTTTATAACAAAACCTAAAGCATACGGGAAATATTATGCAGGATTTAAGCGGCTTCAGTGTACCGAGGGGGTTTCGCGGCGCGAGCGGCATTAAAGTGCAATTGTGGTGGGCGGTACAGGCCACGTTATTTGCCTGGTCTCCGCAGGTTTTATATCCGTGGCGTGCCTTTTTATTACGCATGTTTGGGGCGAAAGTAGGCAAAAAGGTTGTTATTCGCCCCTCGGTAAAAATTACTTATCCGTGGAAGTTAACGCTCGGAGATTATGCCTGGGTTGGCGATGATGCTGTGCTTTATACCCTCGGCGAAATCAGCATCGGCGCAAATTCCGTGGTGTCGCAAAAGTGTTATTTGTGCACCGGCAGTCACGATTATATGAGTAAGCATTTTGATATTACCCAGTCGCCGATTGTTATCGGCGAAAAATGCTGGCTGGCGACGGATGTGTTTGTTTCCCCTGGCGTCACGATAGGCGATGGCTGCGTCGTGGGAGCCCGGAGTAGCGTTTATAAATCATTACCGGCGAATGCCGTTTGCCGGGGAAACCCGGCAATAAAAGTACGCAACCGCGCGTAATTCTTTTCACCCTCGCTTTGTTTGTTAACGGTTGTCTCTCCTCGCGGAGAGACAGGAAGTGAGGGGTAAGGGCCAATAAAAATGTTCACAGAGGATAAATTATCATGACTAAAGTAGCTCTCATTACGGGTGTCACCGGACAAGACGGCTCTTACCTGGCGGAATTCCTGCTGGAAAAAGGCTATGAAGTTCACGGTATCAAGCGCCGCGCCTCTTCTTTCAACACCGAGCGCGTGGACCACATTTATCAGGATCCGCACGCGGGCAACCCTAAATTCCATCTGCACTATGGCGACCTGACCGACACCTCCAACCTGACCCGTATTCTGTCCGAAGTGCAACCGGACGAAGTCTACAACCTGGGCGCGATGAGCCATGTAGCGGTGTCTTTTGAGTCGCCGGAATACACCGCGGACGTGGATGCGATGGGCACCCTGCGCCTGCTGGAAGCCATTCGCTTCCTGGGCCTCGAAAAGAAAACCCGCTTCTACCAGGCCTCCACTTCAGAGCTGTACGGCCTGGTGCAGGAGATCCCGCAAAAAGAAACTACGCCTTTCTACCCGCGTTCCCCGTATGCGGTTGCCAAGCTTTACGCCTACTGGATCACCGTCAACTACCGCGAATCCTACGGCATGTATGCCTGTAACGGCATCCTGTTCAACCACGAATCTCCACGCCGTGGCGAAACCTTCGTTACCCGCAAAATTACCCGCGCGATTGCCAACATCGCTCAGGGCCTGGAAAAGTGCCTGTACCTCGGCAACATGGATTCCCTGCGCGACTGGGGCCACGCCAAAGACTACGTGAAAATGCAGTGGATGATGCTGCAGCAGGAAAAACCGGAAGACTTCGTGATTGCCACCGGTGTGCAGTACTCCGTGCGTCAGTTCGTGGAAATGGCTGCGGCTCAGTTGGGCATCAAACTGCGCTTTGAAGGTCAGGGCGTGGAAGAGAAGGGCATTGTGGTTTCCGTCACGGGCCACGACGCACCGGGCGTGAAACCAGGCGACGTTATTGTCTCCGTTGATCCGCGTTACTTCCGCCCTGCGGAAGTCGAAACCCTGCTGGGCGACCCAACCAAAGCGCACGAAACGCTGGGCTGGAAGCCGGAAATCACCCTGCAGGAGATGGTCGGTGAAATGGTAGCCAAAGACCTGGAAGCGGCGAAGAAACACTCTCTGCTGAAGTCCCATGGTTACGAGGTCGCCATCGCGCTGGAGTCCTGAGCATGAATAAGAAACGTATCTTTGTTGCCGGTCACCGTGGGATGGTCGGCTCGGCCATCGTCCGCCAGCTTGGGCAGCGCGATGACGTTGAGCTGGTGCTGCGCGGGCGCGATGAGCTGAACCTGCTGGATGCCGGGGAAGTTAACGCCTTCTTCGCCAGTGAGAAAATCGACCAGGTTTACCTGGCAGCGGCTAAAGTGGGCGGCATCGTCGCCAATAACACGTTCCCGGCAGAGTTTATCTACGAGAACATGATGATCGAAAGCAACATTATTCATGCCGCGCACACGCACGGCGTGAACAAACTGTTGTTCCTCGGCTCATCCTGTATTTATCCGAAGCTGGCGAAACAGCCGATGGCCGAAAGCGAGCTGCTGCAGGGCACGCTTGAAGCCACGAACGAGCCGTATGCGATTGCCAAGATTGCCGGTATCAAGCTGTGCGAATCCTACAACCGCCAGTACGGACGGGATTACCGCTCGGTGATGCCGACCAATCTGTACGGGCCGAACGACAACTTCCACCCGAGCAACTCCCACGTCATTCCGGCCCTGCTGCGCCGCTTCCATGAAGCCACCCAGGAGAATGCCCCGGACGTGGTGGTGTGGGGCAGCGGCACGCCGATGCGCGAGTTCTTGCACGTGGACGACATGGCTGCGGCGAGCATTCACGTGATGGAGCTGGCTCAGGAAGTGTGGCAGGAGAATACCGACCCGATGCTGTCGCACATTAACGTCGGCACCGGCGTGGACTGCACCATTCGTGAGCTGGCGCAGACGCTGGCGAAAGTTACCGGCTACCGTGGGCGTGTGGTGTTCGACGCCACCAAACCGGACGGTACCCCGCGCAAACTGCTGGATGTTTCCCGTTTGCATCGCCTCGGCTGGTATCACGAGATTTCCCTGGAGGCGGGCCTCGCCAGCACTTACCAGTGGTTCCTCGAAAACCAGCAGCGGTTCCGGGGGTAAGCATGTTTCTGAGCGCTGAAGATTTTGCCACCGTAGTGAGCGCTACGCCGCTGATCTCCATCGACCTTATCGTCGAAAACCAGGCGGGCGAGTTCCTGCTGGGTTTGCGGACCAATCGCCCTGCGAAGGGCTTTTGGTTTGTGCCGGGGGGAAGAGTGCTGAAGAACGAAACGCTGGCGAATGCTTTTATTCGGCTCACCGAGGCTGAACTGGGCAAATCGTTCAGTCTGCTGGACGGGGAGTTTTACGGCGTCTGGCAGCATTTCTACGGCGATAACTTCTCCGGGAAGGATTTTTCGACCCATTACGTGGTGCTGGGTTTCCGCCTGCGGGTGGACGACAAACAGCTGAACCTGCCGGCTGAACAGCACAAGGCTTACTGCTGGCTGACGCCGGAAGCACTGCTCAAGCGCGAAGACGTGCACGACAACAGCCGCGCTTACTTCATCACCCAGGGCAAAGGGAAGGTACCGGGCTTATGAAAATTCTGGTCTACGGCATTAACTATTCCCCGGAACTGACCGGCATCGGTAAGTACACCGGTGAAATGGTGGAGTGGATGACCAGCCGGGGCCATGAAGTACGGGTGATCACCGCGCCACCTTATTATCCGGTCTGGCGCGTGCATCCGGACTACTCGGCGTGGAAATATAAAAAAGAGCAGGGGAAAGCGACCGTCTGGCGCTGCCCGCTGTACGTGCCGAAGCAGCCTTCGACTCTGAAGCGCCTGATCCATTTAGGCAGCTTCGCGCTGAGTTCATTTTTCCCGCTTCTGGCGCAGCGTAGCTGGAAGCCAGATCGAGTGATTGGCGTGGTGCCGACGCTGTTTTGTGTACCGGGAATGCGCCTGCTGGCAAAACTGAGCGGGGCGCGCACGCTGTTGCACATTCAGGACTACGAGGTGGACGCGATGCTCGGCCTCGGTATGGCCGGAAAGACACCGGGTAAAATTGCTCGCCTGGCCCAGCGTTTTGAAAAAAGCGGGCTGCACAACGTCGATAACGTCTCCACCATTTCGCGCTCGATGATGAATAAAGCGACGGAGAAAGGCGTCGACCCACAGCGGGTGATTTTCTTCCCTAACTGGTCGGAAGTGGCGCGTTTCCGTGACGTTGACCCTGCGCAAATCCAGGTTGTGCGCCAGGCACTCAAACTGCCAGAAGATAAAAAAATCATTCTCTACTCCGGCAACATCGGTGAAAAACAGGGGCTGGAAACGGTGATTGAAGTGGCGGGCCGGTTCTCAGAGAGCCCGTACCTGTTCGTGATTGTTGGCCAGGGCGGCGGTAAAGAAAGGCTCGAAAAATTGGTACACGTTCACGGGCTGAGTAACGTGGTGTTTCATCCGCTTCAGTCTTACGAAGCGCTGCCCGCGCTGCTAGGCCTGGCCGATTGCCACCTGGTGATCCAGCGCCGGGGAGCCGCAGACGCCGTTCTGCCGTCAAAACTCACCAACATCCTGGCCGTCGGTGGAAACGCGGTGATTACCGCCGAGCCTGAAACAGAGCTGGGCCAGCTTTGCGACGCCTATCCGGGTATTGCGGTTTGCGTGATGCCGGAGTCTGCCGATGCACTGGCGGCGGGCATAGAGCAGTGTCTGCAATTGCCTCAAAACAACACGACGGCACGTGAATATGCCGAACGCACGCTCGAAAAAGAGAACGTGTTAAGCCAATTTATTGCTGCTATTTCTTCATAAAAAGACGGGGATAAATGATGAGTCAGTCACAACTCTATCCGGTGATCATGGCGGGCGGGAACGGGAGCCGTCTTTGGCCGCTGTCCCGCGTGCTGTACCCCAAGCAGTTCCTCTGCCTGAAAGGGGATCTGACCATGCTGCAAACCACCATCAATCGCCTGAACGGGGTAGAGTGCGAAAGTCCGGTGGTGATTTGCAATGAGGAACACCGCTTCATCGTCGCCGAGCAGCTGCGCCAGCTAAACAAACTGACCGAAAATATCGTGCTGGAACCTGCCGGACGCAACACAGCTCCAGCCATTGCGCTTGCCGCCCTGGCCGCGCTGCGTAACCAGCCGCAGCAGGATCCGCTGATGCTGATCCTCGCCGCCGATCACGTTATTCAAAATGAAGAAGCTTTCCGCGAGGCGGTGCGTTGCGCGATGCCTTACGCCGAGGCAGGCAAGCTGGTGACCTTCGGTATCGTCCCTGACCTGCCGGAAACGGGCTATGGCTATATCCGTCGTGGTGCCGTGTCCGCGCCGGAAAGCGGGGCCGATGCCCTGGCGTTTAGCGTCGCACAGTTCGTTGAGAAACCCGATCTTTCCACCGCTCAGGCCTATGTCGCCTGCGGCGAGTACTACTGGAACAGCGGCATGTTCCTGTTCCGCGCGGGCCGCTATCTGGAAGAGCTGGCGAAGTTCCGCCCCGACATTCTGGCTGCCTGTGAAAAAGCCATGGCGGGCGTTGATCCGGATCTGGATTTTGTCCGCGTCGACGAGCAGGCGTTCCTGGCCTGCCCGGATGAGTCTATCGACTATGCGGTGATGGAAAAAACCGCCGATGCGGTGGTGGTACCGATGGATGCGGGCTGGAGCGATGTGGGCTCCTGGTCTTCGCTGTGGGAAATCAGCGCCAAAAGCCCGGAAGGGAACGTGCATCACGGCGATGTTATCAGTCACGAAACCGAAAACAGCTACATCTATGCCGAATCCGGCCTGGTGACTACCGTGGGCGTAAAAGACCTGGTGGTGGTGCAAACCAAAGATGCGGTGCTGATTGCCGATCGTGACCACGTGCAGAACGTGAAGAAAGTGGTAGAGCGCATTAAAGGTGATGGCCGCCACGAGCACCATAACCACCGGGAAGTTTACCGCCCGTGGGGGAAATATGACTCCATCGACGCCGGGGAGCGTTACCAGGTGAAGCGCATCACTGTTAAGCCGGGCGAGGGCCTGTCGCTGCAAATGCACCACCACCGCGCCGAGCACTGGATTGTGGTGGCGGGCACCGCCAAAGTCACGCTGGGGGATGAGATTAAGCTGTTGGGCGAAAACGAGTCTATCTACATTCCGCTCGGCATGACCCACTGCCTGGAAAACCCCGGCAAAATCCCCCTCGACCTGATTGAGGTTCGCTCCGGCACCTATCTGGAAGAAGACGACATCGTCCGCTTCCAGGACCGCTACGGACGTATTTAATCCCTGACTAAAAAACATGCTCCACGGGCCAAGAACCCGTGGGTTGGGTAACTGTTGCCCGAAGGAGCGAAATCATGCAGCAACTGACCTGTTTTAAAGCTTATGACATCCGCGGTCGCCTGGGCGACGAACTGAATGAAGACATCGCCTGGCGCATCGGCCGCGCCTACGGTGAGTACCTGAAGCCGAAAACCATCGTGCTGGGCGGCGACGTACGCCTGACCAGTGAATCGCTGAAACAGGCGCTGGCGCGGGGCCTGCAGGATGCGGGCGTGGACGTGCTGGATATCGGCCTGTCCGGCACCGAAGAGATTTACTTTGCCACCTGGCACCTGAACGTGGACGGCGGGATCGAAGTGACCGCCAGCCATAACCCGATGGACTACAACGGCATGAAGCTGGTGCGCCAGGGCGCCCGCCCCATCAGCGGCGACACCGGCCTGCGTGACGTGCAGCGGCTGGCGGAAGCCAACGACTTCCCGCCGGTGAATGAGGCGGCGCGCGGCAGCTATCAGAAAGTGTCGGTGGTGGACGCTTATCTCGACCATCTTTTCTCCTATATCAACGTCAGCCACATCAAACCGCTGAAGCTGGTGGTCAACTCCGGCAATGGCGCGGCAGGCCCGATCGTGGACGCCATCGAAGCCCGCTTTAAGGCGCTTAATGTCCCACTGACGTTTGTGAAGGTGCACAACACGCCGGACGGCAATTTCCCGAACGGGATCCCTAACCCGCTGTTGCCGGAGTGCCGCGCCGATACCCGCGACGCGGTGATTGCGCACGGGGCTGATATGGGCATTGCCTTTGACGGGGATTTTGACCGCTGCTTCCTGTTCGACGAGAAAGGGCGGTTTATCGAGGGCTACTACATCGTCGGCCTGCTGGCGGCGGCGTTCCTCGAAAAACAGCCTGGGGCGAAAATCATTCACGACCCGCGCCTGGCGTGGAACACGGTCGATATTGTCGAGCGTGCGGGTGGCCAGCCGGTGATGTCGAAAACCGGGCATGCGTTTATCAAGGAGCGTATGCGTGAAGAGGATGCGATTTACGGCGGGGAGATGAGCGCGCATCACTATTTCCGTGACTTTGCCTACTGCGACAGCGGGATGATCCCGTGGCTGCTGGTGACCGAGCTGCTGTGCCTGAAGGGTAAAACGCTGGGTGAACTGGTGGAGGATCGCATGGCGGCGTGGCCGGCAAGCGGCGAAATCAACAGCAAGCTGAAAACCCCGGCAGAGGCGATAGAGCGGGTACGCGCGCATTTTGGCCCACACGCGGAAGAGATTGACCACACGGATGGCATTAGCATGGCGTTTGGCGACTGGCGTTTCAACCTGCGCAGCTCTAACACCGAGCCGGTGGTGCGCCTGAACGTGGAGTCACGGGGGGATGAGGCGCTGATGCAGGCGCGAACGCAGGAGATTATGGCGTTGCTGAACCAATAATCTGCCGTATTCAGAGGTTTTGGCCCCTCACCCCAACCCTCTCCCCAAAGGGGAGAGGGGGAAGTCCGGACAGTCCCCTCTCCCTTTGAGGGAGAGGGCCAGGGTGAGGGGGAAAACACCGATGCGACAACTTTCTAAGGTAAAACGATGACAAATCTAAAAAAGCGAGAGCTGCCAAAAACCAACGCATCGTTGATCTCTATGGTGCAACGTTTTTCTGACATCAGCATCATGTTTGCCGGGCTATGGATGGTTTGCAAAGCTAACGCTTTGCCCTTTCTCTATATGCATTTGCTGATGGCTTTATTGACCCTCGTTGTGTTTCAGATGATCGGCGGGATGACGGACTTTTATCGTTCATGGCGTGGGGTGAAAATCTCCAGCGAGCTGTTCCTGCTGCTGCAAAACTGGACTCTGAGCGTGGTTTTCAGCGCCGGGCTGCTGGCGTTTAACAGCGATTTTGATGGCTCTTTCTGGGTGTACCTGGCCTGGTATGCGTTGACCGGTGTGGGGATGGTTCTCTGCCGGTCGTGGATCCGTTTTGCGGCAGGCTGGCTGCGTAACAAAGGTTTTAATACGCGTCGCGTGGCGATTGCTGGCTCTCTGCCGGTCGGACAGGTGCTGGCACAAAGTTTCAAGAATGAACCGTGGCTCGGCTTTAACGTGCTTGGCGTGTATGACGATGAGCCGCCCGCAGGCGCCCTGGTTAGCTACGTTGGCAACTTCAATACGCTGGTGACCGACGCCCGCAACGGTCAGATAGATAAAGTCTATATCGCGATGGAAATGAGCCACGAGTCGCGCATTAAAAAGCTGGTGAGTGAGCTGGCGGATACCACCTGTTCGGTACTGCTGATCCCCGATGTCTTTACCTTCAATATCCTGAATGCCCGAACCGAAGAGGTCAACGGCGTGCCGGTTGTGCCGCTGTTTGAAACGCCTTTGAGCGGCTTTAACAGCGTACTCAAACGGCTGGAAGATATCGTGCTTTCCTCTTTTATTCTGCTGCTGATTTCCCCGGTTCTGCTTTGCATCAGCCTGGCAGTGAAGCTGACTTCGCCCGGACCGGTTATTTTCCGCCAGACGCGCTACGGCATGGACGGCAAGCCAATCAAAGTGTGGAAATTCCGTTCCATGAAGGTGATGGAAAACGACGCCGTGGTTGTGCAGGCCACGAAAGGGGATTCACGTATTACCCCGGTGGGCAGCTTCCTGCGCCGCACCTCACTCGACGAACTGCCGCAGTTTATCAACGTGCTGCTTGGCGGCATGTCTATCGTCGGTCCTCGTCCCCATGCCGTGGCCCATAACGAGCAATATCGCGCGTTAATAGAAGGCTACATGCTGCGCCACAAGGTCAAACCGGGCATTACCGGCTGGGCGCAAATTAACGGCTGGCGCGGGGAAACGGACACCCTCGACAAGATGGAAAAACGTGTGGAATTCGACCTGGAATACATTCGCGAATGGAGCCTGTGGTTCGATATCAAGATTGTTTTCCTGACCGTTTTCAAAGGCTTTGTTAACAAAGCGGCATACTGACCGGAACCCAACATGAGCCTGAGAGAAAAAACCATCAGCGGCGCAAAGTGGTCCGCGATTGCAACGGTGATCATTATTGGTTTGGGGCTGGCGCAGATGACGATTCTGGCCAGAACCATCGATAACCATCAGTTTGGTCTGCTGACGGTGTCGCTGGTGATCATCGCCCTGGCCGATACGCTGTCCGATTTTGGTATTGCCAATTCCATTATTCAGCGCAAAGAGATAAGCCAGTTGGAGCTGACCACGCTCTACTGGCTAAACGTCGGGCTGGGCGTGGTGGTGTGCATCGCGGTGTTTTTACTGAGTGGCGTGATAGCCGGCGTGCTGCATAACCCGGACCTGTCGCCGCTGATTAAAACGCTGGCCTTTGCGTTTATTGTTATCCCGCACGGGCAGCAGTTTCGCGCCCTGATGCAAAAGGAACTGGAGTTTTCAAAGATCGGCTCAATTGAGACGGTGTCCGTGCTGGTGGGGTTTAGCGTTACCGTCGCGGCAGCAATGTATTATCCGTTTGCTATCACGGCAATCATTGGTTACCTGGCGAATACCGTCGTTCGTACCTCGCTGTTTGGCTTCTTTGGGCGCAAGATTTACCGCCCTGGTTTCCATTTCTCGCTGAAATCAGTCAGTGCAAACCTGAAATTTGGTGCCTGGCTGACTGCCGACAGCGTGATCAACTACGTCAACACTAACCTTTCCACGCTGGTGTTGGCGCGTATTCTCGGCGCCAGCGTCGCCGGGGGCTATAACCTGGCCTATAACGTGGCCGTTGTCCCGCCGATGAAGCTCAACCCGATCATCACCCGCGTGCTTTTCCCGGCGTTTGCCAAGATTCAGGACGACACCGCGAAGCTGCGGGTGAACTTTTACAAGCTGCTGTCGATTGTCGGCATCATTAACTTCCCGGCGCTGCTGGGGCTGATGGTGGTCTCCAATAACTTCGTTCCGCTGGTGTTTGGGGAAAAATGGCAGTTCATCACACCAATTCTGCAGCTACTGTGCGTTGTTGGCCTGCTGCGTTCCATTGGGAATCCGATCGGGTCACTGCTGATGGCGAAAGCGCGCGTGGACATCAGCTTTAAGTTCAACGTGTTTAAAACCTGCCTGTTTATTCCGGCGATTATTGTCGGCGGCCAGATCGGCGGCGCGCTCGGCGTCACGCTAGGTTTCCTGTTTGTTCAGGTGGTTAACACCGTTCTCAGCTATTTCATCATGATCAAGCCGGTACTGGGCTCCAGCTACCGGGAATACATCCTTAGCATCTGGCTGCCTTTTTATCTGTCGCTTCCCACGCTGATTGTCAGCGCCGGACTTGGCGTGGCGCTCAACGGGCATCTCCCGCTGGCGGCCTTGCTTGGCGTACAGGTAGCGGCCGGGGCTGCGGCTTTTATGGTGATGATTATTTTGTCCCGCAATGCGCTGATTGTTGAACTGAAGCAGCAGTTTTGCCGAAGCGAACGTTTGAAAGCGTTGCTCCGCGCTGGCTAAGAACAATGAAGCGGTAAAAAACATTCTTTTTCCCGTTTCGTCATAAATATAGAGGTCAATATGAAGTTACTTATTCTTGGCAACCATACTTGCGGCAACCGTGGTGATAGCGCGATTTTGCGCGGATTGATTGATGCCATCACCACGCTTGATGACAGCATTCATGTGGATGTGATGAGTCGCTATCCGGTCAGTTCTGCCTGGCTGCTGGGTCGCCCGGTGCTGGGCGACGGGCTCTACAAGCAAATGAAGCGGTATAACAACGCTGCCGGGCTGGTCGGGCGGGTGAAAAAAGTCCTGCGCCGTAAATATCAGCATCATGTGCTGGTGGCGAAAGCAACCAACACCGGGCGGCTGCGCAATATCGCTATCCCGCAGGGGTTTATTGATTTTGTGAAATCCCTGCAGGAATACGACGCGATTATTCAGGTGGGCGGCTCTTTCTTTGTCGATCTGTATGGCGTTACCCAGTTTGAGCATGCGCTGTGCAGCTTTATGGCGCGTAAGCCGGTTTATATGGTCGGGCATAGCGTGGGCCCGTTCCAGGAGCCGCAGTTTAACCAACTGGCGAACTATGTCTTCGGTCACGCCAGGTCCCTTATTCTGCGTGAAACCGTGAGCCTGGAATTGATGAAACAAAGTCAAATCGACACCAGCAAGGTCGAACAAGGGGTCGATACGGCGTGGCTGGTGGCGCAGCATAAAGAGGATTTTGTGCCGGGTTACGCGGTCAAACACTGGCTCGGCGTGGTAGAGGGCAAGAAAACCGTGGCCATTACGCTGCGTGAACTGGCGCCGTTTGATAAGCGGCTGGGCACCACCCAGGAAGCTTACGAGAAGGCCTTTGCCGAAGTGGTGAACCGCACCATTGAACAGGGCTATCAGGTGTTGGCGCTCTCCACCTGTACCGGCATTGACAGCTATAACAAAGATGACCGCATGGTGGCGCTTAATATCCGCCAGTACATCAACCAGCCCGACGACTACCACGTCGTGATGGATGAGCTTAACGATCTTGAAATGGGCAAAATTTTTGCTGCCTGTGAGCTGACGGTGGGCACGCGTCTCCACTCCGCCATTATTTCGATGAACTTCGGTACGCCGGCTATCGCCATCAACTATGAACACAAATCTGCGGGCATCATGCAGCAGTTGGGGATGCCTGAAATGGCTATCGATATTCGCCAGTTGCTGGACGGCTCTTTGCAGGGCGTAGTGGCGGATGTTCTGGGGCAATTGCCAGCGATTAACCAGCGTCTTACGGCGGCAGTGAGCGCTGAGCGTGCAAACGGCATGAAAATGGTGGAGTCGGTGCTTGAGCGAGTTAAGGGGGAGAAATGAAGGTTGGTTTCTTCCTGCTGAAGTTTCCGCTGGCGTCGGAAACCTTTGTGCTGAATCAGATCACCGCTTTTATCGACATGGGCCACGAGGTTGAGATTGTTGCCCTGCAAAAAGGCGATCTCACCAATACCCATGCGGCGTTTAAAAGCTACGGGCTTTCGGAAAAAACCGTCTGGTTGCTCGAAGAACCAGAAGGTAAAGTCGCGAAGCTGAAAACGCGGGCACTCAATACCTTACGGGGTATTTTACGCCGCAGTACGTGGCGAGCCTTGAATTCGGGTCGTTATGGTGATGAAGCCCGCAATCTGATCCTGTCCTCGATTTGCGGACGGCAGAAACGGCCGCTTGAGGCCGACGTTTTTATCGCACACTTTGGCCCGGCGGGCGTGACTGCCGCCAAGCTGAAAGAACTTGGCGTGCTCAACGGCAAAATTGCCACCGTGTTCCACGGCATTGATATCTCGCACCGGGATGCGCTGGCTCACTATACGCCGGAATACAGGCAGCTGTTTGAGCGTGGGGACTTAATGTTGCCCATCAGTAATCTCTGGGCCAGCCGCCTGAAGAGCATGGGCTGCCCGGAGAGTAAAATCTCGGTATCCCGGATGGGCGTGGATATGGATAAGTTTTCTTTAAGGCCCATGAAAACGCCGGGTTCGCCGCTGGAGATAATCTCGGTGGCGCGCCTGACGGAAAAGAAAGGGTTACATTTTGCCATTGAAGCCTGCCGCCTGTTAAAGGCGCGCGGCGTGGCATTTCGCTACAACATTTTGGGTATTGGCTCCTGGGAGCGTCGTCTGAAGACGCTGATTGAGCAGCTGCAGCTGGAAGACGTCGTCTTTATGCCGGGTTTTAAGCCGAGTCATGAAGTGAAAGCGATGCTGGACCAGGCCGACCTGTTCTTGCTTCCGTCGGTCACGGGGGAGGATGGGGACATGGAGGGCATTCCTGTGGCGCTGATGGAGGCGATGGCGGTTGGTATTCCCGTTGTGTCCACTGTGCATAGCGGTATTCCTGAACTTATCGACGCGGATGAGTCGGGCTGGCTGGTACCGGAAAAGGACTCGTTTGCCCTTGCCGACACGCTACAGGCTGCCGCTTCCGTGTCAGAAAGCGACCTGCAGTTGATGCTGACTCGGGCCAGAGAGAAAGTCGCCGGCCAGTTCAATCAGCAGGTTATCTACCAGCAGCTTGCCCGTCAGCTTCAGACGCTATAACTCACTGAATCTTATGCTGAGGACTTATGTTGAAAAGCAAGCCACTGAAACATGTTCCCTTTTTACTGTCTCGCCGTAAGCTGCTGACCGCGGGCTCTGCGATGGCAGCGGTATCCCTTATTCCGGGCACGGTAAAGGCCGCTGGCCGGAGCGCCCAGGTCAACGTCAAAGATTTCTATCAAACCGACTGGATAGCCGCGTTTAACCAGGCATTTGCCGCAGCGGATGTCGTTGAAGTCCCGGCAGACGTTGTCTGCGACAGCATTAATACCGCCATTTTTATGCCGCAGGGGAAAACGCTGCATGTGGCCGGTGGGCTGAAAGGCAACGGCAAAGGGCGATTTGTACTGCAGGATAGCTGCCAGATAGTCGGGGAGGGAAAAGGGCGGTTTAACAATATCACGCTGGATGTGAGGGGATCCGACTGCACGATCAGGGGCATAGATATGAGCGGGTTTGTCAATGTGGCGCAGATTTACATTGGCGGGAAAGATAACCGGACTATGCGCAATCTGACCATCGACAACATCACGGTACATGATGCCAACTACGCCATCCTGCGGCAGGGGTTTCACAACCGCATGGAGAATGTGCGTATCACCAATGGTCACTTCAGCCATCTGCAGGGAGATGCTATCGAGTGGAACGTGGCGATCAACGACCACGACCTGCTGATTTCTGACCACGTTATCGACAACATTAACTGTACGAATGGAAAGATTAACTGGGGAATAGGTATCGGGCTGGCGGGCAGCACATATGACAATAATTATCCCGAAGATCAGGCGGTAAAAAACTTTGTGGTGGCGAATATCACCGGCAGTAACTGTCGACAATTAGTTCATGTTGAGAATGGGAAGCATTTCGTTATTCGTAACGTAAAAGCGCGTAATATTAATCCGACCTTTAGCCGCACCGCAGGGATTGATAACGCGACCGTGGCAATATATGGCTGCGATAACTTTGTGATTGATGATGTGGATATGGTGAACAGCGCCGGGATGTTGATTGGTTATGGCGTGATTAAGGGCAATTACCTGTCGATTCCGCAAAACTTTAAGCTAAGCGATATTAAACTCGATAATAGCGAACTGAGTAGCCCTTTACGTGGCATTCAGATCTCATCCGGCAATGCAACCTCTTTTGTGGCACTGAACAATGTCACGCTCAAGCGCGCCTCGCTTGAGTTTCATAACAAACCTCAGCATCTTTTTATGCGTAATATCAATGTGATGCAGCTTTCCACGGCGGGGCCCGCCCTGAAGCTAAACTTCGACCTCCGTAAGGATGTGCGGGGTAAGTTTATGGCCAAAAACGACACGTTGCTGTCGCTGGCGAATATTCATGCGGTGAATGAAAGAGGGCAAAGCTCGGTAGATATTGACCGCATCGATCAG
The DNA here is from genome assembly GCF_900177785.1 of Cedecea sp. NFIX57. NCBI lineage: Bacteria > Pseudomonadati > Pseudomonadota > Gammaproteobacteria > Enterobacterales > Enterobacteriaceae > Cedecea > Cedecea sp. NFIX57. The sequence continues at coordinate 156,178 of NZ_FXAS01000005.1, read as the reverse complement.
CTTCACGTCAACGGTGAACATCTTAATTTTACGCTCGCAAGGGTAAGCAAATAATAATGCAACCCCTTTTACGACAATTCTGAGTCAACAGAGGCTGAAATAGCAGCGTTTACATATTTCGTTGACACTTCTATGGCGTTAGCATGAATCATTCGTTTAATAAATTCATGCTGGCATCAGAGCACGAAAAGACTATAATCTTCCAACCATTTAGAGGTGGGACTAAGAATGACTAATTTAAAAGCAGTTATCCCGGTCGCTGGTTTAGGCATGCATATGCTGCCTGCAACGAAGGCGATTCCTAAAGAGATGCTGCCTATCGTTGATAAGCCGATGATCCAGTACATCGTCGACGAAATTGTTGCCGCTGGCATCAAAGAAATCGTGCTGGTAACCCACTCTTCCAAGAATGCTGTTGAAAACCATTTCGACACATCATACGAGCTGGAAGCCCTGCTTGAGCAGCGCGTCAAGCGTCAGCTGCTGGCTGAAGTCCAGTCTATTTGCCCGCCAGGCGTCACCATCATGAACGTTCGTCAGGCCCAACCGCTTGGGCTGGGGCACTCTATCCTTTGCGCACAGCCTATCATTGGCAACAGTCCATTTGTTGTGGTGCTGCCGGATGTGGTGCTTGATGGCGCTACTGCCGATCCGCTGCGCTATAACCTGGCGGCCATGGTCGCTCGGTTCAATGAAACCGGTCGTACTCAGGTGCTGGCTAAACATATGCCAAATGAAGATCTGGCGGCGTATTCAGTGATCACCACTCAGGAGCCTTTGCAGAATGAAGGGCAGGTGAGCCGGGTAGTTGAATTTGTTGAAAAACCCGATCAGCCGCAAACGCTGGACTCCGATCTTGCCGCAGTAGGGCGCTATGTTCTTTCAGCTGATATCTGGCCATTATTGGAAAAAACAGAACCGGGCGCATGGGGACGTATTCAGCTAACCGATGCTATCGCGGTGCTGAACGAAACTCAGCCGGTGGAAGTGATGCAGATGACCGGCGAGAGCTACGACTGTGGTAAAAAAATGGGCTATATGCAGGCGTTCGTCCAGTACGGGCTGCGCAACCACAAGGAAGGCCAAAAGTTTCGCGAAAGTATTCAGAAGCTGCTAGCTAAAGCATAAGTTCTGTTTTAAGTCGCTGTCATGGAGGAGAGCGCATCTAACGGTGGCATCGCGTTCAGTCTATGGTAGACGTTGAATGGTGAGCCGCCGTTTTTGCTTTGTTAATGATTATGTTTTTCAAGGTGTTATCATCTTTTTGGTGGCTTGTACAGACCGAAGATCTTCCTTGAGAATTGCAGTATGAAATATAAAATTGTGGCGATTTCTTAGATGCCGTACCGGAAGGTACGCCTATTGCCTATGTTTACAGTGTGCTGGTAGCTGTTGAGCCAGGGGCGGTAGCGTGGCTAAAATTCAGCCATAGCAAGTATCTGCCATTAAGATATATCTCAAATATATTCAAATCAGGGAGCCGTTCCCCTGAATGAAATGACAAGATTATAGAGAGACTGCACAGTGAAAATCCTTGTTACCGGCGGTGCCGGGTTTATTGGCTCAGCCGTTGTTCGCCATATTATTGATAATAGTCAGGACAGCGTCGTCAATGTTGATAAGTTGACCTATGCCGGTAATCTCGAGTCATTGGCCGATGTTGCCGCAAATGAGCGTTACCATTTCGTCCAGGCGGATATCTGCGATGCCGCAGCAATCAAGCAGATCCTTGAAGAGCACCAACCAGATGCCATCATGCATTTGGCCGCAGAGAGCCATGTCGATCGCTCTATTACTGGACCGGCAGCATTTATTGAGACCAATATTGTTGGTACCTACGTTTTACTTGAAGCCGCGCGTCACTATTGGTCTGGATTAACAGCGGAGAAGAAGAATAGCTTTCGTTTCCATCACATCTCTACTGATGAAGTGTATGGCGACCTGCCGCATCCTGATGAAGTTGAGCAGGGCGAAGGATTACCCCTGTTTACGGAAACGACGGCGTATGCGCCAAGCAGCCCATATTCTGCTTCTAAAGCTTCCAGCGACCACCTGGTTCGCGCCTGGCTGCGCACTTATGGTTTACCGACTGTTGTTACCAATTGTTCAAATAATTACGGGCCATACCATTTCCCTGAGAAATTGATCCCACTTGTTATCCTGAATGCGTTGGAAGGGAAGCCCCTGCCGATTTACGGCAAAGGTGACCAGATCCGTGACTGGCTCTATGTTGAAGACCATGCCCGCGCGCTTTACACCGTTGTGACTCAAGGTAACGTCGGTGAGACGTACAATATCGGCGGTCACAACGAGAAGAAAAACCTCGAAGTTGTGCATACCATTTGTGATTTGTTGGATGAAATTGTGCCTAAAGAAGGGACTTATCGCGATCAAATCACCTACGTGACCGATCGGCCTGGGCACGATCGTCGCTATGCTATCGACGCCGACAAAATTTCCCGCGAGTTGGGATGGAAACCTCAGGAAACGTTTGAGTCGGGGATCCGTAAAACGATCAACTGGTATCTGGCAAACCAAAACTGGTGCCAGCGTGTGCAGGATGGCAGCTATCAACGTGAGCGTTTAGGACTAGAATAATGAAAGGTATCATTCTGGCCGGAGGATCCGGCACTCGTTTGTATCCAATAACGATGGGCGTCTCTAAGCAGTTACTCCCAATTTATGACAAGCCAATGATTTATTATCCGCTGTCAGTACTTATGCTGGCGGGAATTCGTGACATTCTGATTATCACGACCCCGGAAGATCAGGACAGCTTTATTCGGTTATTGGGTGATGGCAGTGCGTTGGGAATTAACCTGACGTATGAAATCCAGCCTACCCCGGATGGCTTAGCGCAGGCGTTTATTATTGGCGAGAAATTTATCGGCAATGATTCAGTTTGCCTTGTGCTCGGTGATAATATTTTCTTTGGGCAAGGTTTCAGTCCTAAATTAAAAGCAGTGGCGCAACGTGAAACAGGCGCAACTGTCTTTGGTTACCAGGTAATGGATCCTGAGCGTTTTGGCGTGGTCGAATTTGATGAAAATAACAAAGCCATTTCTATAGAAGAAAAACCCGCTGAGCCTAAATCTCACTGGGCTGTTACCGGACTGTACTTCTACGATAACTCGGTCATTGACATTGCAAAAAATGTAAAACCCTCTGAACGTGGTGAGTTAGAAATAACCTCAATTAACGATGAATACCTAAAGCGTGGGCAATTGAATGTTGAGCAGCTTGGGCGTGGATTCGCATGGTTAGATACCGGCACGCACGACAGCTTGATTGAAGCTGGCAGCTTTGTTGAAACCGTACAGAAAAGGCAGGGGATGATGGTTGCCTGCCCGGAAGAGATTGCATGGCGTAATGGTTGGTTAAGTGATGCGGAAATTAAAAGCCGTGGAGCGCTGCTGAAGAAAAATCATTATGGTCAGTATTTATTAAAGCTAATTAAGTAATAAAAATGAAAATAGAATTTATTCCGCTTCAGATGCATGGTGATGAGCGTGGTTCTTTAATTGCTCTTGAAGAATCAGCGAATATACCATTTGAAATTAAGCGTGTATATTACATGTTTGATACGTGCAAAAATGTAACACGTGGCTATCATGCCCATAAGGCTTTAAAACAAGTAGCAATTGTCATTCGCGGTTCCTGTTGTTTTGTTCTTGATGATGGCAAAGATAGAGTAGAGGTTATTCTAGACAACCCGGCTCAAGGGCTGCTTATTAATTCAGTTGTCTGGCGTGAGATGAAAGATTTTACCCCTGATTGTATATTAATGGTTTTAGCCAGTGAACATTACGATGAAAATGACTATATTCGTAATTATAATGATTTCTTAAGGTATGTTCATAATGAATGTGAATAAATTGGAATCACGAACAATATATATGCGCTTGGCAACTGTTAATGATGCTGCTTTCATTCACCAATTAAGAACCAATGAACATTTTAACAAGCATCTCTCTACCACAACGGGAAAAATTGAAGACCAAAGAAAATGGTTGTCTGATTATAAATTAAGAGAAGTGAATGGTAGTGAGTATTATTTTATAATAATTCGGAGTGATACTGACCAACCTATTGGCACAGTAAGGTTGTACGATTTTCGTGAAAAGGATAAATCTTTTTGCTGGGGGAGTTGGATACTTGATGAAAACAAAACACGTTCCTCTGCTTTAGAGAGTGCTTTGCTGGTATATTTATTAGCTTTTGAACGCTTGGGATTTATGCAGTCTCACTTTGATGTTCGACGTGGTAATGAAAAAGTTATAGAGTTTCATAAAAAATTAGGTGCAACTGAAGTGTCTAGCAATGACGTAGACCTATTTTTTGTCTACGAAAAAAACACCTTCAGTGCTATAAAAGACAGCTATAAAAAATATCTGGTGCAAAATGGTTAATTTTCTCGATTTAAAAAAACTGAATGAAACATATAGTGATGAACTTAAACTTGCATGTTCGAGAGTGATTGATTCTGGATGGTACATACAAGGCAACGAACTTGAATCATTCGAGATTGATTTTGCTGAATACTGTGGTTCTAAATACTCAATAGGCGTTGCTAATGGATTAGATGCGCTTATCCTTGTCCTCCGAGCATGGAAGGAAATGGGGAGGCTTAAAACCAATGATAAGGTAATGGTGCCAGCTAATACTTATATCGCATCCATTATGGCTATAACACAGAATGAACTCGTTCCTGTACTAGTCGAACCCAACGATCAAACTTTCAACATGGATTATGAGGGATTGAAAAATGCATGGGAAGAGGGGGTAAAAGCCATTCTCCCGGTGCATCTATATGGTCAGATTGCGCCAATGAAAGAGATCATGCGTTTCGCTCGGGACAAAAATATCTTAGTCCTTGAGGATTCGGCGCAGGCGCACGGTGCTGAGATCGATGGGAAGAAAGCAGGTAGCTGGGGAGATGCTTCTGGGTTTAGCTTTTATCCAGGTAAGAATTTAGGTGCGCTCGGGGATGCTGGGATGATAACAACTGATGATCCTGAATTAGCTGATGTCCTAAAAGCGTTGCGTAATTATGGATCTCATAAAAAATACGAAAATAATTATATTGGCTACAATAGTCGACTGGACGAAATTCAAGCTGCAATGTTGCAGGTAAAATTAAAATATCTGAACAAAGAAATTGAACTAAGACGACATATAGCAAGTGTATATCTTGACAACATAAGAACGACACAAGTTATTCTTCCAAAAATTCAGGATATGAAACAACATGTATGGCATTTGTTTGTTGTAAGAGCGAAAAATAGAGATTTATTGCAAAAACATTTATCTGAAAAAGGTATTCAGACTTTAATTCATTACCCAATACCACCACATAAGCAAAAAGCTTATACATCATTGAGCCACTATACTCTACCAGTAACTGAAGCGATCCATAGTGAAGTACTTTCTTTGCCAATGGACCCTAACATGAGCGACGTAGAAATAAATCAGGTTGTTTCGGCAGTAAATGAGTTTGGTTCATGAGAAAGCTGTTTACCGTTACAGTTTTCACTGCAGTATTGACATTTTTTAAAATGTTAGCGGGTTTTTTTATTGCAAAAATAGTTGCTGTTTATACCGGCCCATCAGGTATGGCGATGCTTGGTCAATTACAAAGTTTTGTTACCGCATTGAATGGGATTGCAACTGCTCCTGTGGGAAACGGCGTTGTAAGATATACGGCAGAAAACAACTCGAATGGTTATGGTGCTTGTGCAAGATGGTGGCAAGCATCAGTCCAATGGGCATTTGGACTCACATTCATTACAATTATTTTTGCTTTTTTATTTAATAAAAAACTTTCGACATTTTTATTCAATACAACAGAATATTCGTGGCTGATCACTTTATGTTGTTTTGTGCTTCCCCTTTCGGTTGTTAATACGGCTTTTATTTCAGTTATAAATGGATGTCAGAAATATAGAAAATATGTCGCTGTAGGCTTTTTCTCTATAATTGTATCGACAACCATTATGGCTATAATGATTTATCATATGAAGCTAAATGGTGCGTTAATTGCCGCTGCACTTAATACTTCTATTGCTGGGGTTATTGTTTTTTTTGTGTCAGTTCGTGAGCCATGGTTTAAAGTTCGGTTATGGATTGGTCGCTCAGATACAGCAAGTAGAAAGGGAATTGGGGGTTATGTTTTGATGGCTGCTACATCAGCGCTTGCTACACCAATTGCGTTAGTATGTGTCAGGAATTTATTAATTAGATATACAGGTTGGGATGCTGCTGGGCAATGGCAAGCCGTTTGGAAAATTTCTGAGGTATACTTAGCAGTTATCACAATGGCATTGACGACATATTATCTTCCCCAACTTGCAAGGTTAAAAACACATAAAGAAATAAAAGACGAAATTAACGGGGCGCTCAGGATTATTGTGCCTATAGTTATTTTCCTATCTTTGTCTATATACGTTCTACGAGATTTTATAATTACTGTTTTGTTTACTTCTGATTTTGAAAAAGCCAGGGATATCTTTGCTATTCAGTTGATTGGTGATGTTATAAAAATAATTTCTTGGTTATATGCATTCCCGATGATAGCAAAAGGTGCAATTAAGATTTTCACGCTAACGGAAATATTTTTTTCTTTTACACTTGTCTTGCTAAGTTGGCTTTTTATTTCAAGGTTAGGAATGCAAGGCGCAAACTTAGGATACTTGGTAAATTATTGCTTTTATTTTATATTTGTATATTTAAATTTAAATAAGCTCGTAAAACGAGCTATCTAAGTTTGGATTGTTTCAATGTTAATATACAGATTTATTTAAAATATGAATTTTTACATTCATGTTCAAGAATTGATCTTTGTAATTAAGATGAGCGATGGTTTATGGATATAATTCTTGGTTTGTTGTTTCTTATATTAACCTTTATCCCTGCTTTTTATTTGGGCGCATTAAACTTTAAGACGGTGAACTATTATACACTGCTTTTTTGGTTTCCTATGATATTTTGCGTTGTAGGTGCCTTTATTATTAGAAGTGGAATAATGGACAATACATTTTTTGTCCAGCCAATAGCTAATAATCACGCTGTTAAGACCGTAGGGTTACTAATCACAATATTTTCTTTCTTTGTGTTTTTTTATGCATGTTGGTTTACAGAAATTTTCATCACTCTCGTCAGCCGGAAAAAAATTGATCCTAACGTTAGATGGGCGGAGTTTTCATTACGATATACCAGGGAAACACCAAGTCTTCTTCTTTGTGGAATAACAGTAACATCTTTATTGTTGATAATATATTATTATTCCACAATATCGCCAGCACCATTAATGATGGCTCTAACAGGGGCTTCTTCAGATATTGTTTCTTTAAGAAGACTAGAAATAACAAAAGACTATCAAGGTATTGGATATTTTAAAACATTGGCTTTAGTTTTACCTTGTATAGTTTCTTATTGTTATTTGATTAGATATTCAATAAGAAAGAAAAAAAATACTTTAATTGCTTTTTTATTTACCACATTAATTAGCATTTTTTCATTATCGTTAAATGGAGAGAAGGCACCATTAATCTTTTATATAATCGGTTTAATTGTATCATATTCGACGGTAAGGCCAGTAAAAAAGAAGGTGATGTTGTTTCTCGGCTTGATTATTTTTTTAATAATATTAATGTTATATATAGTGCTCTTCCAGTTTTCTGATTCTAATTATATGCTTTATATTATTATTGAACGTATATTTGTTGCACAGGAAATATCGGTGTTCTATGCTGCTGATTATTTCACTCAACACCAATTTTTAGGTATGTCAACGCTTGACAATGTATTCAATAAATTATTTGGTATAACTCCAGGTATACGAGCATCAGAATTGTTTATGTACTACTATCTTCCTGTTATGGCCAAAAATGGAGGGTGGAATGTCAACGGATTTTTCTCACATGAATCATATTCAAACTTTGGGTATCTTGGCGTGATTCTCGGTGCTATATATGGAGGCGTTGTTAATGCTTTAATCTGTAGGTATTTTCGTTCTACAATAAAAACCGAATTGGTTTTAGGTTTTTATGCTTTTTTTGCTATATCTGTAACATCCTTATTAAGCAGTTTTAATGCTATGTTGTTTAATACTCAATTGATACTTGTATTTATAATTTTTTTGTGTGCCCGTCTTTTTGATAAAGGAATTAAAAAATGCCATATGTAGCAGGGAAGGTATCAGTTGTTATTATTTCTTTTAACCATGCAGTATATATTGAAGAATGTATTGAAAGTATTTTGTGTCAACGTTATAAAAATTTCGAAATCATTATAATCGACAATAATTCAACTGATAATACACATGCAATACTTGATAAATACTCCGACAATGAGCTAGTTTCAGTTGTGAAATTACCTGCTAATAAAGGTGTTTCAGGCGGAATAAACGAAGGATTGGCACACCTTAGCGGTGAGTATGTTATTTTCTTTGCAAGCGACGATGTAATGCTTTCAGATCGTTTACATAAACAAGTCTCATTTATGAGTGGCACACCTGATGCTGATGGTTGTTTCGGGAATATGCTGAGGATCAATTCGGATAGCACTATAAATAAAAACGGATTGCTGCCTTTGGTGGAGTTTAAATGCTGGTCTCTTACAGATGTTCTTTTCAATAGAATTAAGCTTTATTCACCAACTCAAATGTACAAGACTCAATCTTTCATGCGGGCAATAAAAAAACTGCCCGGTGATGTCAAGATTGAAGATATTTGGATGTATCATAAACTATTATCTAAAGGGGCTAGGCTATATACTATGCCTCATCTACTGACGTTATATCGAGTTCATCCAAATAATACACATACAAAATACAAAATGATGATGAATGAAAAAATCAAGATATTGAACGAGTACAAAGATGAGAATTACTACAAAGATGCTCTTGACTTTATTTATCTAGAGCACTTTTCGAATTTTGGAAGCACCTCTAAATTTGATGCAATTAAACTTTTGCCTAAAGTTATTTTAAAATTTAAAAGTAAATACTTATATCTGGGGATTTTACGTTTGATTTTTGACTGGAGATAATTCAATGAAAGGAGTAATCGTTGCTATCGATGTATGCGACACCCTAGTAAAAGGAAATACAACCTTTCATTTTTTGGATGTTCTTTTTCAGGATGATAAAAGATACACTTTCTTTAAAAAAGTCAAAAAGAATTATCTTGTTAGGATCCTTTTAAAAATACTGTTTAAATTGAAGTTTGATATAAATAGACGAGTCGCCATTAAGTTTCTTGCTGGTTACACGAGGGATGATTTATTAGGGAAAGCGGATGTTTTCGTCAGAGAAGAATTCAAGTTTAAAAAGGATGTGTTAAACGTAATTGAGTATTGTAAAGGCAATAATATACCTGTTTATTTAGTTTCTGCTTCTCTAGATTTCATTGTAGAGTCTATATCTAAGTTTTTAGATGTAAATTGGTATGCCAGTAGTTTAGAATACTCACAAGGGGTATGTAATGGAAGAATTAACCAAGATCTTCTGTTTTCAAAAGCTAAAATAATACAGGGTATTGAAAGTCAACCGAATTGTGACTCTCTTATATTCATTAGCGATAATATTGAAGACTTAAAAATATTATCAGATTTGAATTATGGTTTCGGATATTACTCGAAAAAGAATTCGAGATTGTTCACGAGAAATAAAATTACAGCATTCGACACGGAACATATAATTAATCTCCTTAAGAGTATGCAATAATTTGAAAAGGCATTAACGTGATGATTTTATTTTACACCCCTTTCTTGTATACAATTCAAACTAGGCTGAAATCTAAAGCACATGTCTTATCTTGGTTAGTTATATATATTATTCCGGTTTTTTTTTGTTTTTCTTTTTTCAATGAAGGCGATAGTGTTACTACAATTATTTTAAAAGGAGTTCTAGGTATACTGTTAATATATAATCTATATGAAGTGGGTTATATTTATAATGATGCTGAAACAATTAAAAAAGAAAAGAAACCGACATATAGGCTAAGTCCTGATTCGTTAGATTATTATGAAAAAAATAAATATAGCATTTATTCAGTGCGTTTTGTTGCGGCATTAATAATCTCTATCATAATTTTCATTTTTTTTAAAAATGTTGGTTTCCTTTTTGCGGCTTGGAGTATAATTATTCTCTATGCTATCTACAATAACATTCGTAACATTTTCAATTTGCCTATTCATTTTTTACTCGTCACTGTAAGGTTTTGTTCTTTATTAATCTTGTATTCTCCTATTGGATTTGGATGTGCGTTCATTCTTATGATTTTTATTTTCCCAGTCATAAACACCTTAGAAAGATGCAGTGAGAAAAGATTTGATTTAGCGTTGTTTCAGAACATGACGCTCTGTAATAAAAAAGATGGCCGATATAAATATTATCTTGCACTCCTGTTAGTGTCTTTTGTTTTGCTAATAATAGATACTACTCAGGCTACAGTTGTTTTCACAATGTATTGCATTTATTTCTTTATCTATCGTTACCTTTTATCAAGAATTATTAAAGATGAATTTTAGTGTGCTATTATCTCTTTACAGCAAAGAGTCTCCAGAGTTTTTAGATAAATGTTTATTGAGTTTGTATACTCAAACTATCCAATCTGATGATGTCGTTATTGTTTTCGATGGGCCGGTATCCGAAGAACTTAATGATGTTGTTATGTCGTGGAAAGAGCGACTACGCATCAATGTAGTAAAATTACCCAAAAACCTGGGGTTGGGCCGTGCGCTGAATGAAGGGATAAATGAATGCAGGAATGAAATTATACTTCGAATGGATACGGATGATATTTGTCATCCAAAAAGATTCGAGTCTCAAATGAATTATTTCCGCAATCATCCGGAAGTTGATATTATGAGTGGATGGATAGCGGAATTTAATTCCGATATTGAAGATGTTCATTCTATAAGAAAAGTTCCTCATAAACATGCTGACATCATTAAATTTGCTAAAAAACGAAGCCCTTTTAATCATATGGCAGTAGCCTATAAAAAAGGCCGTGTCATCGATTCTGGTGGTTATCAAGCTGATTATTTGTATGAAGATTACGCATTATGGGTTCGAATGATAAGTAAAGGTGCGATAACTTACAACTTACAAGAAATTTTAGTATACGCCAGAACTGGCAATGGAATGTTTGTACGAAGAATGGGATGGAAATATGCTGTTTCTGAGTTTAATGCGCAGCGCAATTTTTATTCTTCTGGATTTATAAGTTTGTTTGAACTTATACGTAACTTGTGTATAAGAATGCCTATGAGAATTATGCCTGCATTTGTAGTGGGTTTTGTTTATAAAAAAATACTGCGTCGATAAAACTGAGTTTTTTAATTTTAAATCTATATGTTAATTCTTTATAAGAAATAAAAAAATTTCAGATAGATTAAATAAAATGTAACAATAATATTCCCATTTTAGCAAGCCCTGGGTTAACATGTTCTTTACTTACGCTCCCCAGGTTAAGCTTGGGTGAGCAACCACACCTGACAGGAGTATGTAATGTCCAAGCAGCAGATCGGCGTTGTTGGTATGGCCGTGATGGGGCGCAACCTGGCGCTGAACATCGAAAGCCGTGGTTACACCGTTTCCGTATTCAACCGCTCCCGTGAGAAGACTGAAGAAGTCGTCGCAGAGAACCCAGGCAAGAAGCTGGTTCCATACTACACCGTAAAAGAGTTCGTTGAGTCTCTCGAAACACCACGTCGCATCCTGTTAATGGTGCAAGCGGGCGCTGGCACAGATGCCGCAATCGACTCTCTGAAACCTTACCTGGATAAAGGCGACATCATCATTGATGGCGGTAACACCTTCTACCAGGACACCATTCGTCGTAACCGTGACCTGTCTGCCGAAGGCTTCAACTTCATCGGAACCGGTGTTTCCGGCGGTGAAGAGGGCGCTCTGAAAGGCCCATCCATCATGCCTGGCGGCCAGAAAGACGCTTACGAACTGGTTGCGCCAATTCTGACCAAAATTGCTGCGATTGCTGAAGACGGCGAGCCATGCGTAACTTACATCGGGCCTGACGGCGCCGGTCACTACGTTAAAATGGTTCACAACGGCATTGAATACGGTGACATGCAGCTGATCGCAGAAGCGTATTCCCTGCTGAAACATGGTCTGGACCTGTCCAATGAAGAGTTGGCAGAAACCTTCACCGAGTGGAACAAAGGTGAGCTGAGCAGCTACCTGATCGACATCACCAAAGACATCTTCACCAAGAAAGATGAAGACGGGAAATACCTGGTTGATGTGATTCTGGACGAAGCGGCCAACAAAGGCACCGGCAAATGGACCAGCCAAAGCTCCCTGGACCTCGGCGAGCCGCTGTCCCTGATCACCGAATCAGTATTCGCTCGCTATATCTCTTCTCTGAAAGAGCAGCGTGTTGCGGCGTCTAAAGTTCTGAGTGGCCCGCAGGCTAAGCCATTCACCGGTAACAAAGCTGAGTTCAGCGAGAAAGTTCGTCGCGCACTGTATCTGGGTAAAATCGTTTCTTATGCTCAGGGCTTCTCCCAGCTGCGTGCTGCATCTGAAGAGAACAACTGGGACCTGAACTACGGTGAGATCGCGAAGATCTTCCGTGCGGGCTGCATCATTCGTGCCCAGTTCCTGCAGAAAATCACCGACGCTTATGCTGAGACTCCGGCGATTGCTAACCTGCTGTTGGCCCCTTACTTCAAAAAGATTGCCGACGATTACCAGCAGGCCCTGCGTGATGTGATTTCTTACGCTGTGCAGAACGGCATCCCAACCCCGACCTTCTCCGCTGCAATTGCTTACTACGATAGTTATCGTGCAGCTGTGCTGCCAGCTAACCTGATCCAGGCTCAGCGTGACTACTTCGGGGCGCATACCTATAAGCGTACTGATAAAGAAGGTGTGTTCCACACTGAATGGTTAGATTAATCCTAAAATCTAAAAGTTAGTGATAAAGGGTCCTTTTGGGGACCCTTTTATATAATGTGTGTAAGATTAGATATTTTATGGCCAGATTTGCTTTGTTATAAAGTGGTGTGGCAGTTTTATTTTTAGTAATGTCAAATATCTCTAATCTCTTTGAAGTATGGAAAATCAAGAAACTCCCAAGGTTAATATGAACACTAATGATACCAATTTGACTAAGGTTCGCGCTGAAAGTCAGATCGAAGAATCTATCGATCTAATCGATCTTCTAATGCAACTTTGGCGTGGTAAAAAAATAATTTCTATCTTTTTTGTTATCTTCATTGTGTGCGCTATAGCATATTTATTTGTCGCTAAAGAAAAATGGACATCATCAGCCATTGTTACGTTGCCGGATGCCGGCCAGGTTTCTAACTATAGCAACGCGATGAACGTTCTGAATATCCAGCATCCAGACAGTGCCCCGACGCTGATTGATGTGCAACAACGTTTCTTTGGGCGTTTTAATGCTGCAGTTTCCGCTTTATCTGAGCAGCTGGATAATCAGCAGAAACCCGAAAAACTAACTATTGAGGCGGCAACAAAAGATCAGCCTCTGCCGCTAAAAGTGAGCTATGTAGGTAACTCCGCTCAGCAGGCACAGCAAACGTTGAATGTCTATCTGCTGCAGCTCAATAAGCGCACGGTAAGCGAACTTGATGATGACCTTAAGTCATCGATCAACTCAAAAATTGATAGCTTAAAAGAACAACTCACAGCCAAAGAAAAAGTGGCAAAAGAGAAGCAGCAAAAACGTCTGGACGAACTGAACCAGGCGCTGGTTGTTGCTCAACAGTCAAATATAACCAAGCCCGTGGTTTCTCAGGCAGAAACCTTGTCGCAGGACACCTTGTTTGTTCTGGGCAGCGAGGCACTTGCTTCGATGATAAAAAATGAAGCTTCCCGCCCACTGCCTTTAGACAATTCCTACTTTAACGCCCGCCAGGCGTTGCTTGCTGTCAGTGACTTGAAATCGACACCGGAAACAACGTATGCGTTCCGTTATGTCATGAAGCCGACCCTACCCGTGCGTAAAGACAGCCCGAAAAAAGGTCTGACGCTCGTATTGGCAGCTTTGCTGGGGATTATTGTTGGTTCAGGTTATGTTCTGGGGCGTAACGCGCTGCGGAACTATAAACCAGCAGCGTAAGTTTGTTAAAAAAACAAAAGGCCGCATTAGCGGCCTTTTTTACATCTGTTTCCGGGGTTATGTATGCCGGGCGCGCAAATTCTCAATCACTGTACTCAAGTCCAAATCCTGATCCTGCAGCAGCACCAGCAGGTGATACATCAAATCAGAGGCTTCGTTGGTCAGCTCGTGACGATCGTTCACGGTTGCGGCCAGCGCGGTTTCCACGCCTTCTTCACCCACTTTCTGCGCAATACGCTTGGTGCCGCTGGCGTACAGTTTGGCAGTGTAGGAACTTGCCGGATCGGCAGTTTTGCGCGAGGCCAGTAACTGTTCAAGCTCAAACAGGAAATGCCAGTCGTGGTGCGCTTCCCCGAAGCAGCTTGAGGTGCCCAGGTGGCAGGTTGGGCCGATGGGGTTCACCAGCACCAGCAGCGTGTCGTTATCGCAGTCTGGCGCAATACGTACCACGTTCAGGAAATGGCCTGACGTTTCCCCTTTAGTCCACAGGCGCTGTTTGGTGCGCGAGAAGAAAGTCACTTTGCCGCTTTCCTGGGTTTTTGCCAGCGCGTCCTGGTTCATATAGCCGAGCATCAGGACTTCGCCCGACACCGCGTGCTGAACGATAACCGGCATCAGGCCATCGGTTTTTTCCCAGTCCAGCTGGGCTAACTGTTGTTCTGTTAACACACTCGAATCTCCACGCCTTGCTGAACCAGAAACGCCTTCAGTTCACCAATATTAATAATTTGCTTATGGAACACGGAAGCCGCCAGGGCACCGTCAACGTCTGCATCGCGGAAGGCCTCATGGAAGTGTTCCATGGTACCTGCTCCACCGGAGGCGATAAGCGGCACGTGGCAGACTTCACGCACTTTCTTCAGCTGTGTCAGGTCGTAGCCGTTACGCACGCCGTCCTGGTTCATCATATTCAGGACGATTTCCCCGGCGCCGCGCTTCTGCACTTCCTGCACCCAATCCAGCGTTTCCCACTTTGTTACGCGGGTGCGGCTTTCGTCGCCGGTGTACTGATTTACGTGGTATTTGCCGGTTTCTTCGTCAAACCAGGTGTCGATGCCGACCACGATGCACTGCACACCAAAGCGATCGGCCAGCCGAGTGATAAGCTCAGGATCTGCCAGAGCAGGGGAGTTAATGGAAATCTTGTCCGCCCCGAATGACAGAATCTGCGCGGCATCCTCAACGGATTTAATCCCGCCCGCCACGCAGAAAGGAATATCGATCACTTCCGCCACGCGGGTCACCCAGCTCTTGTCCACCACGCGGCCATCGCTTGAGGCGGTGATATCGTAGAAGACCAGTTCATCTGCGCCTTCCTGAGCATAGCGTTGCGCCAGCGGCACGATGTCGCCGATGATTTCGTGGTTGCGGAACTGCACGCCTTTCACCACCTGGCCGTCACGCACGTCCAGGCAAGGGATTATCCGTTTTGCCAGCATGAAATCGCCTCCTTCACGTTAAATTTACCTTCCAGAAGCGCGCGTCCAACAATCACGCCTTTCACGCCGCTGCCGCGCAGGGCGGCAATATCATCCAGCCCGCCAATGCCGCCGGAAGCCTGGAAGGCGACCTGCGGGAAGCGCGCACAAACTTCCTGATACAGCTCGACGTTTGAACCTGCCAGCGTGCCGTCGCGAGAAATGTCGGTGCACAGTACATGTTTCAGGCCGAACGGCAGGAACTGCTCCACAAGTTGTTCCAGCGTGGTGCCGGAGGTTTCCTGCCAGCCGCTCACCGCGACCTGCTTGTTACCTTCGGCATCAATGCGCACGTCCAGTGCCAGCACCAGGGCATCGGCGCCAAAGCGTTTAAACCAGCTTTGTACCAGCGCAGGGGATTTCACCGCAGTGGAGCCAACCACCACGCGAGCGGCACCCGCTTCAAGCAGGGCTTCAACGTCCTGCTCTGTACGCACGCCGCCGCCAACCTGAACCGGCACGCTCACGCCAGCCAGCAGTTTTTGCAGCAGAGGAATTTGCCGGGCCGCCGGATCTTTAGCCCCGGTCAGGTCAACGAGGTGCAGTACTTCTGCGCCCTGGGCCTGATAATCCTGTAAACGTGGAAGCGGATCGCTGCCGTAGTCGCGCTGCTGGCCGTAATCTCCCTGATGGAGACGCACCACTTTGCCGTCAATTAAATCAAGAGCCGGAATGATCATCGTCTACATCTCCAGAAAGTTTTTCAGCAACTGAGCCCCAGCCGCACCGGAACGTTCGGGGTGGAACTGAACGCCCCAGAAATTATCTTTTTGCACCGCCGCAGTGAAGGCTTCACCGTAGTTTGCCTGGGCGATTGTGTTTTCGCAGACCGGCATTGCGTAGCTGTGAACGAAGTAGAAGTACGCCCCGTCCTCAATGCCGCGGAACAGGCGATCGCCCGCTTTCGGGTAAACACGGTTCCAGCCCATGTGTGGCAGCGGCAGGCCGAAGTCTTTCATCTGCAATACCGGCTGGTCGATAATGCCCAGCATTTCAACGCCGTGGCTTTCATCGCTGCGGCTGCCGAGAAGCTGCATTCCCAGGCAAATTCCCAGTACGGGCTGAGTACAGGCTTTAATCAACTCCACCAAATCGCGCTCGATGATTTGGTTCATGGCCGCCTGCGCGGTGCCTACGCCCGGCAGAAAAAGCTTATCGGCGCGCAGCACCACGTCCGGGTCACGGCTGACCAGCGGCTCATAGCCGTGGCGCTGAATGGCCGATTTCACCGAATGCAGGTTGGCGCAGCCCGTGTCGAGGATCACCACGTTCATCAGAGCACTCCTTTCGAGGAGGGGAGCATGTCACCCTCTACGCGAATCGCCTGGCGCAGGGTGCGGCCAAAGACTTTAAACAGGCTCTCCACGCGGTGGTGATCGTTCTTGCCTTTGGTCTTCAGGTGCAGCGTCACGCCCATGGTGTAAGAGAGTGAGCGGAAGAAGTGTTCCACCATTTCGGTGCTGAGATCGCCCACGCGCTGGTAGTTGAATTCGGCTTTGTATTCGAGGTGCGGGCGGCCGGAGATATCCAGCGCGCAGCGAGCGAGACATTCGTCCATCGGCAGCACAAAGCCAAAGCGAGTGATACCACGCTTGTCGCCCAGCGCCAGCTTCAGCGCTTCGCCCAGCGCCAGGCCGGTGTCTTCCACGGTGTGGTGATCGTCAATGTATAAATCGCCTTTCACCGCGATCTCCATGCGGAACCCGCCGTGGGTGCAGATCTGATCCAGCATGTGATCAAAGAAACCGACGCCGGTGGCGATCTTGCTGCCGCCTTCGCGATCCAGCCACACCTTCACGTCAATCTGCGTTTCTTTGGTGTTGCGTTCTACGTGAGCGTAGCGATCGCGCTTAGTGAGTTTCTCGGCAATTTGTTTCCAGTCCAGGCCATCGCTGTTGTAACGCAGCCCCTGAATGCCCATATTTTCGGCCAGCTCAATGTCCGTGGCGCGGTCGCCAATCACGTAGCTGTTGGCTTTATCCAGCACGCCGTCCTGCAGGTAGCCGGTGACCAGCGCCAGTTTTGGCTTGCGGCAATCGCAGTTGTCCGCCGGCAGGTGAGGGCAAATCAGCACCTCATCAAAAATAATGTCCTGTGAGGTCAGCACCTGCATCATCAGGTTGTGCGGGCCGTCGAAATCGGCCTGCGGGAAACTGGCGGTGCCCAGGCCGTCCTGGTTGGTGATCATCACCAGGCGGTAGCCCGCCTTTTGCAGCTGCAGCAGAGCCGGGATAACGGCCGGTTCAAAGGCGAGTTTATCCATGCGGTCGACCTGATAATCGCTTGGTGGCTCGGAAATCAGGGTCCCGTCGCGGTCAATAAAAAGTACTTTCTGGCTCATTTGCTCTCCGTGGCCTGCAGGCCGGGTTGCTGACGAAGCGCATCGATAGCGCGCTGGCACTCTTCTCGCGTGCCGATGCTGATGCGCAGGCAGCCGCTTAACGTCGGTTGTTTATTCTGGTCGCGTAAGATAATGCCCTGATCCCACAGCGATTTAAAGACTGCGCTGGAGGCGGTAATTCTGGCGATGATGTAGTTGGTTTCGCTGTCGAAAACCTGCTCAACGCAAGGCACGCTTTTTAGCTCATTGATCAGGTACTGGCGATTAAGCAGCACTTCGGCCACGCGCTCACGCATCGCGTTGATGCCCTGTGGGCTAAGCGCCTGGGCAGCGATATCAGCCACTGGTGTAGAAAGCGGGTAAGGGGCGATGACTTTTAGCAGAATATTAATGACTTCTTCATTCGCCAGCGTAAAGCCGCAGCGCAGGCCGGCCAGGGCAAACGCCTTAGAGAGCGTCCGCAGCACGACCAGGTTTGGGTATTCCTGAAGCCAGCCTGCCAGCGTCGCCTGGGGGCAAAACTCGATATAGGCTTCATCGGCAACGACTAATGCTTTGCCACGGGTCATTTCCAGCAGAACTCGCAGATCCTGCGGGTTGATCAACTGGCCGGTCGGGTTGTTTGGACTGCAAACATACACGACTTTTACGCCGTCGAGGTTCTCTGCAATCGCCGGAAGATCCAACTGCCAGTTATCCAGCGTGGCCACGGTGCGGCACTCTACGCCAAACGTCTCGGCACTGACGGTGTACATGCCGTAGGTCGGTGGGCAATAGAGAATGGCGTCTTTGCCCGGTTCGCAAAACGCGCGAATCAGCAGCTCGATACCTTCATCCGCGCCGCGGCTCACCAACACCTGCTCAGGCTTCACGCCTGCGTAGCTGGCATAGTTGGCGATCACTTGCTTTGGCTGGCACTCCGGGTAGCGGTTCAGCGTCTGCGCGGTTAACTGGAACTCTACCGGCGTTGGGTATTCGTTGGCGTTTAGCCAGACGTCGCCGTTCCCGCCCAGGCGGCGGGCAGACTGATAAGGGGTCAGGGCGCGAACGTTGGCGCGGGCTAACTCTTCAATGCTCATGCTTGCTCCTTCAGGGCGGCGACGCGGAGGGTAACGGCGTTTTTGTGGGCGGTCAGCTGCTCGGCGGCGGCCAGGGTTTCAATGGTTTTTGCCAGAGAAGCAAAACCTTGCGGAGACAGCTCCTGCACGGTCATGCGTTTCTGGAAGTCCGCCAGCCCGAGGCTTGAGCAGGTGGAGGTGTAACCGTAGGTCGGCAGCACGTGATTCGTCCCGGAGGCATAATCCCCTGCGGATTCCGGCGACCAGTCGCCCAGAAATACCGAGCCTGCGCTGGTAATATCATCCACCAGTTCACGGGCGTTTCGGGTCTGAATGATCAGATGCTCAGGACCGTATTGATTCGAGATCTCAATGCACTGAGCCAAATCACGGGCAACAATTAAGCGGCTGCTTTCCAGCGCTTTGCGGGCCGTTTCTGCGCGCGGCAGGGCAGCCAACTGGCGCTCAACCGCTTCGGCGACGGCCTGGGCCATGCCGCTGTCCGGGGTCAGCAGAACCACCTGAGAATCCGGGCCGTGTTCCGCCTGGGAAAGCAGGTCGGAGGCGACAAAGTCAGGCGTTGCGCCGCTGTCGGCAATTACCAGCACTTCCGATGGGCCAGCAGGCATATCAATGGCTGCCCCGTCGAGACGCTGGCTGACCTGGCGTTTCGCTTCGGTGACGAAGGCGTTGCCTGGCCCAAAAATCTTGTCCACTTTAGGAATACTTTCAGTGCCCAGCGCCAAAGCTGCGATAGCCTGTGCTCCACCAACCTGAAACACTTCCTGCACGCCGCAAAGCTGTGCCGCGTAAAGGATCTCGTCGGCAATTGGCGGCGGGGAGCAAAGCACCACTTTTTTGCAGCCCGCGATACGGGCGGGCGTGGCCAGCATCAGCACGGTAGAGAACAGCGGGGCGGAGCCGCCTGGAATATACAGGCCAACAGAAGCCACCGGGCGGGTCACCTGCTGGCAGCGCACGCCGGGCATGGTTTCCACATCCACCGGGGCAAGCTGTTGCGCAAGGTGGAATTTTTCTATGTTAGCGACGGCCACGGCCATCGCCTCTTTAATCTCACTACCAAGTCTCGCCACGGCTTCATCGATTTGCTGCTGAGTGACCTGCAGCTGTTTCACTTCAGTTTTATCGAACTTCGCGCTGTATTCACGCAGGGCCGCATCGCCGTTGCTTTTTACGTTGTGCAGGATCTCCGCCACGGTGCGGGTGATGCTGTCCGAAGCGGAGATAGCCGGGCGCATCAGCAGCGTGCGGCGAGCGGCTTCGTCGCAGTCGTTCCAGTTAATCAGCGTGTTGAAGTTGCTCATCACATCACTCCATCATCTTCTCAATTGGCAGCACCAGAATGGAGCTGGCACCCAGCGCCTTCAGTTTTTCCATGGTTTCCCAGAACAGCGTCTCGCTGCTCACCATGTGCATCGCCACGCGCTGCTGGTCGCCGGCCAGCGGCAGAATGGTTGGGCGCTCGGCACCCGGCAGCAGGGCAATCACTTCATCCAGACGCTCGGTTGGGGCGTGCATCATGATGTATTTGGACTCGCGGGCCTGAATCACCCCCTGGATACGGGTCAGCAGTTTGTCGATCAGCTGCTGCTTGGCTGCCGGCATTTCCCCGTCGCGCTGGATCAGGCAGGCTTTGGAGCGGTAGATAACTTCAACTTCACGCAGGCCGTTGGCTTCAAGCGTTGCGCCGGTAGACACCAGGTCACAGATGGCATCCGCGAGGCCAGCGCGCGGGGCCACTTCCACCGAGCCGTTCAGCAGGCAGGATTTAAACTGCACGCCTTTCTGGTCGAGGTAGCGCTTTAGCAGGTGCGGATAAGAGGTCGCAATGCGTTTGTTGTTGAGGCTGGCCGGGCCATCCCACGGTTCGTCCACGGCGGTAGCCAGCGACAGGCGGCAGCCGCCAAAGTCCAGGCGACGCAGCGTGTAATAACGCGGATCTTCGCCCTGGGCGCGACGTGTGAGCAATTCTTCTTCGAGGACGTTTTCACCGATGATACCGAGGTCCACTACGCCGTCCATGACCAGTCCTGGAATATCGTCATCGCGAACGCGCAGGATGTCGATAGGCATGTTTTCGGCCAGCGCAATCAGGCGTTGGGTGTGCAGGTTGATTTTTATGCCGCAGCGGGCGAGTAATTCGCGTGAATCATCGCTAAGACGGCCAGATTTCTGCATAGCTATGCGTAAACGGTTGTTGTCGGTCATCGGTAGTTACCCCTTATCAATTCCTGTCTGACGCCCAATAAAAAAGCCCCCGGAAGATATCTTCCGGGGGCTTTTTCTCGCGTTCACGCACCACTGGAAGATCTTTTCGTCTCCCAGCACCAATCGCCTGAAAGACTAGTCAGGGTGATAGTGATGATGGTGGTTTTTAAACTGAGCGCGTGTCATAAAATTCTCGTATGAATGACTATTCATTATGTGCCAATTAACGTAAACCAGATGACGCACCGAGCGCAAGGGGTTTTTTCCTCGTTGATTAATATTCTGTAAGGCTGAGGGAATTGTCAGTTCTGCCCGGGTGGCGTAGCCTTAACGGAGAGCTAAATTCACTCGTCAGAAGATAATGCTGCAAGGTCAGGAGACAAGGCATGAAAAGGGTCGCAATAGTCGGGTTGGGGTGGTTGGGAATGCCGCTGGCGCTCTCATTGTCAGCGCGCGGTTATCAGGTTACCGGCAGCAAAACCACGCTGGATGGCGTAGAAGCAGCCCGCATGTGCGGGATCGAAAGTTATCAACTGCATCTGCAGCCGGAACTGGTTTGCGACAGTGAGGACCTGGAAGCGCTGCTGAACGTCGACGCGTTAGTGGTGACGCTGCCCGCCCGACGCACTGGAGAAGGCGATGATTTTTATCTGCAGGCGGTGCAGGAAATTGTCGACAGCGCGCTGGCGCATTCCGTGCCGCGCATTATCTTCACCAGCTCGACCTCCGTGTATGGTGAAGGCGAGGGCAACGTAAAAGAGACGTCTCCGCTTAAACCCGTCACCGCCAGCGGCAAAGTACTTAAAGAGCTGGAAGACTGGCTGCATAAGCTACCGGGGACGTCCGTGGATATTCTCCGTCTCGCAGGGCTGGTGGGGCCGGAACGTCATCCTGGGCGTTTTCTGGCGGGGAAAACGGACGTGGCAAACGGGCAACACGGCGTAAACCTGGTGCATCTGGAAGATGTGATTTCGGCCATCACGCTGTTGCTTCAGGCACCGAAAGGCGGGCGAGTCTATAATCTTTGTGCCCCGGACCACCCAACGCGGGAAGAGTTCTATTCGCGTATGGCGCGGCAAATTGGCCTTGAGGCCCCGTCGTTCCGTAAAGACGCCGCAACTGGCCATGGCAAGCTGATTGACGGCAGCCGTATCTGTAATGAGCTAGGCTTCGACTATCAATATCCAAATCCACTGCTTATGCCTATGCAGTAAATTCAGCCGCCTGTCCGGGAGTGAGTATGAAACCTTTGCTGGAGGTCCTGATCATTCTCGATGCGCTGGATAAAGAAGGGAGTTTTGCTGCCGCGGCGGCAAAACTCTTTAAAACCCCTTCGGCGCTGAGCTACAGCGTGCAAAAGCTGGAAAGCGACCTCAATATTCAAATCCTCGACCGCAGCGGCCACCGGGCGCGCTTTACGCGAACCGGCCAACATCTGCTGGAAAAAGGACGAGAAATTCTGCATTCAGTGCGTGAGCTGGAAAAGCAGGCGATTAAACTCCAGCAGGGCTGGGAGCATGAACTCACCATCGGCGTGGACAATGCTTTTCCCTTTTCCCTGCTGACGCCCTTAATCGAGGCGTTCTATCAAAGCTACAGCGTCACGCGGCTAAAGTTTATCAACGATGTGCTTGGCGGCTCGTGGGAAGCGCTCACGGAAGGGCGGGCGGACATTATTGTCGGGGCGATGAGCGAGCCGCCTTCGCTGAGCGGTTTTGGCTTTACGCTTCTGGGCAGGCTGGAGATCGTCTTTGTT
Organism: Cedecea sp. NFIX57; assembly: GCF_900177785.1. Taxonomy (NCBI): domain Bacteria; kingdom Pseudomonadati; phylum Pseudomonadota; class Gammaproteobacteria; order Enterobacterales; family Enterobacteriaceae; genus Cedecea; species Cedecea sp. NFIX57. The sequence goes on along the minus strand of NZ_FXAS01000005.1, from coordinate 133,208 downwards.
GTCGCCCCACACCATTCGCTGGCAAAAGCGGAGGAGCCGCTGCCACGCCGCCTGGTCAAGCAGTCCCGGGCGGTGGTCGTAGGAGACACCTCCAGAATTGAGTCTGCCAGGGCGCTGCATTTGCTTGAGGAGCAGGAAGCCATCACCGTGTTTGATTTCAAAACCAAGCTCGAGCTGCAAATCAGCGGCATTGGCTGCGGGTATATGCCACGCTATATGGCACAGCGCTATATTGAGAGCGGCGCGCTGGTGGAAAAGCAGGTCGCGGGGCAGGTGCCCTATGTGCCGGTGTGGATAGGTTGGAATGAACAAACGGCCGGGCTTGCCAGCGAATGGTGGCGAGAAAAAATCGTCGCCGACCCGCATATCGCCCAGGTCTATATGCCAGTAGAAAAATAGTGCCTTTTTGACTGGCGGGATTTTACTAACCTGGCTATGTTGAATGGCAGTCAGGCAGTGCGTTATGGCAGCGATGTGCCGGAACGGGCCTATCTTCTTCTGCCGTGCTGGATGTGGGAGGTTTTACTTCCGCCAGGCGCTGAAAAAGAAATTGCCAAAGCTGGCTTTAACATCTTGTCATTGTGCCTTCAAATGGTGCAAAATACGCGGCCTGCAAAAGAGAAAACTAACCGACGTTTAAGAGACGTCGGTTATTTTTTTGCAATCAATTAAGTCAGACAAACGGCATTTGCCAAAAAAACCAAGAGGCCGGGCTTCGTACCGGATAGATACTAGCTTTTAAAAAACGACAGTCGTGTCGCCGAGGAAATTAAGATGGGGCAGATTTTTGCTTTTGCGCAGGCTTTCTCCACTGAGGGAAACAACCATGTCGCTTAACGTCACCGCAGGTGCAAACACCCGCCCAGGTCTGCGTAAGACCCTGACGCTGGTTCCGGTAGTCATGATGGGCCTTGCCTACATGCAGCCGATGACCTTGTTTGATACTTTCGGTATTGTTTCCGGGATGACCGATGGCCATGTGCCGACGGCTTATGCCTTTGCTCTGGTGGCGATTCTGTTCACCGCGCTGAGCTACGGCAAGCTGGTGCGTCGTTTCCCGTCTGCGGGCTCCGCCTATACCTACGCACAGAAATCTATCAACCCTACCGTTGGGTTCATGGTTGGCTGGTCGTCGCTGCTGGACTATCTGTTCATGCCGATGATCAACATTCTGCTGGCAAAAATTTACTTTGAAGCGCTGGTGCCAAGCGTGCCGTCGTGGATATTTGTTGTTGCACTGGTGGCCTTTATGACCATCTCTAACCTGCGCAGCATCAAAACAGTAGCTAATTTCAACACCCTGATTGTGGTGCTGCAGATGGGGATCGTCTCCGTCATCGTCGGCATGATTGTTTATGGGGTTTATCACGGTGAAGGCGCAGCAACGCTGGCGAGTTCTCGCCCGTTCTGGTCCGGTGACGCACACGTTGTGCCGATGATTACCGGTGCAACTATCCTGTGCTTCTCGTTCCTGGGCTTTGATGGGATATCTTCTCTGTCTGAAGAGACAAAAGATGCCGAGCGCGTGATTCCAAAAGCGATCTTCCTGACTGCTTTAATTGGTGGGATGGTATTCATTGTTGCTTCTTACTTCCTGCAACTGTACTTCCCGGACATTTCTCGCTTTAAAGATCCAGACGCATCTCAGCCTGAAATCATGCTGTATGTGGCCGGTAAAACCTTCCAGTGGGGCGTGCTGATCTTCTCCAGCGTGACCGTTCTGGCTTCAGGTATGGCTGCACATGCGGGCGTTTCTCGCCTGATGTACGTGATGGGGCGTGATGGCGTGTTCCCGACTCGCTTCTTCGGTTACATTCATCCGAAATGGCGTACCCCGGCATGGAACGTGCTGCTGGTTGGGGCCATTGCTCTGTTAGCGATTCGTTTCGACCTGGTGACAGCCACTGCGTTGATTAACTTTGGGGCGCTGGTAGCGTTCACCTTCGTAAACCTGTCGGTTATCTCCCAGTTCTGGATCCGCGAAAAGCGCAATAAAACGCTGAAAGACCACTTTAACTACCTGGTTCTGCCAGTGTGTGGTGCTCTGACGGTTGGCGCGCTGTGGATCAACCTGGAAGAAAGCTCGATGATTCTGGGCCTGATTTGGGGCGGTATTGGCCTGGTGTATCTGGCCTGCGTGACCCGCAGTTTCCGTAACCCGGTACCTCAGTACAACGAAGACGCCGCTTAATCGACTTCGATGAAATAGAAAAGGCTCCCTGTGGGAGCCTTTTTTGTGGGCCAAAGAAGTTAACCGACCAGATACTGGGCGTATTCAAACAGCGCTTTCAGCAGCGCCATTTTCTCTTTATCCCCTTCATGCTGGTTATACAGCGCTTCCAGCTCAAGGGCATACGCCTGCAGGGCTTCCTGGGAAAGCACGTCCCGGCGATACTGCAGCCAGCGGTTCTGCTCATCTTCGCTTAACGTCCCCGGCCAGTTGCGCGCACGGTAGTTGAACAGCAGCTTCTCGATGCGCTTATCGGCAAAGGTGATATCCAGCGCCGGCAGATTCTGCGGGTCGGTTTGCAGCACGATGCGCATTGCGGCACGGTCGGCGTCACTAAAGAAGCCGTTGTAAAGCTGGGCATCGACGTTATCGGAAGGCACAAACGGCTCGGCTTCGGCAAACAGTGCCACCACTTTCTCACGCACTTCCGGGTGTTCACGCAGCACTTTCAGGTTATCAAGGCATTGCTGGCGGTTGATGCCGAGGCGTTCGGCATCTTCCGGGCGCAGGGTGTTGGCGACGGCCAGCACCGGGCATTTATTCAGATGCACCAGCTTAATCGGTACCGCTACGTTATCGCCCAGTTCGGCTTTGGGCGTGTAGAGACGTTCACGCAGGGTGTTGGCATCCAGCTCCAGCAGCGGAGAAATATCCCCGGCCAGGTCGACCATTATCACCGCATTGCGGTTGTCCGGGTGCCAGGCCAGCGGCGCTATCCAGCTGGTATTGCCGCGCTGGGCGCCGAACATGCCGGACACGTGGACCAGCGGCTTCATCTGCGGGATATCAATCAGCGTCTGTAACTTCTGCTTTGAGCGATGGCTGTAGAGATACTCAAACAGGCGCGGCTGGCGGGTTTTCACCAGCTGAGCCATTGCGATGGTGGCATAAACGTCTGACATCGCATCGTGTGCGTTAGCGTGTTCAATGCCGTTGGCTTTGGTGAGATGCTCAAGGCGGAAGCTTGGCAGCCCGTCCTCATTTTCCGGCCAGACAATGCCTTCGGGGCGCAGGGCGTAACAAGCGCGCATCACGTCGAGTAAATCCCAACGGGAATTGTCGTTCTGCCAGCTCCATGCATACGGATCGTAAAAGTTACGGTAAAAGATATTCCGCGTCACTTCATCGTCGAAGCGCACGTTGTTGTAGCCCACTACGCAGGTCTTTGGCACCGTGAAGATGTCGTGAATACGCTTCGCGAAGGCTGCTTCATTCTCACCGCGCGCCAGCGCCTGTTGGGGCGTTATGCCGGTGATCATCACGGCTTCAGGCTGGGGCAGGTAGTCATCCGCAGGCTTGCAGTAAAACACTTCTGGTTCGCCAATAACGTTAAATTCGCTGTCGGTGCGAATCGCGGCAAACTGGGCCGGTCTGTCCAGCGAAGGGCTTTTGCCGAAGGTTTCGTAATCGTGAAACAGAAAGGTAGCAAGTGAGGCGGAATCGGACACAGAGGTTACCATTGAGCTAGTTATCATCAGACTCAATGGTAAACCATCTGTCCACGCATCAGAAGGAAAAGCGCGTTTAAGAGACTGACCTTTCCGACTTCATTTCTGCCCCGCTAAGCAGCTGTTTACCCAGCGCGATGCCGCGTTTTTCTACCGTATGGTAAAGCGCGACGGCAATCAGCCAGACGGCAGGCAGCACAATAGCCGTGACGATCAGGAAGCGAATCAGTGAAGGCTGATGGGCAAAACCGGTGTAGCGGACGAGCAGGCCGATGGTGGGGAGGACAATCATCAGGTGCAGTAGGTACACCGAATAAGAGACATCCCCCAGGAACAGGCTAAACCGGCAGGTGAGCAGCTTGCGAGGTGCCGCAGTGATTCGGTGCAGGCGATTTTCCTTTTCAGGCAGCCAGAGCAGCAGCGTCATCCCGGTAATCATCACGCACTCTGCCACCAGCCGCAGATGGGTTTCGGCGATGTGCATCTGCCAGGCAATGACCGGGGCGAGCAGCGCCAGCGCGCAATAGCGCAGATTTTTTTGCATTACCGCGTGGGAAATCAGCATTCCGGCGATAAACAGCGGCAGCTTTATCAGAATCATCGACGGCATCGGAAAGGCGTTGAAGTAGTCCGGGAAGAGCCAGCGAGCCGCCAGGCAAACCACCATCAGCAGCGTAGCGCTTACCGCAAAGCCGTAGCGCATCACCAGCAGCATAATGAACGGGAACAGCAGGTAAAACTGCATCTCCAGCCCGATGCTCCAGTCAGGTAACACGGTGCGGAAAGACCAGGCGGGTAACAGGCCGAAAATAAACGTCAGATGGCTGATAATATTCACGGCAGAGTGGTCGGCATAGCGGCTGCTTGCAGTGGCGGTCGTCGGCCAGGCGCTGGCGATAATATCGCGCATTTCGCCAAACCAGCTGCCAAAAATCAGCGCAACGATCAGCAGCAGATAATAGAGCGGGGCGATGCGAAAGAAACGGCGTAGCCAGAATTTACGAAAAGTATCCGGGCTATTCCATGGCTCTTTTCCCCGACGTTCCTGATAATTTTTTGCCATCAAATATCCGGACAGCAAAATAAATAAATCGACCCCCATCCCCGGGTCGTAAAGAAGGGGAATGCGGCATTGTACCAGCAGGCAAATGTGGCCGAGCAAAACCCAAAGCGAGGCCAGCCCTCGCAGCCCCTCCAGCTCAGGAGACCAGCGTTTACTATCCACCATACTATGACCTTTATGCGTGTATTCTTCGGTCAGAGTAAAAATGAATCAACGCTGCCACAATCAGAATGTCACGCAAACATGGAATATCGGAATAAACGCAGTGTGATGCCAGGGGGAATATATTTAGTACAAATATCATTCACTATTATTGCTAAATATGAAATGTCATATTTTCTTGCAATTTAAAGAAGCAAATTAACAAGAACTCCCGTAAAACGAGCCGCTGTAAATTAAGTCTTTGAGGAAATTCCGTTGAAAACCCGCCTGCTTGTTGCCCTGAGCTTTTTGTCCCTTTCCGTCAATGCTGCTTATGCTGATGATATTTTCCCCCATCAGCCGCAGCCGCCTCAGGTAGAAGCCGGCGCATGGGTACTGATGGATTACACCACCGGGCAGGTGCTGACCGCAGGCAATGAACACGTCCAGCGTAATCCGGCCAGCCTGACGAAACTGATGACCGGCTATGTCGTTGACCGCGCCATCGACAGTAAACGTATTACTCCAGACGACATCGTGACGGTGGGGAAAGACGCCTGGGCAAAAGGTAACCCGGTGTTTGACGGCTCATCGCTGATGTTCATTAAACCTGGCGACCGGGTGACCGTGCGCGATCTCAGCCGCGGATTGATCATCGATTCCGGCAACGATGCCTGCGTTGCGCTGGCAGATTATGTCGCCGGGGGGCAAAAGCAGTTTGTCGCCATGATGAACCACTATGTCGAACAGCTTGGCCTGCACGATACCCATTTTGAAACCGTTCACGGTCTGGATGCGCCGGGGCAGCACAGCTCCGCCTATGATCTTGCCGTTCTGTCCCGCGCTATCATTCACGGTGAACCTCAGTTCTACCATATGTACAGCGAGCGCAGTCTCACCTGGAACGGGATTACCCAGCAAAACCGCAACGGCCTGCTGTGGGATAAATCCCTGAACGTGGATGGCCTGAAAACGGGGCACACCGAAACAGCAGGGTTTAATATTATTGCCTCCAGCGTGCTCGGCCAGCGCCGCCTGATTGCGGTGATTATGGGCGGCCTCAGCTCAAAAGGGCGTGAAGAGCAGGCCCGCAAGCTGCTGCACTGGGGGCAGGATAACTTCGACACCGTGCAGGTCTTGCAAAAAGGCAAACCTATCGGCAGTGAGCACATCTGGTACGGCGACAAGGCCAATATCAATGTGGGCCCGGATCAGGACGTCTTCCTTGCGTTGCCTAAATCAGAAGTGCCAAACATCAAGGCAAAGTATGTGCTGAGCAAACAGGACATGGAGGCTCCGCTGGCAGCCAATACGCAGGTCGGTGAGATCCAGCTGTTTGATGGCGACAAGCTTATCTCCCACTGGCCGTTAGTGAACCTCACTCCGGTGGAGAAGGGCGGGCTGTTTTCGCGTCTCGGCGACTTTATCAGCCGCAAGCTTTAACCCTTTGTCTTGTTGATGAACCGCGCGATTTGCGCGGTTTTTTTGTCTCTGTTTCCTGCGAAGCAGCTCCCAAATCTGGCAGCTTGTACGTCATCTTTAAAAAAGATAGTGTATAAATGTACAGTGCATTTATTCATCAGCGTGGAGGCAGTATGACATTCAAAGTTCAGCATGTTCCGGCGCGTAAAGTGGCCGGCTTTCATCTGGTTGGGCCGTGGGAAACCACGGTTCCTCAAGGTTTTGGGCAACTGGCCATGTGGGCGAAAACCCACAGCCTGCATGGTGACTGGTTGGCCGTTTACTATGACGACCCCGATGTTGTTCCGCCAGAAAAGCTCCGCGTGGACACGGTGCTGGGCGTACCTGAAGAGTTCAAACTACCGGAAAACAGCGAAGGCGTTATTATCACGGCTATTGAGGCAGATACGTACGCCATCGGGCATGCCATCGTAAAAAATGAAGCGTTCCAGGAAGCCTGGGAAACCTTCTTTGACCAGGTAGAAGCTGGCGGTGACTATCAGTTAACCGGCAAACCCTGTTACGAAATTTATCTCAACGACGGCTCGACGTCCGGCGTATGGGAAATTGATATGTATATTCCGGTCGCTAAAGTCTGACAGGAGCTCACCATGACGGAAGCTATCGCAGGATTAAACGTGTTATTCATCGCTGGATATGGCCCCGTTACGCGCGACGTGGCGGCAAGTGCCGGGTTTTATCAGCAGGTGCTCGGCCTGCCGCTGAAAGCGATGGAAGGCAACGAGGACTATCTGGCAACGGAACACGGTGAGCTGGATGGCGTGAAGCATTTTGCGCTCTGGCCGCTCGCTCAGGCGGCACAGTCCTGCTTTGGCATTGACGGCTGGCCAGAGCACATTGTCGCGCCCCAAAGCTGGGTCGAATTTGAAGTAGAAGATGTCGGGCAGGCGACAGAGGTGCTAAAGCAGGCTGGTTACCAGATGCTGGTGGATAACCGTATAGAGCCCTGGGGGCAAACGGTGTCACGTTTGCTCAGTCCCGAAGGGCTGCTGGTTGGCGTGACCGTTACGCCCTGGCTGCGCTAGCTGGCTTGAATCCGGGCGGCATTCTGCCGCCCATTTCTGATATTCAGCAAAGAAATGTGAAATATTCCGCGTAAACGCCCCGCTGTACCTGGCGATATGATTCCTTTGCGAGAAAAACGGGTACAATTTCTTTTTTCTTTTCGGAGAGCCGGGTGTGCGCCCCGACAAATCACTGACCCCGTTTGAGATCCGTATTTACCGCAACTATCGTGTTGCCCACGGTATACGCATCGCCCTTGCTTTTGTGCTGACCTTTGTTCTGGTTCGCCTGCTGAACATCCCTGAAGGCACCTGGCCGCTTATCACGCTGGTGGTGGTGATGGGCCCAATCTCCTTTTGGGGGAACGTGGTTCCGCGCGCCTTCCAGCGTATTGGCGGTACTATTTTTGGCGCGGCCATCGGGCTGATAGCCCTCAAGCTGGAGCTTTTTTCCTTACCGCTGATGATCATCTGGTGCGGGCTGGCGATGTTCCTGTGCGGCTACCTGGCGCTGGGCAAACGTCCCTATCAGGCGTTGCTTATCGGCATTACGCTCTCCGTAGTTGTTGGTGCACCACCGGGGGACATGGAGATTGCGCTATGGCGCAGCGGCGATGTTATCTTCGGCTCGCTTCTGGCCATGTTATTCACCAGCGTTTATCCGCAGCGGGCGTTTATCCACTGGCGTATCCAGATGGCGACCTTCGTGCAGGCATTCAGCAAAATTTATACTGCAGGGTTCTCGCCAAACCTTGTTGAGCGCCCACGGCTGGAGAAGCCCCTGCAGAAAATCCTTAATGATGTGGTTAAGATGCGCGCCCTGATTGGCCCCGCAGGTAAAGAAACCCGTATTCAGAAGTCAGTCTTTGAGGCGATTCAAACTATTAATCGCAACATGGTCTGCACTCTTGAACTGCAAATCAACGCGTACTGGGCAACGCGGGAAAGTCATTTCGTGATGATCAACGCCCATACGCTGCGCGACACGCAGCAAATGACGCAGCGGACGCTGTCGGCCATTGCAAAGGCGCTGTATGAAGGGAACCCTTCGCCTATCTCAGCCAATACCGAGAAACTGAACGAAATTGTTTTTGAACTGCGTCAGCTCATGGAAGAGGGCAAAGGCAGGCAGCTGCAGGAGACGCCTATTCACGGCTACGTCTGGCTCAGCCTTGAGCTCGCCCGCCAGCTTGAGCTGCTGTCGCATCTTATTTGCCGGGCGCTGCGCAAATAGCGCGCGTAAAGCACAGAAATGACAATGCTTGTTTCGATTCAGCAGAATTTGAGGTTAAGATAGGGCAAGCCCGTTAGTGAGACTGACAAAAAATTGTAATCGTCAACCGCTACTACTAAGGTTATGGCGGTTGTCTTAACGAATCCGAGTACCAATTTAGCAGGGGTGTAAAAATGGAAAATATCAAACCTACCTTCCAGGACGTTCTGGAGTTTGTGCGTCTGTTCCGTCGTAAAAACAAACTGCAGCGCGAAATTCAGGACGTAGAGAAAAAGATCCGTGACAACCAAAAGCGTGTGCTGCTGCTTGATAACCTGAGCGATTACATCAAGCCAGGTATGAGCATCGAGGCGGTGCAGGGCATCATCGCCAGCATGAAAACCGACTACGAAGACCGCGTGGATGACTACATCATCAAAAATGCCGAGCTTTCTAAAGAGCGTCGCGAAATCTCTAAGAAGCTGAAAGTGATGGGCGAGCAAAAAGTTGCTGACACCAAGCCTGAATAACTTCAGCGATGAAAAACCGCCTTCAGGGCGGTTTTTTTATGCCTCGGTCATCATTACCCGCAGTAAGGTTTCCAGCAGTCCGGGGAACCGAGCATTCAGATCCTCACGCCTTAACGAAATCAAATTCTCACGCCCCTGAGGGCGCTGCCAGATTACACCGCTATCGCGAAGAACGCGCCAGTGGTGGGTCATGGTCGACTTCGCCACATCCTGCCGCAAAGCCCCGCAGGTCAATTCAGCGCCTCCTGCAAGCTGTCTGACGATCTCCAGCCGCAAAGGGTTACCCAGCGCAAAAAGCACATTTTCAAGGCGGATTTGTTCTCGTTCCGGGTGGGTGGCGATCATACTCTTCCTGTAGGCGGTAACGGCACGGCGGCCGGCTACTATAACAAACTTGATGCCCTTCGAATGTATCGATATTAACGATAGCTCAAATTGTTCGAATATACTCGTACAGTTGTACTATCCTGATGGCGAACAAATCTGGCGGCCATAGTGGCCGTCGCTTAACAGTCAACAAGACTAAGGACACATCATGCCCCGACCCATCCCTCTCGAACGCTATCGCAACATTGGTATTTCTGCCCATATTGATGCCGGTAAAACAACCACGACCGAACGTATTTTGTTTTACACCGGCATGAGCCACAAACTGGGTGAAGTTCACGATGGCGCAGCAACGACAGACTGGATGGCTCAGGAGCAAGAGCGCGGTATTACCATTACGTCCGCCGCGGTGAGCTGCTTCTGGCCGGGTATGGATCGCGGTTTCGAGCCGCACCGTATCAACATCATCGACACGCCGGGACACGTGGACTTCACCATTGAGGTGGAGCGATCCATGCGCGTGCTGGACGGCGCCGTAATGGTTTACGACTCCGTGGGCGGCGTACAGCCGCAGTCAGAAACCGTTTGGCGGCAGGCAAATAAATACCATGTGCCGCGGCTGGCCTTCGTCAACAAAATGGACCGTCCGGGGGCTGATTTCTTCCGCGTGGTGCAGATGATGATTGACCGCCTGAAAGCTAATCCAGTGCCTGTCGTAATCCCGGTTGGCGCAGAAGACAGCTTCACCGGTGTGGTGGATCTGATCAAAATGCGCGCCATCATCTGGGACGATGCTACTCAGGGCATGACGTTCAGCTATGCGGCGGTGCCGCAGGATTTGCTGCCAACGGCACAATTGTGGCGCGAAAAAATGGTCTCCGCGGCGGCAGAAGCCAATGATGAGTTAATGGATAAATACCTGGAAACCGGCGATCTGAGCGAAGCGGATATCATTGCTGGCCTGCGTAAGCGCACCATTTCCGGGGAAATTCAGCCAATGCTGTGCGGCAGCGCCTTTAAAAACAAAGGCGTGCAGCGCATGCTCGATGCGGTGGTAGAGCTGATGCCGTCTCCGCTCGACATTCCTGCCATTGACGGCGTGGATGAAAAAGGGCAACACGCGGAACGCCATCCCAGTGACGATGAACCCTTCTCTGCGTTGGCCTTCAAGCTGATGACCGACCCGTATGTCGGACAGTTGACCTTTATCCGGGTTTACTCCGGCGTGTTGAAAAAAGGCGATTCGGTTTACAACCCGGTGAAAGGCAAGAAGGAGCGTATCGGGCGCATTGTGCAGATGCATGCGAACGACCGCCATGAGGTTGACGAGCTTCGTGCCGGCGATATAGCCGCCTGCGTAGGGCTGAAAGATGTGACCACCGGCGACACGTTAACCGACCCGAATGCGGTGATCACGCTTGAGCGGATGGAATTCCCCGATCCGGTGATTTCCCTCGCTATCGAGCCGAAGACCAAGGCCGACCAGGAGAGAATGGGTATTGCGCTGCAGCGTTTAGCGGCGGAAGACCCCTCTTTCCACCTGCACACGGACGAGGAATCCGGGCAGACAATTATTTCCGGTATGGGCGAGCTTCATCTGGAAATTATCGTCGACCGCATGAAGCGTGAGTTTGGCGTGGAAGCGAACATTGGCCGGCCACAGGTCACCTACCGCGAAACGATCCGCAAAACGGCGAAAGACGTGGAAGGGAAATTTGTGCGGCAGTCAGGCGGTAAAGGTCAGTATGGTCATGTGGTGTTGACGCTCGAACCGCTTGAGCCAGGTAAAGGCTTTGTGTTTGAAGATGCCACCAAAGGGGGCGTAGTGCCACGCGAGTTCATTCCTTCTGTGGAAAAGGGGCTACGTGAGGCGATGAATACCGGTGTACTGGCCGGTTACCCGGTGGTGGACGTCAAAGCCACGCTGACCTTCGGCTCTTACCATGACGTCGACTCTTCGGAGATGGCGTTCAGGATGGCGGCGATCTTCGGCTTCAAGGACGCCGTGCGCAAAGCGGATCCGGTTATTCTGGAGCCTATCATGCACGTCGAAGTGGAAACGCCAGAAGACTACGCCGGTAACATCATGGGCGATCTCTCTTCCCGCCGTGGCATGGTGCAGGGCATGGAAGAACGTTTTGGCAGCCAGATTATTCGGGCGGATGTCCCGCTGGCAGAAATGTTTGGTTATTCCACTACGCTGCGGTCTATGTCTCAGGGCAGGGCGACCTACAGCATGGAGTTCCATCATTATGCTGAAGCGCCGCGCAACGTGGCCGACGACATTATTGCCAGTCGCGTAAAAGCTTAAGCTGTACTCAAAATGGGCGAGGCCATCTCGCCCATTTTTTTCATCTGCGAGTCATTTCCCATTCCCTTTGCAACGCCCCGCATACGTCAAAGAATACTTGAAGCCTGCCCGAACATGCTGAATCAGCGGCATGAACTGATTCAGTTTTACACAGATAATCCACGATATAGTCTTGTGCCTATATAGCATTTAACCTATATTGAAAAGGATGTCGCATGTGGTCGATAAAAATGACGGATACGTTTGATGCCTGGTTTACGGCATCGGATGATGCAGTCAAAGCCTTTGTCATAGCTTCAATGGTGTTGCTAAAGAGCAGGGGGCCTTTGCTAAGCAGGCCTTATGCTGACACCGTGAGAGGGTCGCAATACGCGAACATGAAAGAGCTGCGTGTTCAATGCAAAGGTGAACCATTAAGGCTGTTTTTCGCTTTTGATATAAGGCGTTGCGCCATCCTGCTGTGCGCAGGTAACAAGGTCGGGAACGAGAAGCGGTTTTATGACGTCATGATTGCTCGGGCCGATAAGGAATTTGCAGCTCATCTGAAACAGTTAACGGAAAAGGAGCAAACAGAATGGGTCGAACACTAGAGCAACTGCTGGCCGAAGAAAAACCTGAAGTGGTGGCCGCCGCACAGGCCATGGCCGACGAAATGCTGCTGAATATCCATCTGGCTGAACTTCGTGACAAAGTCAAAAAAACACAGACTGAGATGGCACAGAAGCTCGGCGTGAAGCAGCCCACTGTCGCCGAAATGGAAAAAAAAGGCCGTGATATCAAGCTCTCTTCCCTCAAACGTTACGTTGAGGCGGCGGGCGGCAAGGTAACGCTGGATATCGAGCTGCCGGACGGTACGCACTTCAATATTGCCCTCTAATGATGTGGGGGGGCACCGCCCTCACTTTTCACCAGCGACGCCTTCTTTCTGACGGCCAATATCTGCTGCCATTTCTCTTCGTTAAGGGCCGGTGCAGAATACAATAGTTGCATATGCAACTTAATGGGCGCACCCTTATCGGCATCCCTTGAAGATGGCCGATCCCATGACGCTCAACGACAAAATCATCAGCTTTTACGACGACACCACGCCTCCTTGCAATGCAACGGCATTACGCAAGGCCACGCGAAGGATCTCCCAAATCTACGATGAGGCCCTCCAGGCCTGCGGGCTGAAAACCACCCAACGCACGATTCTGCGTCATGTTGACCAACTGCAATCCCCAACCATGACACTGCTCGCCGAAGTGCTGGTGCTGGATAAAACCGCGCTCTCGCACAACATAAAACCGCTGATCCGCGACGGCTATCTCGCGCTAACGCCTGCTGAAGAAGACAAGCGCCTGAAGCGCGTGACGCTGACCGCGAGTGGCAGGGCAAAGCTGGAGGAGTCGCATCTGATTTGGACTGAATTGCAGACGCGGTTTGAAAACGCGCTTACGCCTGAACAGCATCAGGCGCTGCTCTCCCTGCTGACGCTGATTGCTACGGATGAGTTCGGTACAAAAGTTCGCCCTTAATACCAGGAGTACGCACATGCCTACCTATTATTGCCACCTTCCTAAAAATCGCGTTTCAGAAGCGGACAAACATCGCCTGGCCCACGCCATCACTGCGCGGCATACCGAAGCCACGGGCGCTCCTTCCTGGTTTGTGCAGGTCGTGATAGAAGAGGACGACAATAAAATTCGTTATCTTGGCGGAGAGCCTGCGGGCGAGCATATTTGGGTTCGCGCAGATATCCGTGCCGGAAGAACAAAATCCCAACTGCAGCAGATCATGCTGGCGCTTAAAACAGACATTGCTTCTATCACCGGGGTAGTGGCAGAAGATATCTGGATTTATCTCAACAATATTGAGCCAGACAATATGCTGGAGTACGGGCATGTTCTGCCGCTTCCTGGTGAAGAAAAAAGATGGTTTGATGCACTCCCCGCCGAGCTTCAGCACCGCCTGGAAGCGTTGGGCGTGACCCACGCTAATTTCACGCTGTAGCTTTGCACAAGGGGAAGCCAGCCCGGCATCCCCTTCAAAGTAGAAATATTAAATCTGCCCGGTTTCCTGCAAATGCCGCCATAACACTTTCTCGTCCTCGCGGCGGAAAATAACGGTCGACCAGCGCACGGTGGTGGAGCCGTTCAGCGTTTGCGTTTCGCGGTAAAGCACGGCGGCACCCTGCGGCCATTCGTCCAGTAACTGGAGGTTATCGACCTCAATAGCCAGCCCTTCACGGCTCCCGCCGCTGGCGCTGAAAAAGCCGCAAAGCGCCGGATAATCCAGCCTGACGCCACTCAGCGCGATCATAGAATAGTCGTTTGCAAAGCGCGCCAGCAGCGCTTCCAGTTCCCCCTTGCTCGTGCCAAGCCATTGCTCAATGGCGACGTGGGCCTCAAGCACTTCTTTAAACCAGATATTCATTGCTCAGTGTTCCTTTTGGGTCAGTTGATTTTTAATGTGCTGATTATTCAGCCGGAAAGCGTAAACCAGCGGGGCGAGCGTCCCGGCGGCGGCAAAACTAAAAGTAAAAAGATAAGCTTGAGGCGCGGGCATCATAGCCTGCAGTAAGGTCAGCAGCAGGCTGAGCAGCGCCACGCCAAAGCAAAAACTCAGTTGGCGATTTATGTTCCACAGCGCGCTGGCTTCCGGCATCGCCTCCGAAGGGATGGAGATAAAAGCGGTGCTCTGCGCCGTGCTGCTGGAAAGACTTCCTCCCAGACCCATCAACGCGTAAGCGACGACCAGCCATGAGGCTTGCTCGCCGGCGTTGATTTGTGTGAGCAGCAAAATTCCTGCGGCCTGAAATACGCCCCCGGCCGCAATCAGCGGGCGAGGGCCGAGGCGATTAAACATTTTGCCGGTAAATGAAATCGCGACAAAAGAGGCCATCGCCCACGGCAGCATCAACATCCCCGTTTGCGTGGCGGACAGGCCCAGCTGCGTTTGCAGATAGACAATGCTGACCAGGCTGGTGCCCATAAAAATGCCCGGAATGCACTGGTAAACCAGCATGGCGTAACGCAGCAGAGGATCTGCCAGCAGCGGCAGGCTGAACAGCGGGGTCGGATGTTTGCCATTACGGCGAATAAAAAGCCAAAGAATAAGTAGGCCAGCGATGAGCCACGCCAATGCCGCTCCATGTGCCGCCGGGTTTCCGGCCTGCGTGACGCCCAGCAAAATAGCGAACAGCCCCGCCGATCCCAGTATCAACCCTTTAACGTCCAGCGGCCTGCGAGCAGTTTGTTGCTCTGCGGGTTTTAGCCAAAGCCCCGCGAGAACCAACGTCAGCAGCGCCAGCGGCAGGCTGGAGAAAAATATCCAGCGCCAGCCGAAGGACTCTACCAGCAATCCACCCGCGGTTGGCGAAAGCGCCGGAGCCAGCAGCGCCACCAGCATGATTGCCGAGGAAAGCCTGGCCCGCTCATGCACCGCGAAAAGCTGCCAGGTCAGGGCCTGGCCGACGGGGATAAGCAGCCCGCCGCCCACACCCTGAAGAATACGTGCGGCGACTAATGCATTCAGGCCAGAAGCAAGGCCGGAGGCCAGCGTACCCAGCGTAAAAAGCGCGAGCGAAAGCATAAACAGGCGCTTTGCCCCAAGCCGCTGGGTCAGCCATGCGCTGCACGGAATAACCAGCGTCAGGCCGCAAAGATAGCCGTGGCTTATCCACGCCAGTTCGGTCACCGGCGCGTGAAACTCCCTCCCCATTTCAGGCCAGGCGACGTTGGAGATAAACATATTGATTAAGTCGAGAAAAAAACCGAGCAGATAAACGGCGGCAACCCTGTAACGATAAGGCATGGCGGCTCTCGTAAAAAGAAAAGGCGATTTCAGCAGGTTCTGCGAGGCGGATAAATCCCGTTCCGGCTGATACACTGTCAAAAATAATTTGATAATCAGGCGAATTAGAATGCTTAACTTGCAGCGGGTGGCACAGTTTGTTGCGGTGGTAGAGGCCGGGGGCTTTACCGCAGCCGCGCAGTCTATGCAACAAACGAAAGCGGCGATCAGCTTTAACGTTCGTCAGCTTGAGGCGGAGCTTGGCGTTTCGCTGCTGGTGCGCTCCACCCGGCGCGTGGCGTTAACCCAGGCGGGGGAAGTGTTTTACCAGCGAGCCTTACAGCTATTAAGGGAAAGCGAAGCGCTGGTGGAAGACGTGCAGGGGCATCACGGCGGGTTTACTGGCGAGCTGAGTATTTCAACCACGCCGGAATACGGCCAGGCGAAGATTATCCCGGCGCTCAGCACATTTGGTCGCCTGCATCCGGGGCTGACTATCCGGCACGAATCTTCATCTGCCCCGGTAAATCTTATTTCCGGGCAGTTTGACGTGGCTATTCGCCTGGGCAAGCTGGTGGATTCATCCTACCGCGCGGCGTTGATAGAGCGGTTCGAGATTGTGGCGGTTGCCGCGCCGCAGTGGCTTGAGCGTAACCCGATCGGCAGCCTGGAGGCGCTGGCCGAAGCGGAATGGGTCATTCACCGTCGGCTGCCAACCCCCAGAGAATGGCAGGTCATTGGGCCTGACCAGGAAACGCGAGAGCTAACAATAACCGGGTCTGCCCGCTTTATGACCGACACGGCGGCGGCACTCATGGCTTTTGTGGTTCAGGGTTGCGGCGTAGGTTTGTTGCCCGAATGGCTGGTGCGCAGTGCGATAGCGCGCGGTGAGCTGCAGCATGTGCTGCCTGAATACCGTTTCCCGTCGCAGGGGATTTATGCGGTTTACCCCAATACGCGATATGTTCCGGCGAAGGTACGTGCACTGATAGACTTTTTGCAGGAGTGGGAAAATAACAGACCCGCTTAGCGGGCCTGTTTTAGGCTTACAGCGCTTTTTGGGTTTTACCCTGCACGGTTGATGTCGCTTGTGCAGATGATATCCCCGGCAGCTCAATTTTCAGGCCGAAGGTCAGCAGCGAATACAATACGCCCCCGGTCAGCATCGAGACGATAACGCCCAGGTTCGCCGTCGCAAAGACGCTGTGGCGGGTTTCTTCCGTCAGCAGGAAGCCAACCACGTGCGCGATGTACGGGTCACCGGAAGTAATTGTGCCGAGCCCCACAAACGTCGCGATCCCCAGCGAAAGCAGCGCCGTCCAGCGTCCATCGCGGCCACCAAAACCCGCTTTATTCGCCATCGCCACATCCCAGCCCAGGCGTTTCTGGCGCAGGAAGTCAATCAGCTGAATTGCTCCGGCGGAGCCAATCACCACGGAGATAGAAGCCAGGAACGACTGGAACGTCGCCAGGAACGAATCGGAAATAAACATCAGGTAGAACGCGCCGAAGCCGATGATAGCCGCGTTCAGGGTGGTCGTCGTGGCGCGGCTGGCCGGAATGCCAAGCGCCAGCAGGGCAAGGCCTGAGCTGTATACGCCGGTAATGGCCGCCGCCAGCAGCGAAACGATAATCACGATGGAGAACGGCACGTAGAACCAGAACGGCAGCAGGTTAGTCAGCGAGGCGATAGGCGACTGCGCCGCCGCCGCGCTCAGATCCGGGTTGCTGTCGGCGAGGAATGCGCCCAGCACCAGCAGGATGCTCACCGGCAGGGAAATCCCCGTGGTCGTCCAGAAAATAACCTTCGAAGCCGGGGTTTTCTTCGGCAGATAGCGTGCAAAGTCGCCGCCGTAGTTCAGGAAGCCCAGGCCCACCATTGTCATCGCCATCACCACGCCGCCAATGTACGTCAGCAGGTCGCCGTGCGCCGTGCTCTGGCCCAGCTTTTCCCAGTGAATATGCGGCAGCATCAGGAAGATAAAGATGATGCTCATAAATCCGGTCAGCCAGGCGATGTACTTCTCCACCTTCATGATTAACTGGTGGCCATAAATGGCGACCGACATGGTCAGCACCAGACTGACGATGAACCAGCCGAGAATACACACCAGCGTAGGTTTGCCGTCTGCCAGCGCAAACGCCGCAGGCCAGAGTTTGGCAAACAGCGCCGCACCGGTGGACGAGGCGAGGGTAATAATGGTGATTTTCCAGCCCATGTTGGAGATATAGGCGAACAGCGTCGGGAATTTATTGCCGTGGTAGCCGAAGCAGAAACGGGTCTGGGTCAGCGTAGGCAGGCCGGTTCTTGGCCCGCCCACCGCCAGCACGCCGACCAGGCAGCAGGAAAGCAGGTAGCCGATGATTCCGGCGGTGATCGACTGCCAGACGCTCAGGCCGAGCGAGTAAACGTAAATGCCATAGGTCATCCCCAGAATAGAAACGTTCCAGGAAAACCAGATCGGGAACAGCCCGGCCGGTTTGCCGTAGCGTTCCGCTTCCGGGACGGCATTGACGCCGTTTGCTTCAACTTTTATGCCGCCCGAGGCCGGCTGATGTGTAGAGTTTGTCATCGGAGAACCCTTATGGGAGAAATCAATCGCAGAGAAGTGCGGTTTCTAAAGCGAGCTCAATCATTTTGTCTAACGTGTTTTGTAGTTCTTCTGCCGTTGGCTCTTCCCCCGTGACGCTGCTTACGCAGGCCGTCAGCAGGCTCAGGGCTTTGGCGCGGTACTGCGCGGCGATGGTGAACAGCGCCGAGGTTTCCATTTCCACCGCAAGGATGTTCATCTTTTTGAGGGCAGGGAGCATGCCTTCGGGTTTGTCGTACAGCAGGTCGTTGGTAAAAGTGTTGCCGAACTGGGTCGGGATATTGTGTTGCTCGGCCGCCGTCCAGCAGCGGCGCAGCAGTTCAAAGTCCGGTACGGCGGCGTAGTCGTAGCCGCCAAAGCGGTCGCGGTTTACCGAAGATGAGGTGCCCGCGCCGGTGGCGACAATCACGTTACGCATATCCACGCTTTCATCCACCGCCCCGCAGGTGCCGATGCGAATAAGCTGCTTCACGCCAAACGCGTTGATCAATTCATGGGCGTAAATTGAAACGGACGGAATGCCCATCCCGTGCGCCATCACGGAAAGCCGCTTGCCTTTGTAGTAGCCGGTAAAGCCGAACATATTGCGGGTGTCGCACACGCGCTTTGCATCGGTTAAATACGTCTGTGCGATGTACTGCGCGCGCAGCGGGTCGCCGGGCATGATCACGGTTTCGGCAAAGTCGCCGGGGTTGGCGTTAATATGTGGCGTCATCAGACGATCTCCAGGCTGGTTTCATGCCATTACGATAGAAATCCCGCGCTCTGTAGAAAAAGGCAAATGTCCGGCCGGGCTGACGGCGATCACAAATTTGATTTTTGCCTTTGCAAGAAAAGAGAAACGCCAGGGCTGGCAAGGGGTGAGCAAAACGCGGAGTATTGACAATACCGAGGGGCGATAGTTAATCTCAGCCGCCTTTTTCGCCACAGACTCTGGCGAAACAGGCAATACTTGACGGGTTAATGACCTTATTGAGCTGCATGGCAGCCTGCCGGAGAGCGACAACACCATGAATATTATTCAGCAATTCGCTCAGCGCGGGCACCAGATCCTGCGCGATGCCGTGTACGCCGCGCCGCTTAAAAGCAAAGAGATCGGCCCCGATGAATTTATTCTGCGCCAGGGCGAGGAGATCAAAGCGCTCTACTGGATCACGCTCGGCGAGTACACCATGCATTACAACGCCGAAAACGGGAAGGCATTCAGCCTGGGGCAGCGCTTTGTCAGCGACACTATCATCGGCGAAATTGAATACCTCACCCATACGCCGAGCCAGTTCTCGGTCGTGGCCCACGACACCATGACGGTAAAAGTCATTCCGCTGGCGATGATGGACGCCATTCTGACCAGCCACGCGGAAGTCGGCGTCTGGCTCAGCCAGCTGCTTTCTACCAGCTACCAGCGTGGAATGGCGAGAACCATGGAGCGTTTCCTGCAGCCGCTGGTGTTTAACATCGTGGCCGACCTGTATGAACGCCATCAGCAGAACAAGCCGCTGGTGGATTTCTCGCAGGTGTCCCGTGAGGCCGAGCGCTTTGGCTGCTCCGAGAGAACCTACCGCCGGGTGATCAACCAGCTGATAGAAGAGCAGTACATTCAGAAAGTGGCCCATGAATACGTGATTTGCGACATAGAAAAATTCCGCCAGGTGCTGACGAACCCAGGGCGAATCAGCTAGCCAGTTTTTGTAGCAAAGGGCTAAAAAGCAAAGAAAAAACAGTGATAGACTCCGGCAATACGTTATCCGCCATGGAGTAGTGCAGTGAGTGAGTCCGTCGAAAATCAGAACGCGTTTAAACATGCCTTTAATCATGCGCTTTTGCAGGACATCGCGAGCTTAATCGCGCGGCATTATCCCGCCTTTAACGCCGAAGCGTTTTTAAACCAGGCGGAAAACCTCGATAAGCTGGAAATGAAGGCCAGAGTCCAGGTCATCCGAGATGCGCTGGCGGCTGGACTGCCGCAGGACTACCCGGCTGCATTGGCTGTGGTGGTTTCGGTGCTAAAAGAGAACAAGCTGCGCGGCTTTGCCGTCTGGCCCTTTGCGGAGTTTATTCAGGTCTATGGCCTGAACCACCCGGCACTTTCCCTCGAAGCCCTGAAAGTGGTCACCGTCTGTTTTACCGCTGAATGGGCGGTAAGGCCTTTTATCAAGCGGGATCCCGATGCGACCATGCGCTTCCTTCTACAGTGTGCGCAGGACGAAAGCGTGGACATCCGCCGCTGGGCCTCGGAAGGCACACGCCCGCGCGTGCCGTGGGGCGAGAAGCTGCATCTGTTTATCAAGGACCCGGCGGGAACCAGAGCCATTCTGGATGCCCTGAAGTTCGACCCGGAGCTTTACGTCAGAAAAAGCGTCGCCAACCACCTCAATGACATCACCAAAGACCACCCGGGCTACGTGATTCAGCTTCTGCAAAGCTGGCAGCAGCAGGCGAAACAGTCCGGTGGTGACGACGTGAAAAAAGTCGCGTGGATAACCCGCCACTCGCTGCGGACCTTAATTAAGAATGGCGCCCCGGATGCGCTGGCGCTGATCGGCGTGCAACACGGCGCAGATGTCGTGCTGGATGCTTTCTCCCTTAAACAAAAAACGATTGCGCTGGGCGAAAACCTGGAATTTAACGTCAGCCTGCGCTCAACCAGCAACGCCCCGCAAAATATCGTGGTCGATTACGTGCTGCACTTTATGAAAGCCAACGGCAGCACCGCCCCAAAAGTTTTCAAGCTCCGCGCGTTCGAACTCCCTGCCGGAGGCACGGTCACCATAGAGAAAAAGCATGCGGTAAAGACAATCACCACCCGCCAGTATTACCCCGGCGTGCAGCGGATTGAGATCCAGGTCAACGGTAAGGTGTTGGGGGGAGAGGAGTGGGAGTTGGAGTTATAAATTAATCGGTTTTAGTGAATACAGCCTCAGCGTTTTGGGGCTGTATTATTTCAGACAGATAATGTCAAAGCCATGCTAATTGGTGTGAATAGCCCCTGCTTTTATTTTCCTTCATTGCATACAATGACTAAATACGCTTCCCTTATTTAATGTCATTTTTGTTAAATTTAATTTGCATACTTAAAGAAATTAACAATCTTAATTCATGTCTTTAAATTTCAAAATTGAGGCGTGCTTTGCTAGCTTATCCCTCGCTTTCTAAGGAGCATTTATTTAAATTGACAAATACGGGAATGTATTATGAAAAAAAGGTTTCATGGCTTTAAGCGTATTATCAGGCATGTTTTTAGCGTCCAGCGCGATGGCTGCGCCAACAAGCTCAGACTGGATTGGTAAGGGTCAAACGCAGACTGCCACGTTCACGGTGAGTGCTGATACATCGTTAACGTTCGGTGCAAGCACCGCGACTACGTTTGAGGGAATTGTCAGGGCTGGTGAGCCGATATTTGATCTTACAGTGACTGCCCCGCAAGGAGTTAAGGTCGCTATAGGTGGTGTGAATCAGGGAATCAGTGTTAGCGGCGCTTGTATCCGCAGCGATGAATATATAACAGGAAAACGGGAGATTGTTGCCCGTGTTGCAGATAGCGGGCTTATTAAAGGTAATGAATACCTCCCTGATGGCGCTGCACAGAAGGATAATTCTGCTGTCGGTACTATTGTTGTCGACGGTGCTGGCGACGCTGAGGTGAAAATTAATTCCGTCGCTGGAGCTGATTATTTCAATAATATCGAGGGTAAACATAATTATACCTTTATAGCACAGGCATTTAATGTGTAATAGCTAAGCCCCTCGCTGTTTAACCGCACAGCAATGTTATGCATTGCTGTGCGGTGTCTTTAATTGTTCTTAAGTATTGAGCGCCTGAAAGGTATAAATAGTGAATAATGAGCCTTAATCGTCTCAATTCACACCTTAAAGTTATAGGGTTGCGCCGCGTTTTGCTAATCTCCGCCATTTCAGAGAGGTCAGGCATGAAAAATAAACTCTTCACGTTAAGCATGTTGTCAGCCTTGTTTTTAGCCTCCGGCGCATCAGCAGTACCGGCAGGGATAGTCACCGCCACGTCAGACTTCACGGTTAATCAGTATACGGGGCTTAAGCTTTCCGCAGGTGAACCGAAGGTATTCACGGGGCGTATAAATCAGGGTGATGTGTTGATTAGCCTTAAGGTAGAAATCCCTGATGCACCGGAAGGGACTAAGGTGGCAATAGCCGGCGATAAGAATACGTCAATATCTGTCGATGGTACTGTAGAGTCAGAAACTGGGGGGATTGTGGCGAGACTTGATGATGTTGAGAACTATTCGATAGAAGGCTCTGAATATATCCCTCCGAGTGTGAACAAATCCGCAGATTCCAGCGCTATTATCGTTACGGAGGCGACTGAACTTACATTTAGATCGGTACATTCTTATACTGTAGGAAAAGATCTTGACCCTGGCACATACACCTATAATTTTGTTGCACAGGCTTTTATTGAATAATCGTTGAAACCTCCTGTTTCCCCGAATCGAAATGTTATGCATTGCGGTTCGGTGCCTTTCATAGATAGACCCCAAAAAAGTTCATCAGTTAACACCTCGCACCGTCAAAAGGACATTTCTTTGGTGTGCTCATCGATAATCATTAATTACAAAACAAGAGTAATTTTTAAACAAGGAAAATATTAATAAAAATCTACTAAGACTAAGGGTATATTGGCCATATACTATTTTTCTCATGATTACATTGTCGTAATTCATTCATAAAATAAATAATTGTATGATTTTAATCCGATGGTAGCATAAGTCCTCCTTAAAGGAATGTTATATGTCTAAAGGAATAAAGCAAGGTGGTCTGCGACTGCTGACGCTCGGGGAAATTAAACTCGCCAGAACGCTCTACGGTAACGCTATTAAATATCACAAAGTCTGTATTCATCGCGGAAGCTATTTGCCTTTCAATATGCAAAATAATAACTATGCCATGACACCTAACGGAGAAATATGGTTCCAGGAAGGCGTCTATGAGCCTGATTTCTCCTCAACTCAGCGTAATCCCATCGATGCATCTCATCTCTTCATGCATGAAATGATGCATGTCTGGCAGCATCAACACGGAATGTGGGTGAGGACTCGCGGGGCTTTCTCCTGGGCTGCTGACTAGACCTATGATCTCGATAAACAGACACTGCTCGATTACAGTCTGGAGCAGCAAGCCTGTATCGTTAGCGATTACTGGCTATTGAAGACTCACGGATTTCGAGGCAATTCTAATACCTACAATCTTCGCCAGTTTAGCCCGGCAGAGCCGACGTTTTCACTGTTGGCGCAGTACAAGAAAATACTGGGGAGATTTCCTTTATGAATCACTTATTCAAGTTAACCCTTTTGTGTACCGCATTGTCTGGATGCGTCGGAGAAAATCTTGGGGTGGGGGAGTGGAAGAGTATTTATATTGACGGACCCCAGATTTGTTTCACCGTGGACAAATCAGACGTGCTGACTCGCTATGTGCTTTCGTCGACTCAGGGGGGGGAATACAAAGTCCTTGCTGTAACCGATCACGATTCACTTTCGTATCCGGATACATGCATTAATATCGAGCTAACGCCGGGGTATATTTACCAGGCATCCTACACGATGAATAAAGTAAACTATCGGTACAGCTTTTTTATTGATAATGACAGACACATCACCGAACTTGGCGGTTGGGAGTAACACCTTTACTCAAGCCACCAACAGCAAAAAGCCCGCTTAAGTTTCCTTAAGCGGGCTTCTCAAATATGGCTCCTCTGACTGGACTCGAACCAGTGACATACGGATTAACAGTCCGCCGTTCTACCGACTGAACTACAGAGGAATCGTGTGAACGGGGCGAATATTAGCGGCGGCTCTGTGGCTTGTCAAAGGCAAAATCTCACCCTCTGGTGCGTTTGCGGAAACTATCAACATCTTGTTGCCTTTTCAGGCAATCAGAGACAAAAAAATCCTTTGCAGGATAACGATTTGTTGCCCATTATTTGAAATGCCGTTTTATCTTTCCTTGCAGGTCCTCGCTTGAACTTACATGCAGTCCTTCGCCAGACCGTGGCGAAAACGCCGTGGTACGCCAAACGTAAGAGTTATCGGGTGCTGTTCTGGCGTGAGATAACGCCGCTGGCGGTGCCAATTTTCCTCGAAAACACCTGCGTGTTGTTGATGGGCGTGCTCAGTACCTTCCTCGTCAGTTGGTTAGGGAAAGAGGCGATGGCGGGCGTAGGGCTCGCAGACAGTTTTAACATGGTGATCATGGCGTTCTTCGCCGCTATCGATCTCGGCACCACGGTGGTGGTGGCGTTCAGCTTCGGCAGGCTGGATCCGGAGCGGGCGAGGGCGGCGGCCCGGCAGTCGCTGGTGCTGATGACCATAGTTTCTTTTATCATGGCCGCAGGCATTCATCTGGCGGGCACGCACATCATCGATGTGATTGCCGGGAACGCCACGCCGGAAGTTAAAGCTCTCGCACTCTCTTATCTGCAAACCACTGTCTGGAGCTACCCGGCCGCGGCGATTGCGCTTATCGGCAGCGGGGCGCTGCGCGGGGCGGGGAACACCAAAATTCCGCTGCTGATTAACGGCGGCATGAACATCCTCAACATCATCATCAGCAGCATTCTTATCTACGGCATCTTTGGCTGGGGCGGGCTGGGCTTTGTCGGCGCGGGACTGGGGCTGACGATTTCCCGCTACATCGGCGCGGCGGGCATTATCTTCGTACTGATGATTGGCTTTAACCCGGCGCTGCGTATTTCGCTGAAAAGCTACTTTACGCCGCTCAACTGGGGCATTTTGTGGGAAGTGCTCGGCATCGGCATTCCGGCGAGCGTTGAATCGGTGCTGTTCAACGGCGGCAAGCTGCTGACGCAGATGTTCGTTGCCGGGATGGGGACCAACGTGATCGCCGGTAACTTTATTGCCTTCTCCGTGGCCTCACTGATTAACCTGCCGGGTAACGCCCTCGGGTCGGCGTCAACGATCATCGTCGGCAGGCGGCTCGGGAAAGGGCAAATCGGCCAGGCCGAGCGCCAGCTGCGCCACACGTTCTGGCTCGCCACCATTGGCCTGACAATTATTGCGTGGGGAACCGCGCCGTTCGCCGGGCTGTTCGCCTCGTTCTACACCAGCGAAGATGACGTCAAAGAAGTCGTGAAAGTCCTGCTGTGGATGAACGCCGCCTTTATGCCTATCTGGGCCGCTTCCTGGGTGCTGCCAGCCGGGCTGAAGGGCGCCCGTGACGCACGTTTTGCCATGTGGGTTTCAATGGCGGGGATGTGGGGCTGCCGTGTTATCGCCGGCTACACGCTGGGGATTGTATTGGGCATGGGCGTAGTGGGCGTCTGGCTCGGGATGTTTGGCGACTGGGCGGTGCGCGGCGCGTGCTTCTACTGGCGAATGGTCAGCGGCCGCTGGCTGAAAAAATACCCGCGACCGCCGAAAGAACCGCTTACCGTTCAGGAAGAAAGCGCCGTTTAGCGCTCAAAAGCCCCGGCAATGGCCCGCATATCGTTGCCGGTTGGCGTCTGGTGAATACGTAGTCCAAACTCGTCCACCACGGCAAAAATATGGTCGAAGATATCGGCCTGAATGCTTTCATACTCAGCCCAAACCACGGTGTTGGTGAAGGCATAGATCTCCACCGGCAGCCCTTCGCTTTCAGGGGCAAGCTGGCGCACCATTAGCGTCATGTCTTTGCGAATACGCGGGTGGCTACGCAGGTACTCGTTCAGGTATGCCCGGAAGGTACCGACGTTGGTCATTTGGCGCTGGTTCAGCACCGAATCGTCGGCGTGCTGCTGGTTGTATTCGCTGATCTCTTTCCCGCGCTCGGCCATATACGGCTGCAGCAGTTTCGCTTTAAGCAGCTTCTCCTGCTCGTCCTGCGACAGAAAACGGATGCTGGTGGTGTCGATGTTCACGCTGCGTTTGATGCGCCGCCCGCCGGAAGCTGACATCCCGCTCCAGTTTTTAAACGCGTCAGACACCAGCGCGTAGGTTGGGATAGTGGTAATGGTGTTGTCCCAGTTACGGACTTTTACCGTCGTCAGGCCGATGTCGATCACCGCCCCGTCCGCGCCGTATTTCGGCATTTCCAGCCAGTCGCCCATTTTCAGCATGCTGTTGGCAGAAAGCTGGATCCCTGCAACCAGGCCGAGAATCGGATCTTTAAACACCAGCATCAGCACGGCGGCCATCGCGCCAAGGCCGCTTATCAATATTGCCGGGGATTTGCCGATCAGCAGCGAAACCATCATGATGCCGACGATAATCGCGGCCAGCAGCTTCACGCCCTGGAAAATGCCTTTCAGCGGTAGCTGAGAAGCAAAGGCGAATTTCCCCGACAGGCCGAAGATCACGTCCAGCAGCGAGAAGAAGGACATCAGCGCGTAAAGCATGACCCACAGCTGGGCGCAGGTGGTCAGAATGGTTGCCGCATCGCTGCCTTTTTGCAGCCACAGTACCGCCTGAACGTTAACGATGATGCCCTGCAGCAGAAACGCCAGCCGCTGAAACAGTTTGTTCTGGGTGATTATCTGTAAAGAGAGGCTGGAGCTGGACTGCGCGCGCTTCTCAAAGGCACGCAGAACAATGCCGTGCAGAATAAAATGCACCACCAGCGCGGTAAGAAAAATGATGCCGAAAATGACGATCAGGGAAGTGGTGTGGCCGGGTTGAATGCCGTATTGCTCGAGGGCGGATATCAATTCCTGCATAACGTCTCCTTTAAAAACAAGAGGACATCATGCCCTCTCAAGCCAGCAGTCGCAACCCGGCTGTACAATTAATAGACATATTAACGCCTAATCCTTACAGAATTGTCTCAGGGCGGTTATGCTTAATGCATTCACATCATGTTAACTAACAGGGAAATTATGATTCGTTTCTCCACGCTGGCATTTGCTCTGGCGGCGGTCACGCAGAGCGCGATGGCCGTGACATATCCTTTACCGCCGGAAGGCAGCCGCCTTGTTGGCGCGCCCCTGACGATTACCGTGCCGGAAGGGAACAAGGAGCCGCTGGAACACTTTGCTGCTCAGTACGGGCAGGGCTTCAGCAATATGCTGGAGGCCAATCCGGGCGTCGATCCGTTCCTGCCTAAAGTGGGCACGCAGCTGGTGATTCCGCAGCAGGTTATTTTGCCGGATACCGTGCGGGAAGGGATCGTGGTGAACGTGGCGGAAATGCGCCTTTATTATTATCCGAAGGACACTAACACCGTAGAAATCCTGCCGATAGGTATCGGCCAGGCAGGACGCGAAACGCCGCGCAACTGGGTCACCCGCGTTGAGCGCAAGCAGGATGCCCCGGCCTGGACGCCAACCCCGAATACCCGCCGTGAATACGCCAAAGAAGGCAAAACGCTGCCTGCCTTTGTGCCGCCGGGGCCGGATAACCCGATGGGCCTGTACGCCATTTACATCGGCAAGCTGTATGCCATTCACGGTACCAATGCCAATTTTGGTATCGGCCTGCGCGTCAGCCAGGGTTGTATCCGCCTGCGCAACGACGATATTAAATTCCTGTTCGATAATGTGCCGGTCGGGACACGCGTGCAGTTGATTGACCAGCCGGTGAAGATAACCACTGAGCCGGACGGCAAACGCTGGCTGGAGGTTCACGAGCCGCTGTCGCGCAACCGCGCGGAGTTTGAGTCCGACAAGAAAGTGCCGCTGCCAATGACCGCCGTATTGCGCAGCGAAACTCAGGCGTCTGGGGTGAATACGTCGGTGGTAAGTGAAGCCCTTAACAGGCGCTCGGGGATGCCAGTCCAAATAAATACAGCCGCCACGGATACAGGGCGACTGTAATATTCAGTCAGAAAAATAAAAGCTCGCATATCGCGAGCTTTTATTTATTTGAATAATTCTGCAGTAGCAAAAAGTTTATTTTGCCCGCCAGCGGAAGTCACTTTAAAGGATGTGGCACCGGCTTTATCTGCTTTGTCAGAAAGTTGATTTATCGCCTGATCCAGGGTGGTTGCCCCGCTGGTTGATACCGAGCCAATGCTTTGTCCGGTGCCGGTTTGCTGGACTTCGGTCGCGGCTAAAGCTGTACCGGTAAGGGCGGTCAATACGGTCAGGGCCAGGGCGGAGTTAATTAGTTTACGCATCATAATGAGTCTCTCAATGTAGGTATTAAAGTGAGTCGTCGGTGAATGCGTTGCATGCTACGTTGCCGCTTAAGCAATGAATAGCGGGGGTTATTGATGAAGACTTTCAAAAATTCTGGCTGGTAATATCTGGGTGTTATTGACTGTAAATTACTTTAAACCACCTTATTTTTTCCTTAATTATATCTAACGTAACGTGAAGTTTTGGCGGTCATACAACGGTGGGCCGTTAATAAAAAAACGCACGGAGGGGATCGCTCCGTGCGTCGGGTTATTGCTCGTCAGTCTCAGCGTGACCGAGCCTTTTGAACAATAGCGAAGGCAAATTAAACCCCAAGGCGATCGCGAAGACTGTAGTAAGCCGCGCCCATTGCGGTAAACGGAATGCGGAACGTGCGGCCACCCGGGAACGGGTAATGCGGCAGGTTGGCGAAGGCATTGAAGCGTTCCGCATCGCCGCGCAGCAGTTCTGCAATCAGGCGGCCAGCCAGGTGGGTATAGGTCACGCCGTGCCCGCTGCAGCCCTGGCTGTAATAAATATTCTTATCCAGACGGCCCACCTGCGGCAGGCGAGACAGCGTCAGCAGGAAGTTCCCGGTCCAGCTGTAGTCAATCTTCACGCCTTTCAGCTGCGGGAAGGTTTTCAGCAGGTTTGGCATCACCAGGCGTTCAATATCCGCCGGGTCACGGGCGCCGTACACCACGCCGCCGCCGTACAGCAGGCGGTTATCGGCGGTCAGGCGGTAGTAATCCAGCAGGTAGTTACAATCCTCCACGCAGTAATTTCTCGGGATCAGCGAGCGCGCAAGATCTTCCCCCAGTGGCTCGGTGGTCAGTACCTGCGTGCCGCACGGCATGCTGCGCTTCGCCAGTTCAGGTTCGAGTTTATTGCCGAGGTAAGCGTTGCCGGCGACGATCACATACTTCGCCGTGACCTTGCCTTTCTCCGTGCTGACGATGGCCGGGCTGGCATGCTCAATATGGGTCACCGGAGACTGCTCGAAAATGCGCCCGCCGTTCAGGCCAATCGCATTGGCCTCGCCAATGGCCAGATTGAGCGGGTGAATATGGCCGCCGCTGTGGTCGAGCAGGGCGCCGACGTAGCGGTCGCTGTTCACCTCGCGCTTCAGTTCGCTGGCGTCCAGCAGTTCAAGCTGGGTGTTGCCGTAGCCTTCCCAGTTGGCCTTTTGCTCTTCCAGGGTTTCCATTTGTTTGTGGTTCATCGCTACAAAGAGGCCGCCGGGGCGATAGTCACAGTCAATCTGGTAGCGCTTGATGCGCTCGCGAATAATTTCCCCGCCTTCGAACATCATACTGCCGAGCATTTTGGCTGCTTCCGGGCCATAGCGGCGCTCAATCACGTTGATGTCGCGGCTGTAGGAGTTCACCAGTTGCCCGCCGTTGCGCCCGCTGGCACCGAAACCGATGCGTGCGGACTCCAGCAGCACCACGTCATAACCCATTTCGGACAGATGCAGCGCGGACGAAAGGCCGGTGTAGCCGCCGCCAACCACGCACACGTCGCAGGTCACGGACTCGTTCAACTGCGGGAACGGCTCATATTGGTTGGCGCTGGCCGCGTAATAGCTGGTGGTATGTTCAGTCATGATGAAGGCTCCAGGGCAATCCAGATGGTTTTCAGTTCGCTAAATTTCTCAAGGGCATGCAGGGATTTATCGCGGCCGTTGCCGCTCTGCTTGTAGCCGCCGAACGGGACGGTCATATCGCCGTCGTTGTAGTTATTGACGAAAACGGAACCGGCTTTAAGGCTGCGGCTCATGCGGTGGGCGCGGGAGAGATCCCGGGTCCACACGGCGGCGCCGAGGCCATAGTCGCTGTCGTTGGCAAGGGCTAGCGCCTGGGCTTCGGAGGTGAAGCGGGTGACGACGAGCACCGGGCCGAAGATCTCTTCCTTGCCGACCCGTGCATCTGCGGTTGTGTCGGTGAAGATTGTCGGGCCGATAGCCGCCGGGTGAGTGCTGTTCCGCCCGTCGAGCGCCAGCTTGCCCTGGCTTTCCCCGTCGCGAATAAAGCCGTGAACGTTGTCGGCGTGGGCGCAGTCGATCAGCGTCCCCATAGTGGTTTCCGGGTCGAGCGGGTTGCCGGGCTGCCAGTTTTTCGCCTGCTCTTTCAGCAGGGCAATAAACTCGTCGGCGATGCTTTCTTCCAGCAGCAGGCGAGTCCCGGCGATGCAGACCTGGCCCTGGTTATAGAAAATACCGGCGGCGGTGGTTGCTGCGGCTTTTGACAGGTCCGGGCAGTCGGCAAAAACGATGTTGGCGCTTTTTCCGCCGGCTTCGAGCCAGACGCGTTTCATATTGCTGTCGCCCGCATCTTTCAGCAGCTGTTTGCCGGTACGGGTGGAGCCGGTGAAGGTAATCACGTCCACGTCCGGGTGCTGAGCCAGCGCCTGGCCCGCCTCATGACCCAACCCGGTCACGACGTTAAACACGCCGTCCGGCAGGCCCGCTTCTTTAGCCAGCGCCGCAAGACGAATTGCCGATAGCGGTGATTTTTCAGAAGGTTTAAGGATCACGCTGTTGCCCGCCGCCAGCGCCGGGCCGAGCTTCCAGCAGGCCAGCAGCAGTGGGAAGTTCCACGGCACAACGGCGGCAATCACGCCAACGGGTTCGCGCACAATCAGCGCCAGCTCGTTAACGCCGGTGGTGGCGACTTCGCCGTAGACTTTGTCGATGGCCTCGGCGTACCAGCGAATCGCACGGGCGCTGCCCGGAATATCATCACGCAGGCTATGGCGGATAGGCTTGCCGGTGTCGAGCGTTTCCAGCAGCGCCAGCTCCTCGTGATGCTGCTCCATTAAATCCGCCAGCCTGCTGAGCACGGCTTTGCGTTTGGCCGGGGAAGCCTGCGCCCAGTCCCCGCGATCAAACACATCACGGGCGGCCTTAACCGCAATATCGACGTCCGCTTTTTTGCCTCGCGCCACTTCGGCAAGGTCACGCTGCGCAAAAGGGTCAACGGTGCTAAAAGTTTCGCCGTCCTGCGCAGCGCAATATTCACCGTTAATAAACAATCGAGTTTCCGGCGAGGTATTTTTGGCTTTCTCCTGCCAGTAATTAAGATGCTGAAAGTCCATGATGACTCCTTTTATTCAATCGGATAAATGGCCTTACTGGGTTCTTCAGGCAAATTTGGGCTGCAAAAAGCCCCAGGAAATAAGTCCTGTTAAAAAAGGTTTGGAAATAAGGCCTGAATACTCAGGCCTGAAAATAATTAGAACGTGGTGGGGGTGTGGGCGCTGATAATGCGGCAGATGCCTGCCGAGGTGTTGCTGAAGCTGTGCGGCATGCCGGTATTAATGGCATAACTTTGCCCCGCAACCAGGTGCCAGGTCTGGCCGTTAACGGTCAAAACCACTTCACCTTCCAGTATCGTGCCCGTCTCCTCACCCTGGTGTTTGATCCTTTCACCGGTGGTGGTTCCCGGTTGATAGGTCTCAATGATCATCGCCAGCGTACGGTTAGGATTCCCATTGTGTATTAATTTCATTGAAACACCCTGACTGCCTATTTCAATCAGATCGTCGTAATTGATAACGACCTGCGGCTCATCAGGTTTTTCCGGTTCCGCGAAGAACTCGGAGAGCGACAGCCCGTAGACTTTCAGCAGCTTTTGCAGCGTACTGATGGCAGGACTGACTTTGTCCTGTTCTATGGTGCTGATGGCGCTATGCGTTAATCCAGACAGTTCGGCGGCACGACGTTGAGACAGACCCAATTGCTGGCGGATCTCTGACAAACGTTTACCCGGCGCCAGGCCGTCATCGCTCATAGTGGCATTTCCTTAACGGTAGTGGTCAGAGCCGCTGCTTTTCAGCGAGGTGGTTCTGACTGGCGGTGATAAAACCCTCAAGCAACAAACGCGATAGTGCATATTCGCTACTGTTCCATTCCGGATGCCACTGAACCCCGAGGGCAAAAGGATGATCGTGAACGCTCGCAGCTTCCACCAGACCATCCTGTGAACGCGCCTCGACGCGCAGCAGCGGACCCAGCGTTTTCGCTCCCTGGCCATGTAATGAATTCACCCAAAACGTGTTGCAGCCCGGTATCAACTGCGAAAGCAATCCTCCCTCATGAACCTGGACTTCGTGTGATGGGGCATACTGCTGCTCCACCGGGAGTTCCGGATCTTCACGGTGCTCCAGAAACTCAGGACGATCGCTCAGGCGACGATACAGAGTCCCGCCGGTGGCGACAACAAGTTCCTGTAAACCCCGGCAGATGGCGAAAATGGGGATGCGCCTTTTGAGCCCGGCGGCGATAAGCGCCATGCTCAGTTCATCACGCCCGGGGTCGGCGTCAGGCTCATCGCCGTTTTCACCATAGAGGTGCGGCTGCACGTTGCTGGGGCTGCCCGGCAGGAAGATCCCGTCCAGTTTTGGCAGCAGCGCTTCCAGCAGTTCAGGCTCTGCCAGCGCGTGGGGAAGGGCAATGGGTAAGCCGCCCGCGTTCAATACCGCATTCAGGTACTTTTCTTGCAACGTTTGGGTCAGATGACCCTTAAGCCTGTTTCTGCACATCACAACGCCGATTAACGGCTTGTCAAATATATCGACCATGATCAACCTCACATTCTGGACTAAATTATTTCCAAACGATTCCATGTTGGCCATTTCCGTTCAATATTTTCTCAACTTAGCAGCGGTTTAACTGTCTTGCAAACTTAAA
Organism: Cedecea sp. NFIX57; assembly: GCF_900177785.1. Taxonomy (NCBI): domain Bacteria; kingdom Pseudomonadati; phylum Pseudomonadota; class Gammaproteobacteria; order Enterobacterales; family Enterobacteriaceae; genus Cedecea; species Cedecea sp. NFIX57. The sequence goes on along the minus strand of NZ_FXAS01000005.1, from coordinate 100,320 downwards.
TTAACATTTGACAAACATTTTATTTCGCACCATTGTCGATAAGTGGACATTATATTTAACGGTCGACATCAGCGACCGGCATCCAACGCAACGGCGGTGAATCATGGAAACCAATATCGTAGAAGTTGAGAATTTTGTTCAGCATTCCGAAGAGAGACGAAGTAGCGCGTTTGCACGCGAAGTGAATACCTTCCTTGAACGTTATCCCAATACCCAATATGTCGATGTCCTTCTCACTGACCTTAACGGCTGCTTCCGGGGAAAACGTATTCCGGTGGCCGGGCTGCGTAAGGTAGAGAAGGGCTGTTACTTCCCGGCTTCCGTGTTTGCCATGGATATTCTTGGGAACGTAGTAGAAGAGGCCGGGCTGGGGCAGGAGCTGGGTGAGCCGGACCGCCGCTGTGTGCCGGTGCTGGGCACGCTCACCCCTTCGGCGGCTGACCCGGAATTCATCGGCCAGATGATGCTGACCATGCTGGATGAAGATGGCGCTCCCTTTGACGTTGAGCCGCGGAACGTGCTGAACCGACTCTGGCAGCAGCTGCGCCAGCGTGGGCTATTCCCCGTGGTAGCGGTAGAGCTGGAGTTCTATTTAATTGATCGCCAGCGTGACGCCGAAGGCTACCTGCAGCCGCCCTGCGCGCCGGGCACTGACGACCGCAATACCCAAAGCCAGGTCTACTCCGTCGATAACCTTAACCACTTTGCCGATGTGCTGACCGACATCGACGATCTGGCTCGCCTCCAGCTGATCCCCGCCGACGGCGCGGTAGCAGAAGCTTCACCGGGGCAGTTCGAAATCAACCTGCACCACACCGATAACGTGCTGGATGCCTGCGATGATGCGCTGGCGTTAAAACGCCTGGTGCGAACTGTTGCAGAGAAGCATAAGATGCACGCCACTTTTATGGCGAAGCCGTATGAAGAGCATGCGGGCAGCGGGATGCATATCCACATCAGCGTGCTGAATAACAAAGGCGAAAACGTGCTGGCGGACGCCGATGGCGAAGACTCAGCGCTGCTGAAACGCGCGCTGGCGGGCATGATCCACCTGATGCCGTCGTCGATGGCGCTGCTGGCCCCGAACGTGAACTCGTGGCGCCGCTTCCAGCCGGGGATGTACGTCCCGACTCAGGCTTCGTGGGGGCATAACAACCGCACCGTAGCGCTACGCATTCCGTGCGGCGACCGGGACAACCACCGCGTGGAGTATCGCGTGGCGGGGGCGGATGCCAACCCGTATCTGGTGATGGCGACAATCCTGGCCGGGATTTTACACGGGCTGGATAACGACCTGCCGCTGCAGGAAGAAGTGGAAGGCAACGGGCTGGAGCAGGAAGGGCTGCCGTTCCCGATCCGCCAGAGCGACGCGCTGTGGGAGTTCACCCAGAACGATCATCTGCGCGACCTGCTGGGCGAGCGTTTCAGCCACGTTTTCCATGCGTGCAAACACGATGAGCTGGTGCAGTTTGAGCGTTTAATCACAGAAACTGAAATTGAGTGGATGCTGAAAAACGCCTGATTGTGGCGCCTGCCCGGCAGAGCTTACATGGCCGGGCACACTAATAAATAAGTAGCATCATACGGACTGAGCGGAGCCAGGCCGGACGTTTTGCAGGGCAACCTGCCATTTCCCGAAGTCGCGTAATGGAGCGCGGGCGGCAACGGGTCTTCAGTTAACGACAATGTGTACGACGAGGAAATGAAATGATGCAGACGCAAATGTTTAAATATCCGCACGGCGAGGGCGAACGCTGCTGCCGTATTGACAACGACGGGCCAGCGGCCTGCGTGAACCTTATTCCCGTACCCCGACAGTTACGATTAACCCCCAGGCTAAGCAGGTTTGCCCGAACGAACAATGTTTCGCAAACCTGTATTCGCGTGGGGGGACATCGTCATGGCGACTAACTCTACCGTAGACATTGCTTCGCAGGCGGGGAAACCGCAGCTGCGTAAATCTCTGAAACTCTGGCAGGTGGTGGTGATGGGCCTGGCCTATCTCACGCCGATGTCGGTGTTTGATACCTTCGGGATTGTGTCCGGCATCAGCGACGGCCACGTACCTGCATCTTACCTGCTTGCGCTGGCGGGCGTGCTGTTCACCGCCATCAGCTACGGCAAACTGGTACGCCAGTTCCCGCAGGCGGGCTCAGCTTATACCTACGCCCAAAAGGCCATCAGCCCGCACGTAGGCTTTATGGTGGGCTGGTCTTCGCTGCTGGACTATCTGTTCCTGCCGATGATTAACGTCCTGCTGGCAAAAATCTACCTTTCGGCGCTGTTCCCCGAAGTCCCGCCGTGGATTTGGGTGGTCGGTTTTGTCTGCATCCTGACGGCGGCCAACCTGAAGAGCGTCAATCTGGTGGCGAACTTCAATACCCTGTTTGTGCTGGTCCAAATTGCCATCATGGTGGTGTTTATCATTCTGGTGGTGCAGGGGCTGCACAAAGGCGAAGGTGTGGGCACCGTCTGGTCGCTACAGCCGTTTATCAGCGAAAATGCGCACCTGATCCCGGTGATTACCGGCGCGACGATAGTCTGCTTCTCGTTCCTCGGCTTTGATGCGGTGACCACGCTGTCGGAAGAGACACCCGATGCGGCGCGCACCATTCCTAAAGCCATTTTCCTTACCGCGGCCTATGGCGGCATTATCTTTATCGTTGCCTCGTTCTTTATGCAGCTGTTCTTCCCGGATATCAGCCGCTTTAAAAATCCGGACGCAGCGCTGCCGGAGATTGCCCTCTATGTTGGCGGCAAGCTGTTCCAGTCGATTTTCCTCTGCACGACCTTTGTGAATACCCTGGCTTCCGGGCTGGCCTCCCACGCCAGCGTTTCTCGCCTGCTTTATGTGATGGGGCGCGACAACGTCTTCCCGGAAAAATACTTCGGCTACGTGCACCCGAAATGGCGCACCCCGGCGCTGAACGTGATCATGGTCGGTATCGTGGCTCTGTCCGCGCTGTTCTTCGACCTGGTAACGGCGACGGCGCTGATCAACTTCGGCGCACTGGTGGCCTTTACCTTCGTGAATCTGTCGGTGTTTAACCACTTCTGGCGTCGCGAAGGGCGCAATAAAACCTGGCGTGAGAAACTGCACTACCTCATTTTGCCGCTGATTGGTGCAGCGACGGTGGCGGTGCTGTGGGTGAACCTGGAAGTCACGTCCCTGACGCTTGGACTGGTGTGGGCGGCGGTCGGCATTCTGTATCTTGCCTTCCTCACTCGCCGCTTCCGCAGGCCACCGCCGGTGTTTGACGCCACGAAGGCCGAACGCGCCTGGGAGTAAGGTGTGTTGCGTTAGAGAAGAAGCCCGCTTAAGGTGAATTAAGCGGGCTTTTATTATTCTGTTACTGCCAAAAATAGCGGAAAATGTACAGGTAATGGTTGGCTATCCTACTAACTCTACCTAGTTTTCCAGCATGCTCGACAGAAGAAAGTTCGCTATCTTTTCCTCAACTTTGCTATCGGTAGTTTTGAGTCTCAGCAGCGCAATACCACTCTCTTTCAGGATTGTATTTTTCAATTCATCACGTTCACGTTGTTTGGGCATTTCGTGGTGATGGCCGTCTATTTCAATAACTGCGAGAGGCAGTTTTCCAACGTGAAAATAAAAAACAAAATCACAGCTAGCGCCTTGTGCCAAAAACTCTTTTTGACGTTGACTTAAACGGATATTGGAATTTTTTACCAGCTGTTGTAGCAAAATTTGCTTATGGAAAACAAGCGAATGGTACTCTGCTCGTTGCAGTACGTCTTTTATTACACGCGTTGCAATCTGCTCTGACAGGTAAAAGGAGTCTTTTGCACTTAGCCTGCGCCTTAACCTGTCTAATGAGCGATCGTACTCTCGATAGAGCAAGTCGAAAGCGCTGACTACGGGGCTGTAATGAATCTGCGCCTCGTTGGAATAGTATTTCATGTAACGTACTAGCGCCGCGATATGTTTGTTATTACCAGTGAAAACATTTTCCCCTGTTGTTAAGGTAAAGCGTTTTTGTGCCCTTGAAACAGCCACATTAATTAAGTGTGGGTCGTCTACAAAATCGAGTGTTTTGGCATCCATTTTTTTGTCTATAACGGTTGAAAAAACAATCTGCTCACATTCTCTTCCCTGGAATTTATGGACGGTCGAGGTAATAAATTCCGACGGCAGCATTTGTTCAGAAAGTGAAACTTGTGCGTTGTACGGAGAGATAAAGCCGCAGCTATTCGAGCTACTATCGGAGACTTCCATGAAAGATTCAATTTCTCGCTGATTTTTATAGCCTCGGGCATGGTTGCCTTTTGCGGTAATAATCAAAGAGAGAGCATCCTCACCTTTATCACGGGTCATAACAACGAGCTGATTGTCATAAAATTGCTTGTTGCAGAAATGAATAATCCTGGGATGACAGCGATAGTGCTCTTTCAGCAATGTGACCGGAAGAGACTCGTCGTATACGCCGAATAGTGAATCCAGCAGGCTTTTACTGTTGCAGTCATAATAAGGTTTCGGGGCCGTAATAGCTGTTTTTTCGGGTACGTGTGGGAGTTGTTTACGATCGCCGACCACAATCACATTTCGGGCGCATGCCAGCGCCAGAATCCCCGGGACAATATCCTGCTGAGAAGCTTCATCGATAATGACATAGTCCAGCAGCTTACCCTGAGCTAATGAGTTTGCGATAGAATGCGTGCTGCTGCCAATAATAGGGTAGCGCTGGATAAAGTCGGCAAATTGTTCATGGTAAGTATCTGCTGAAAACTTAATGTTTACCGGAATGGCATGTTTTAGATGCTGCTTCAAAAATGCCAGAGAACCTGAGGTGACATGCTGCAATAATTCTTCAAACTTATTTTTTTCTAGAAAATTTTCTTTTTCGATTAACTCACGTTGTGCTTGCTGCAGTCGCGATCTGTAGAAATAGTGCTGAAGAGCAATGAAGAGTGTTTGCCTTTTCTGCCGAGTATTCAGTGGCTTTGTTCTGAAGATGCCAAATCTAAAAAGGAGTGACAGGCGATGACGCCAGTCGAGTTTATCGTCGGGCACAGCGTTAATGAACGCCATAAGATCGGTGATTTTCTCTTTTTTTAGTCCGAAGCCTGTCACATCTGGCAGCGTGTTAAGAGTATGTTCTTCAAGCCACTGCTGAAGGTATTTGTCTTCTATGTTTAGTTCATCAATTTCTGCCTGTAGTTTTGCGACATCACCTTGTGTGCTTAAGTGATTTTTAAGTTTTTTAATTTGCTCGGTTAGCTGCATTTTTTCGGGCGCAGAAATGATTTGCTCGAAAGGTTTTGAGGGTTGTTTATCAAAAAACGCTGCTCGTTTTTCCGTACTGCCCAGTTTTGCCACCAGGTAATCAAGACCCACTTTCCCAAGTTTTTCGTAGACGTTATCAACCGCAGAATTGTTATTTGAGACAACGGCAACGGTACCGTTGCTAAGCAGAATGTTTGCAATAATATTCAATATGGTCTGGGTCTTTCCAGTGCCAGGAGGACCTTCAATGACAGATATTTGATGGCTAAAGGCTTTCTGTATCGCCTGCATTTGGCTTTCATTCAATCCGAAGGGATAGATGAAATTCTCTGGATCAGGACGGAATGCATTTTGACCGGAACAATAAGCTTCAAGCGCGGTGTCAGGATGAGCAATGAGCTTGTCCATCTGTCTGACAATGTTTCCAGCAATGTTTTCTTTCCCCCCCGAGGCCTGAAAAGCACGTTGTTCAGCAATACGACGAAAGTATGAAAAAACGGAACTCTGCTTTAAAGAGGACTCGGTGACTAACTGGATATCTTCGAATTTATAAATCCAAATTTTTTCAGAATCAACATATTTAATAAGTGCATATTTATTACCAATAATTTGCGCTTTATCGATACGTTGTGCGTTTGGCTGGCCTTTACGGAACAATATGTTGCTATTAGTTTCCACTGTGGGGATCACACGGCAGACGCTAAGAGGACGAGTGTATGTTTTCCCTGAGGGGAAATGGCATGTCAAATGAACGGTGTCGTTACTTTTGGAATTATATAGTGTCCAGTTTGAAATTTTGGCGGTTTTATCTTCCCCATCAACAACGATGGTGACCATTTCTCTTCTCCCTGAGTTTAGCGAAAGTCAAATACTATACCGGAGTACCTATTAAGGGGGAAGTTAGAGTTTAATAAATTAATTTATTTATATGCTGCCTTTGTTGTTTGGGTGAAGTTTTATTTTCTGGGCCAGCGCATTAAATGCGTTATCGAATGTATGAATAATTTCTCCCAGCGTAGCGGAAAAACTGAACAGGCACGGTTAGATACATCATGCTGACTGGGTGGAGCAGGATAAAAAAGCAAAAAGCCCGCTTAGTTTCCTAAGCAGGCTTCTTAAATTTGGCTCCTCTGACTGGACTCGAACCAGTGACATACGGATTAACAGTCCGCCGTTCTACCGACTGAACTACAGAGGAATCGTGTGAACGGGGCGAATACTAACGAGGTGGGACTGGGTTGTCAAAGCCTGTTTTGGTGAAATGCGTTCAACTGCCGATTAATCCAGCAAATCAATGAAAAAGGCCGCTAACGCGGCCTTAACAGGCAGTTGGCAAAGCTCTGTGGAGAGAATAAATAACAGACGGCGCATTTAAACAAACAGGAAAATCAATTCATTGATTTTCGGCAGATAACCACAAAGAGGGAAAAACCACGCTTTTTCCCTCTTTGTTAGCACCTTTAAAAGGCCGCAAACGCGGCCTTAAACGGTTACTACTTACGCTGTTGACTGACGGGCAATGTGGCAGCTTCAAGCCATTGACGCACCTCTTCGTTCACGCGCGGGGAGAGCGTTTCCCGCACCTGCCGGTGGTAATCGTCAAGCCAGGCGATGTCCTGCGGGCTGAGCAAATCAACATCGACCGCGGCCAAATCGATAGGGATCAGCGTCAGCGACGAGAATTTGCAGAAGCCAGGCTGGGAGGCAATGACCTCGACCTGGTTTTCGATGCGGATCCCGTGGCTGTCCGCCTGGTAATAACCCGGCTCGATGGTGATAATGTTGCCCGGCAGCATCGGCCACGGGTTCACCTTTTTCGCCATGCGGTGTGGGTTTTCGTGGATCATCAGCCGGTGGCCAACGCCGTGCCCGGTGCCGTGGTCGTAATCCAGCCCCAGCGCCCAGAGCGGGCGACGGGCAAAGGCATCGAGCTGGTGGCCCTGAGTCCCCTGCGGGAACTGCAGCGAAATCAGCGCCAGGAAGCCTTTCAACACGGCGGTGTAGTGCAGGCGGCGGGTCGCATCCAGCTCGCCAAAGCTGAGCGTGCGGGTGGCGTCCGTCGTGCCGTTGATATACTGCCCGCCGGAATCATTGAGGTAGAACTGCGCGGCGGTAAGGGCGAAATTCGTTTCCGGCGAAGAGTGGTAGTGGCACATCGCGGCGTTGCTGCCTGCCGCGGAAATGGTGCTAAAGCTTTGTTCGGTAAAGGTGGAGCCCTGCTGGCGGAAGCTGAGCTGTTTTTCCTGGGCCTCCAGCTCGGTGACTGGATTGCCTGCGGCTTCACGGCGCGGCACTTCTCGGGTCAGCCAGGCAAGAAAGTTCACCCAGGCCACGCCGTCTTCGATGTGGCTGTCGCGGTAGCCCGCCAGTTCGCTTTCGTTCTTATTGGCTTTGATTAGCGTGACAGGATCCGGTGCCCACAGCACGCTGCCTCCGCCTTGCTCCACGGCAAAGCGCACCGCAACCGGCGCAGAGTCCGCGTCGATGAGGATGCGTTTCCCGGTCGCGGCCTGCTGGCAGCGCGCAAGGAATTCACTCATCGGGCGGATCGTGATGCCGTTAAGCCAGGCTTTATCCAGCTTCCGCAGTTTTCCTTCCGCCACAAACCATTCAATGTCGCCCCTGGCGCTCAACAGCGCGAAGGAGTGCGGCACCGGGCTCATTGGAATATCCGAGCCACGCACGTTCAGCAGCCAGGCGATATTGTCCGGCAGCGTCAGCGCCAGATAATCCGCGCCGTCTTTGCTCAATACCTGGGCGACCCGCTCACGCTTTGAGGCGGAGCTTTCGCCACTGATGTCGTCTGGCATGGCGATGATTTCCCCGCAGGGTGCCGCCGGGCGGTCAGGCCAGATAGCATCGAGCGGATCGTCATCCACCGCCACCAGATCGCAGCCGCTGGTACGCAGGTTTTCGTACTGACTGTTGACCATCAGCAGCGGTTCGAAGGCGATGCGTTTGCCCGTCGGAAGGTTATCGCGGAGCCAAAGGTGAAGCGGCTCGTCGTGCAGATGATGAATCTCAAACTCCTGCACATTCACCTGATGGCGAGCCTGAACCTGATAGCGTCCGTCCACAAACAACAGAGCGCGGTCGGCAAGCACTAATGCCAGCCCGGCGGAACCGGTAAAGCCGCTGATAAATTCGAGTTTATTGTCATGAGTCGCACAGTATTCGCTCTGATGGGCGTCGGCGCGCGGCACGATGATCCCATCCAGCTCGCGCTCCCTGAGCAGCGCACGCAGTGCGCCGAGTGAAGAAGTGTGTTGCATCCAGCTTCCTAATTATTGTTGTTAACGGAACGGCGGCTCGTTGAAAGTGCGCAGCTTGCGCGAGTGCAGCTTTTCCCCTTCGGCGCGCAGCAAATCAATGGCGCGAATGCCAATTTGCAGGTGCTCGGAAATCGCCCCCTCATAGAAGCGGTTAGCCTGGCCTGGCAGCTTAATTTCGCCGTGTAATGGTTTGTCTGATACGCACAGCAGCGTGCCGTAAGGCACCCGGAAGCGATAACCCTGGGCGGCAATCGTCGCACTTTCCATGTCGATAGCCACCGCGCGGCTGAGATTAAAGCGCAACGCAGAAGCTGAATAACGTAGCTCCCAGTTGCGGTCATCGGTGGTGACCACCGTGCCGGTGCGCAGGCGCTGTTTCACTTCTTCGCCCGGCATGCCGCTCACTTGTTTGGTGGCGTCATAAAGGGCGCGTTGTACTTCGGCGATGCTTGGAATAGGAATGTCCGGTGGCAGCACCGCATCCAGCACGTGATCGTCACGCAGATAGGCGTGGGCCAGCACGTAGTCGCCAATCTGCTGGCTTTCACGCAGCCCGCCACAGTGGCCAATCATCAGCCAGGCATCCGGGCGCAGCACCGCGAGGTGATCGCAGATGGTTTTGGCGTTGGACGGGCCAACGCCAATATTAATCAGCGTAATGCCGCTGCCGTTTTTATCGATCAGGTGCCAGGCTGGCATCTGGTGTTTTTTCCATGCCAGGTCGGAAATTGCCTCTTCAGGGGCTTCGGTGTCGGCGGTCAGCCAGGTGCCTCCGGCGCAGGACAGGGCGATATACGGGCTGTCCGGGTCGAGGATTTGCTGGCAGCCCCAGCGGACAAACTCGTCCACATAGCGGGTGTAGTTGGTGAACAGCACGAAGGGCTGGAAGTGCTCCACTGGCGTGCCGGTGTAGTGGCGAAGGCGAGCCAGCGAGAAGTCTACCCGGCGGGCGTCAAAGTGCGACAGCGGCCAGGCTTCCGTAGGGTGGAACAGGCCGTCGGCGGTTTCATCGCCAATCTGCGACAGCTCGGTGGTCGGGAAATGGCGCGTCAACCCGGCGCTCATCGTACGGTCGAGGTTCAGGCCGTCAATCACGTACGGGTAAGGGATTTCGTGCTGAGAAGGGCCAACCTCAATGTGCACACCATAGTCTTCGCTCAGCAGACTCAACTGTTCGTGCAGGTAGCTTTTAAACAGCGTGGGACGGGTCACCGTGGTGGTGTAGCTGCCGGAGTGGGTAAAGCGGGCATAGGAGCGGGTGTTTTTCGGGCCACGGGGAACGCCGTCCCAGCTCACCCGCAGTTCCGGGTAGACAAACAGCCCGTCGGAACGCGCGTCTACGTCCGGCAGCGTGCCTTGTTGGGTGTAGAGGGCAATCGCATCGCGAAGGGCGGTTACCGAGTTTTCGTACAGCGCTTCCAGCTTCTCCAGGGCTTCAGCAGGCGTCAGCCCCTGGCATACAACGTTATTATTCATTGATTCTCCTTTACCGGTTCTCGCCGGGTTAGTGTCTCAGTATGTCATGCCGGGAGCAGAACGGAAGTGGAAGACGGGGAGAGTTGCGAACCTCATAAAAAATTCATCACAAATAAATGAATACCCGCGCAAAGATTGCCGATAACCCCTGAGATACCCGAGCTTGATGGGATAACGACAATAATGATGAGGGGAACAACATGGGAATGTTAAAGAATTTTACCGTACGCCGGGTGCTGCTCACCGTGCTGGGGCTGTTCTGCCTGCTGTGGTCAGCCGTGGGCGTGTTTACCGTTTATTCGCTGGCGAAACTGGGGGACGGTAACGCTGTGGACCATCAGCTGGTGTCTCAGATGACGATACTCAGCAAAGGCAACGACCAGTATTTTCGCTTTATCACGCGCCTTTCGCGGGTGATGGAGGCGAAGGCGGCCGGGGAAAGCACAGATTTTAAACCGGTGCAGGAAGCGCTGGATAACATGAAAAGCGAACTGAAGCGCCTGAAAAGCGTTTCGCCTGGGCCAATGGATCCGGTTGTTTCCGCAGATGTTATCGAAAAATGGCAGCAGCTTTTAGATAACGGCGTGGCGGTGCAGATGCAGCTTGCTCAGCAGGGGAGCGCGGCGGAGTATCGCCAGCAGGCCACCCAGGTCACACCGCCTCTCAGTCGTGCCTTCGGGGCCAGCAGCAGCAAGTTTACCGCCGTGGCCGAAGAACGGCTGGACCGGACGCGGGTTACCGTGGACTCGCTGACACGTCTGATGAAAATCACCGTGCTGGTGGCCATTGTGATTGGTCTGCTGATCCTACTGTTTACCGACCGCTATCTGGTGAACCTGCTGGTAAAACCGCTGGACCGCATTCGTGATCATTTCTCGGTGATAGCCAAGGGCGACCTCAGCCATCCGGTTGAGGACTTTGGGCGAAACTGTGTCGGCAAACTGTTCCCGCTGCTGGCCGAGATGCAGGGCAGCCTGCGCGATGCGGTGAGCGCGATTCGCAGCGGCACGGAGAACATTTATCGTGGCTCGGCGGAGATCTCTTCCGGCAATAACGATCTCTCTTCGCGCACCGAAGAACAGGCCGCCGCGCTGGAAGAGACTGCCGCCAGCATGGAGCAACTCACGGCCACGGTTAAATTCAACGCCGAGAATGCCCGCCAGGCCAGCAGCATTGCGGAGAAAGCCTCCCAAACCGCCAGCCGCAGCGGCAAGCTGGTGGGCGATGTGGTTATCACCATGGAAGGGATCTCCGACAGCTCCCGCAAAATCAGCGAGATCACCAGCGTCATTAACAGCATTGCCTTCCAGACTAATATTCTGGCACTTAATGCGGCCGTTGAGGCCGCACGTGCAGGCGAACAGGGCAGAGGTTTTGCGGTGGTAGCGGGAGAAGTGCGTAACCTGGCCAGCCGCAGTGCGGGCGCGGCGAAAGAAATTGAAACGCTGATTGCCGACTCTGTAAATCGGGTGAACAGTGGCGCGGCGTTGGTCAACGAGGCGGGCAACACCATGAAAGAGGTGCTGAAGGCCGTGTCCGACACCACGCAAATCATGAAGCAAATTGCCTCTGCGACGGACGAGCAAAGCAAAGGTATTTCTCAGGTGAGCGTGGCGGTCAGCGAAATGGACAGCGTGACGCAGCAAAACGCCGCGCTGGTGGAACAGATTTCGGCGGCGGCGGCAGCGCTCGAAGGCCAGACCGAAATGCTACAAAAAGCGGTGGCGCGTTTCCGCCTGTCCGGGCGCGAAGAACAGGCCGTAGTGGAAACGAAAGTCAAACCTCAGACAAAAGCCGCCGCAGCCACCGCGGCAGGTGATGACTGGGTCACGTTTTAAGCTTCGATAGCGGGCAGGGTGCGCATTGCGTTTTCGCAGCGCGCCTTGACCGCTTCGTGCAACAGCCGCACCGTGGTCGACACCTGCTTACGGTGCGGGCAAATCAGATTCAGCGGAATGCTGTCTCCTTCATACTGCGGCAGCAAGAGCTTCAGGCGGCCTGCCTGTACATCTTCGCTAACATCCAGCCAGGATTTGTAGGTAATGCCTTCGCCTTTTACCGCCAGCCGGTGAATGACTTCCGCATCATCGCTCATCATTGAACCTTTCACCGCCACCTGCTGCATTTTGCCGCGCAGGCTGAACGACCAGCTATTGTGCACCCGCCCGCGAAGTACAAACGTCAACGCATTGTGTTGAGCCAGATCGGCAAGGGTTTTAGGTTCGCCATTGCGTGCCAGATAGGCAGGGGAGGCAACCAGCACGCGGCGGTTTTCCGGTGCGACCGGCAGGGCGATGTAAGACGCGTCATCATTGTTGCCGTAACGAAAAGCCACATCCACCGGATCTTTAAACACATCGGTGATGCGATCGGAAAACAGAAGCTTCAGGCATAGCGCCGGGTAATTGCTGCGAAATTGCTGAAAAACGTCGAGCAGAAGATTGCGCCCAAGATCGGAAGGGACGGCGATTTGCAGCGTGCCGCGTACTTCGTCGCTGGGGGGCTGGATCTGTTCATACCCGGCATCCAGCGTCTGCAGCACCTGCTGGGCGTAAGGCAGCCAGGCTTCACCTTCGGGCGTCAGGCGCAGGCTGCGCGTTGAGCGGGCGAACAGGCGAATGTTGAGATTCTGCTCCAGGCGCTTAATGGCAGTGCTGACCTGGGCCGGCTGCAGCCCGGCTTCCCTGGCGGTATCGCTAAAACTGCTTAACGCCGCCGCCCTGACAAACAGCGCAAGGTCTTCCAGCCTGAGCATTTTCACTCTCCGAGTATAAGTGTTGTTTCCTGACGCCGGTTTTTCACCTGCCGCGCTCCTTGTACCATGATTTTACTCAATTGATGAACTCATTACCTTATTGGAGCTGCTATGAAAGCTATTGCTATTACCCGCGCCGCAAAAGACGGCAGCAATATTGATGCGCTGCAGGACATCACGCTGCCGAAGCCCGTTGCTCAGGGGCACGACATTCTGGTGGCGGTGAACGCCATTTCTGTCAACCCCGTTGATACCAAAGTTCGCAGCGGCTTTAGCGGTGACACACCTCGTGTGCTGGGCTGGGACGCCGTGGGTACCGTTGTCGAAGTGGGTGAGGCTGTCACGCTGTTCAAGCCCGGTGATGCAGTATGGTACGCCGGGTCGCTGACTCGCCCAGGCAGCAACAGCGAATTTCAGCTGGTGGACGAGCGCATTGCGGCATTCAAACCTAAGTCCGTGGAAAATGCCGCGGCGGCCGCATTACCGCTAACGGCAATCACCGCGTGGGAAATGCTTTTCGACCGCCTGGGGATTCAGGAAAACGGCAGTGAAGATGCGGTGCTGCTGATTGTGGGCGCGGCCGGTGGCGTGGGATCGATTCTGACCCAGCTCGCCCGCAGGCTGACAAAAGCCACGGTGATTGGCACTGCCTCTCGCCCGGAAAGCCAGAAATGGGTGAGTGAACTTGGTGCCCACCACGTCATCGACCACAGCCAACCGCTGACGGAAGAATTACAGCGTATTGGCGTGAAACACGTCACGCACGTTGCCAGCCTGACCAATACCGAACAACATTATGCCCAACTGATTGAGGCGCTGATCCCGCAGGGGAAATTTGCGCTGATTGATGACCCGGTCGCGCTGGACGTTCGCGCGCTGAAGGCTAAAAGTATTTCGCTGCACTGGGAGTTTATGTTCACCCGTTCTATGTTCGTCACCAGCGATATTATTGAGCAGCATAATCTGCTCACCCGCGTCGCTGCGCTTATCGATCAAGGCGTGTTAAGAACCACGCTGGGCGAACACTATGGCACAATTAACGCGGGCAACCTGCGCCGCGCTCATACGCTGCTGGAAACCGGGCGCGCGGTGGGCAAAATCGTGCTGGAGGGGTTCTGATATGGCAACGGCAGAAACGTTGACAATTATTGCCATGCTGAAGGCAAAAGCTGGCCAGCAGGATAACCTCAAAGCCGCGCTGAAAGCGCTGGTTGCACCGAGCCGCCTTGAGCCTGGCTGCCTCGACTATACGCTGTTCCAACTTCAACAAGAGCCGGATACTTTTTACGTGCGTGAGTCGTGGCGAGGGCAGCAGGCGCTCGACCTGCACAATTCGCTGCCTCACTTCCAGGCATTTGTGAAACAGATGGACGCGCTGCTGGCAGAGCCACTGAAGCTGGTACCCCTGGACGAAGTTGCCGTCTAATGATTACGTGCAGCGGCCAGGCCGGCCGCTGCAAAACACAAAGACTTAATCAGGAAAAATAATGAACATTGTTGATGCTGCCTCCCGACGCTATGCCACGAAGGCATTTGATGCGTCTAAAAAAATTGCCGCCGAAGATGTGGAAAAAATCAAACATCTGCTGCGCCTGAGCCCCTCAAGCACCAACTCGCAGCCGTGGCATTTCTTGCTGGTAAGCAGTGATGAAGGCAAAGCACGCATTGCCAAAGCGACCACCGGGCCTTATGCCGCAAACGAACCTAAAGTGCTGAATGCTTCACATGTCGTGGTGTTCTGTGCCAAAACGGTTTATGACGATGCGCACCTGCAAACATTGCTGCAAAAAGAGCAGGAAGATGGGCGCTTTGCTACTGAACAAGCCAAAGAAGGGCAGCACAAAGGCCGCTCTTTCTATGCCAATAAACACCGTTTTGACCTGAAAGATGCACAACACTGGATGGAGAAGCAGGTCTACCTCAACCTCGGCACGCTACTGCTGGGCGTTTCCACTCTGAAGATTGATGCCGTGCCGATTGAAGGCTTTGACGCCGCCGCACTGGACGAGGAATTTGGCCTGCGTGAGAAAGGCTTGAGCAGCGTGGTGATGGTGGCGCTGGGTTATCGCAGCGTGGAGGATTTTAATGCCGGGTTACCGAAGTCTCGCCTCGATTTCAGCCAGATCCTGACTGAAATCTAAGTGTGTGATGATAACCTGATTTAACTTTTATTTTTTGACGCAGGAATGGATATTAGGCCATTCCTGCGTTTATCCATCAAATCCGTGGCATTGAGGTGTGGCAAGCGAAGGGAAATGATCTATACTTTGCTCTCTTAATTCTACGGACGGCGATGGTTGTGAAGGACACGTATTATAATGACAGCAAAGTAAATTCATTAATTCAGCGCGAACTTGATGAATTTATTCTGGATTACAAACATACGACCTACGCGTATGCTGTGATGAATAAGAAAGACCCTTCCCAAATGCGTATTATTAATAACAATCCGCAATGGTTTAACATTTATCTCGAGAATAAATATCAGTTTATTGACCCAGTGATTGTCCGGTCTCTCAGCAGCCTGGAGGATTTTTCATGGGACAGCGGGATGATGGTCTCTTCCGGGTATACGCTGAAGCGTATTTTTGACGAAGGTTCTCAGCATAACATTGTGCAGGGGCATACATATCCGCTCCACGACTATGTTAACAATCTTGTGGTGCTTTCGCTGATCAGCCATCAGCCTTCTGAAGTTAACCTCACCGAAAATCGTGAGGCAGTGATCGCTTTCTTTATCCGACTTCACCAAAAGATGCTGAATTTATACAGCGATATTCGGCAGAAAAAAAATGTTTTCCTGTCACCACGCGAACAGCAAATTCTGCAGTGGGTCTACGCCGGAAAAACCTATGCCGAGATTGCGACGATCTTGTCCATTACCGAGCGCACGGTAAAATTCCACATGGGCAATGCCATGAAAAAACTCGGCGTTAACAATGCCCGTCACGCGGTTAAACTGAGTATCGAACTCAGGTTGCTGGATGCCTGAGTCGAGAGAGACTAGAGGTGCTGGAGCTGGGCAAGCGTGTCGCGCAGCCATGCGCTGTTTTTATCTTTAGTAATAATATCTTCAATAACCTGCTCATTGGCGGGCATAAAAATATAATAAACCGCCTCGCCCTTTTCCGAGAGCCCTTTCTGCAGCACGTCAACTTTCCAGTCCGCCTGGCGGAAAATGGCGTACATCCCCCGGCTTGTCACCGCATGCATGCCCGGATAGCCGTTTTTTAGGCAATACATGATCATCGCCAGAAATAACGCTTTGCTGGCGGGGAGGGTACGTAAATTTCCCTCGTCGCGCCGATTCTTATCTAAGAATAAGCGGGTGATTTCGCAACACGGAATATCTTTCGGCAAACTAATTTTATTAAAATATTGATGAAATATTTCATCTGTCATGGTCGGATGTTTGGCATCAATAAAGCGTGCGCCGCAAAATAATTGGCCTTCCGACATGCCCATTAAATAAGTTGTATTTGCGTTATCGAATTGATCTTTTTCCTGATTATCTTCACATTCCACTTTCCATTCTAGCCGTTCATGAAATGTTTTTTTGCGTAACGCATACAGCTCCCGGGCGAGGCCAGGGTGTAAATCATTATGATTACTTATAAAAAATTCAATTGCAGAACACATAGCGTATCCCTGTATGTGGAAGTCCCCCTGTACTTAATGACAGCTTTTTTTTGCCTAAGGCCTTCTCTAAACTTAAAAAAATCCTGACCGGCCGCGCCAACACGCAAGCGGGTCAGGCGGTCAAAGACCTGAGCAACACCAAGGGAAATGTTCACAGATTATTATCTAGTACACCGATTTCCCGATGCACAAGATTGTAAGCACTTGTAATTTTACATTACAAAAAATAAAAATAAAGAAACTTAAGCCCCTGCATTTGCGGGGGCTTTTCTTTTATATCTCTCATGATCCCAACGCATTCACTGCAGTTACCGACAATATACCGCAAATCTTTGAGAAAATTTACTAACATAACGGCCATCGTACGGGGCGAATATTTTATTACATGGCGGGGGTGTTGCACGAAAAGCGTACGGCATAACTGAATAGTAGCCGACTAATTAAAAAAGTGAATCGCCGTTGCAGAGGAAAAATGAATTTTGTGAAGGGATAGAAACTTTCGGAAAATCAAAAGCAAAAAGCCTGCTTAAGTTTCCTTAAGCAGGCTTCTCAAATATGGCTCCTCTGACTGGACTCGAACCAGTGACATACGGATTAACAGTCCGCCGTTCTACCGACTGAACTACAGAGGAATCGTGTGAACGGGGCGCATATTAACGAGGCCACACTGGCTTGTCAAAGCCTCCAAAGCACCTTTTGTATCGTTTGCCGATAAAACAAGCAGAATTTGCCAGGAAACCGGCTCAGACATAACTTTACAGCGCAAAGATTGCCAATCTTTCACCAGCCGCTAAGATAAGCCGGGTTAAACAGTGAGGACCTGATGGTAAAACAGCGGCGTATAGGGATTTGGTTTCTTTGTCTGGCATGTGTTGTGGTACTGGTTTGTACCGCACAGCGCATGGCGGGCCTGCACGCGTTGCAGATGGAAACTGTAGCCAGTGCCGTCGCGGTCCAGGTCGATAGCCCCCAGGCCGATGGTGACGCACCGGTCACGCCGTGCGAACTTAGCGCCAAATCATTATTGAGCGTGCCGCCAGTCTTGTTTGACGGGGCATTGTTTGCGCTTTGCCTGCTGCTTTCGCTGCTGGCCCCCGTGCGTTCCACGCGCATGCCGTACTCACCTCCAAGAGCGACTTCACCTCCCACCCTCAGGGTGCATCTCCGCTTCTGCGTGTTCCGTGAATGACAGACCGGCTGTTACCGATAGTTAGTTAATCATTTACGGAGAAAAAACATGTTCACTCGCTTCAGGCAGGCGCTGCTGTGCCTGCTCATGCTATGGCTGCCCATGTCCTGGGCGGCAGAGTCTGGCTGGCTGCAATCGCCGGATAACGATCACGCCAGCGTCAGGCTGCGCGCGGATACCTCTGGCAATAACGACACGCGTCTTTTACTGGACGTGAAGCTCGAAAAAGGCTGGAAAACCTACTGGCGATCCCCTGGGGAAGGCGGCGTTGCGCCAGCCATTGCCTGGCAGGGTGATATGCCAAAAGTAGAGTGGTTCTGGCCCACGCCAGCACGTTTTGACGTCGCCGGGATCACGACCCAGGGCTACCACGATCGGGTCACCATTCCAATGGTGTTTCACGGCACGGTGCCGGAAACAATCCGTGGCGTGCTGACGCTTTCTACCTGCGGCAACGTCTGCCTGCTGACCGATTATTCCTTTAGCATCACGCCTTCTGCGGCAGATGCTCAGTTTGCCCATGATTTCGCTCAGGCGATGGGGCAGGTACCGGTTGAAACTGGGTTAACGGATTCACTGGAAGCAGGTTACCGCTCGGGAAGTCTGGTTATCAGCGCCGTGCGTGCCGGCGGCTGGACGAATCCGGGCCTTTATCTTGACCCGCCGGAAGAGGCCGATCTTGGCAAACCAACCTTCCACATTAACGGTGATTCGCTGCAGGCCACGGTGCCGGTTAGCGACAGCTGGGGGGAAGGTGCGCCAGATTTGCGAGGGAAATCGATCACGCTGGTGCTGGCCGACAACGGCATTGCTCAGCAAAACACGCTCACCATTGGTTCAGCGCCAGCCGCAGCAGGGGGAAATGATGCCTTCCCGCTCTGGCAGGTAGTGCTGATGGCGCTGGTGGGCGGCCTGATCCTTAACCTGATGCCGTGCGTCCTCCCGGTTCTGGGTATGAAGCTTGGCTCGATTCTGCTGGTGCAGCAGAAAGACCGGGGCCTGGTGCGACGCCAGTTTTTAGCCTCGGTCGCGGGCATTATTGCTTCCTTTATGGTGTTGGCGCTGTTGATGACCGTCCTGCGGCTGACCAACCAGGCGTTGGGCTGGGGCATTCAGTTCCAGAACCCGTGGTTTATCGGCTTTATGGCGCTGGTGATGCTGGCTTTCAGCGCTAATCTGTTTGGGCTGTTTGAATTCAGGCTCTCTTCCAATATGAACACCCGGCTGGCAACGCAGGGCGGCAATGGCATGGCCGGGCATTTCTGGCAGGGGGCGTTTGCAACACTGCTGGCGACGCCGTGCAGCGCGCCTTTCCTCGGCACGGCAGTGGCGGTCGCGCTCACGGCTTCTTACCCGGTGCTGTGGGGGCTGTTCCTGGCCTTAGGGCTGGGGATGAGTCTACCGTGGTTGCTGATCGCGCTTCGTCCCGGTCTGGCGATGCGATTGCCTCGCCCGGGCAAATGGATGACCTGGCTGCGTCGCGTGCTTGGCCTTCTGATGTTAGGTTCGGCTATCTGGCTGGCAAGCCTGCTGCTGGTGCATTTCGGTGTTTCGACTAGCAAGCCTGCACAGGAAAACATCGCCTGGCAGCCGCTCAGCGAGCAGGCAATCCAGGACGCACTGGCGCAACATAAACGCGTTTTTATCGATGTCACCGCCGACTGGTGTATTACCTGCAAAGCCAACAAATACAACGTGCTTAGCAAAGAAGATGTGCAGGCAGTCCTGCAGGCGCCGGATGTGGTTGCCCTGCGCGGCGACTGGACGCTGCCGTCCCCGCAAATCACCGATTTTTTAAGAAGCCGCGGCCAGGTTGCCGTGCCATTCAACCAAATTTATGGCCCAGGCCTGCCGGAAGGCAAAGTGCTGCCTACGCTGCTGTCACGCGATTCGGTGCTGACGACCCTGGATGAAGCCAAAGGAACAACACCATGAAATATGTCTTTATTCTGATCCTCTCGCTGTTCTCCGGCCTGACGCTGGCGGCAAAAGAAGAGCCTGCTCCGTTTTCTGCCGAACAGCAAAAGCAGCTGGAAGTGTTGATCGAGCAGGCGCTGTTTAACGATCCGGCCAGCCCGAGATTTGGCGCTAAAAAACCGGTGTTAACGCTCGTGAACTTCACCGATTACAACTGTCCGTACTGCAAACAGCTCGATCCGATGCTGGAAAAAATTGTGCAGAAATACCCGGATGTGGCGGTGATCGTGAAACCGCTGCCGTTTAAAGGGGAAAGCTCCGTGCTGTCGGCACGCACCGTCCTGACGACCTGGCGTCAGCATCCGGACCAGTTCCTGGCGCTGCATGAAAAACTGATGCAGAAGAAGGGCTATCATGATGCGACAAGCATTGCGACTGCGGTTGAAAAGAGCGGGGCAACGCCGGTTACGCCGGATGAAAAAAGCATGGAAACCCTAAGCACCAACCTGCAGTTAGCGCGCATCGTGGGCGTACAGGGCACACCAGCCACTATCATTGGTGATGAAATGATCCCCGGTGCCGTGCCGTGGGAAACGCTGGAAGAAGTGGTAAAAGAAAAACTGGCGGCCGCGCATGGCAAGTAAATTGCGGCGCTGGCTGCGGGAAGGATTCATTCTTCTGGTTTTACTGGCGGGCGTGATGCTGGTGATGGACTGGTGGCGCGCGCCTCAGTCGCCAGTGGCTTTTGATGCCACCCCGCTGCACACGCTGGACGGGCAGGATGTGACGCTTGGTGCGTTGAGCGCGGAGCGCCCGCTGCTGGTTTATTTCTGGGCCAGCTGGTGCGCTGTCTGTCGTTTTACCACGCCGGACGTCGCGAAACTGCAGGCCGAAGGGCAGAACGTGATAACCATTGCGCTCCGCTCCGGGAATGAAAGTGAGGTTTCCCGCTGGCTGGCGCGTAAAGGTGTGCAGTTCCCGGTGGTCAATGATGCCGACGGGTCTATCTCCCGTAGCTGGCAGATTGGCGTCACGCCGACGTTTGTCATTGTCGATAAAGGGCAGGTGGTGTCTACCACAAGCGGCTGGACGAGCTACTGGGGAATGAAAATTCGCCTGTGGTGGGCCAGCGTGTGATTCATCGTGCCGGCTTATCACCGGCACGCAGTTTTATGCTGAAATGCACTGTAATGGTGCATTTGTACCCCTTATGGGGCATAAGTCAGCCTCCTGTTTCGTTAATCCTCGCGAGTGCTTTATCAGTTTCTCTTATTATCCAGCCTGTTAACGCGTTTGTGCCGTAAACGAAAAATGTGGCAAGCATATTGCAAAACCCTTTACGACATCACTGCCATCACTGGCTGGCACACCGTAATAGGGGGCAAAATGAATTTAAGACGACTGAAGTACTTCGTAAAAATCGTTGATATTGGCAGCCTGACCCAGGCGGCAGAAGTACTACACATCGCACAGCCGGCGCTCAGCCAGCAGGTTGCCACTCTGGAAGGAGAGTTGGATCAGCAACTGTTGATCCGCACCAAACGCGGCGTGACGCCGACGGAAGCCGGAAAGGTTTTATATGCCCACGCACGGGCGATTCTTCGCCAGTGTGAGCAGGCTCAGCTGGCGGTGAATAACGTTGGCCAGACGATGCAAGGCCTTGTCTCGATTGGGCTTGCGCCGGGGATGGCGGCGTCTTCTATTACCATGCCGCTGCTGCAGGCCGTGCGCGCCGAGCTGCCGGATGTGCAGGTGTATTTGCATGAAAATAGCGGTTCACAGCTGAATGACAAACTGCTCAGCGGGCAGCTTGATATGGCCGTGCTGTATGACCGCACGCCAACCGCGGGGCTGACCAGCCAGCCATTGCTGAAAGAGGATTTGTTCCTCGTGGGCACCCGTGACTGCCCGGGCAACAGCGTTGATTTGTCGGACGTTGCCGCCATGAATCTTTTCCTGCCGCGCGACTACAGCGCAGTGCGCAAGCGCGTGGACGAAGCCTTTTCCCTGCGCCGCCTGACGGCAAAAATTATCGGTGAGATCGAGTCTATTTCCACCTTAACGGCGGCGATTGCCAGCGGTATGGGCGTGACCGTGCTGCCGGAATCCGCCGCGCGTTCACTTGCTGATTCTGCCGGTGGCTGGATGGCTCGCATTACCAGCCCATCTTTAAATTTACCGCTGTCGCTGAACCTGTCAGCGCGTTTGCCGCTCTCGCCCCAGGCCCAGGCGGTAAAAGAAATTCTTATGTCTCTGGTCACCCGCCCGTCGCTGGAAAATCGCGAACTGATGCTGGTGGGCTAAGTCCGCTTATTACTAAATGGAATAGGTTGCTGGTTTTTATTATTTGTCCCGCCGGGGCTGTGACTTTAACAATGGTGTAAAGAACAGTCATGATCCCGGGGGCGATGTGAATTTCCAGCAACTTAAAATAATCCGCGAGGCGGCGCGACGGGACTACAATCTCACCGAAGTCGCCAATATGCTTTTCACCTCTCAGTCTGGCGTCAGCCGCCATATTCGCGAGCTGGAAGAAGAGCTGGGGATTGAAATATTCATTCGCCGTGGCAAACGGTTATTAGGTATGACCGAACCGGGTAAAGCCCTGTTGGTGATTGCCGAACGTATTCTCAACGAAGCCAGCAACGTACGTCGCCTGGCTGATCTTTTCACTAACGACACCAGCGGTGTCCTGACCATCGCCACCACCCACACTCAGGCTCGTTACAGTCTGCCAGTGGTGATCAAAGCTTTCCGCGCTTTATTCCCTGAAGTTCGCCTCGAACTGATTCAAGGCACGCCGCAAGAAATCGAATCGCTGCTGCACAGCGGGGCGGCGGATATCGGTATCGCCAGCGAGCGCCTGAGCACCGACCCTCTGGTGGTGGCTTATCCCTGGTTCCGCTGGTATCACAGCCTGTTGGTTCCGCAGGGGCATCCGTTAATTCATACCAGCCCGCTTACGCTGGACGATATCAGCCGCTGGCCGCTGATCACCTACCGCCAGGGCATCACCGGCCGTTCCCGTATTGATGAAGCCTTTGCCCGGCGTGGTTTAACGGCGGATGTGGTGCTCAGCGCGCAGGATTCCGACGTGGTTAAAACCTACGTTGAACTCGGCCTTGGCATTGGGCTGGTAGCCGACCAGGCCAGTGGGGAAGAAGGGAGTCTGGTGCGCCTGGATACCCGGCACTTGTTCGACGCGAACACCGTCTGGCTGGGGATCCGCCGTGGACAACTGCAGCGTAACTATGTCTGGCGATTTATTGAGCTGTGCAACCCGGAGCTGTCGGTTGAGGAAATTAAGCGCCTGGCGCTGGAGCCTGAAGAACCCGCCATCGATTATCAAATTTGATATTTCCCCGCTCTGAGCAGGGTAATTCAGGCTTGTTAATAAAATATTAAATAATTAAATAAAGCGGTGCGAGATGAATTTATATTTACCTCGCGCTTGCTGTATTTAAAAAAATAGTGTTCGGCAAAGTATGGCTCTCGTCAAAATAGAATAAAAAAACGTTCCCTATCGCAAATCATCGATCAATCGCAAATCAATTAATAGCTTTCATCTATCCATCTGGCCTGACCATAAGAAAAAACCGATCAAATTCATAAAGTTAATCTGGATATATCCGATAAGCCTGTACGAGGTGCTTCCATCCCTTTGTGCTATTTATTTTCTGCTGTTTCGGCCGCAGAGGATTTTGCGCATTCATAAAAACAGGCTTCCCAAGGGAGAAAAAATGTCACTACATGATGTAAAAATTCGCAGCAAATTAACGCTGACGATTGCTATTTTTATTGTGCTAATGGTCTTCAGTTCAGGGCTTTCTTTGCTCAGTCTCAGCAAGGCAAATACCGGCATTCAAACGATTATTAACAGTGATTATCCAACAACCGTTAAAGCGAATGATCTGATTGATAGTTTCCAGGAATTTGTAAATACACAGCAGCTAATGTTGCTGGATGAAGCCGGCGTATTTCGTCAGAAATCAGAAAAACACCTTGCGGAGATCAGCGCGCATATTACCGGGCTGCTGGCGGACCTGAACAAGTCCAGTACCGATGCCGCATCACAAAAAGCGCTGCGGGAGCTGGCCGATATTCGTAAACAGTATCTGGACTCACGTTTTCGTATTTTACAGGCGGTACAGCAAAACGATCGCGCCGCCGCGCTGCAGGAAATGATGTCCACCACCATTCAGGTGCAGGAAAAATACAAAGATAAAGTGCAGGAACTTATCGTTATCCAGAATCAAAAAATGACCGCTGCTGGCCAGCAGGTTGATAAAGATTACCACGCTAACCGCCTGGTCACTGTGCTTCTGACCTTGCTGAGTATTGCGCTGGGCAGCCTCATTGGCCTGTTTGTGGTGCGGTCTATTACTCGCCCGCTGGTGCGTGCGGTTGAGTTTGCCGGCGCGATTGCCGAAGGCGACCTTACGGGCAGCATCACGGTCACTCATAAAGATGAAACAGGCGAACTGTTGCAGGCGCTGATGAGCATGAAAGTCCGCCTGCAAGAGATTGTCCATCAGGTTCAGCAGGGGTCGGAAACTATCTCTTCTGCCGCCGCGCAAATCGTTGCCGGGAACCAGGATCTTGCGGCTCGCACTGAAGAGCAGGCCAGTTCTGTAGAGGAAACGGCGGCTTCCATGGAGCAGATCACCTCCACGGTGAAAAACACCTTTGACCACACCAACGAGGCCACCAAGCTCTCTTCCGAAGCCGCAACAGTGGTGAAAAACAACGGGCAGATGATGTCTCAGGTCACCAGCAAAATGCGTGTGATTAATGAAACCTCCAACCGTATGTCGGACATCATTAACCTTATCGACTCTATTGCGTTCCAGACGAACATTCTGGCGCTGAACGCGGCGGTGGAAGCGGCTCGCGCCGGAGAGCACGGCCGTGGTTTTGCCGTCGTTGCCGGGGAAGTTCGCCAGCTGGCGCAAAAAAGTGCTTCATCGGCGAGTGAGATCAGAAGCCTGATTGAGAACTCAACCACCCAGACTCGTGAGGGGATGGGACTGGTGGAAAAAGCGAACACGCAGATTGCTGGCATGATCGAAAACGTACAGGAAATGAACACCATCCTCGGGGAGATCAAACAGGCCAGCCAGGAGCAAACCGACGGTATTTCCCAGATTAACAGCGCGATCGGCATGATTGATTCCACCACCCAGCAAAACTCCGCGCTGGTAGAGGAGTCGGTTGCCGCCGCGGCATCGCTTAATGACCAGGCGAAACAGCTACGCGACCTGGTCCGGGTATTCCGCCTGCAGTAATTCAGGTTTCCTTCTCAAAGCCAGCACTAGCTGGCTTTTTTCATTTCTACGCCCGGTTTTTATCTCCGGCATGACAATGCCATTCATTGTTGCTATGTTATAACATATCAATAATAACTGCGCAGTCAGTGAGGAGTTGCAATGTCATCGTTAACACAGGCCAACAATCGGTCAAAGAAACTGCCCGTTACCGTGCTCTCCGGTTTTTTGGGGGCAGGAAAAACCACGTTGTTGAATCACATATTAAATAACCGCGAAGGGCGGCGGGTGGCCGTGATCGTCAACGATATGTCCGAGGTGAATATTGACGCCGCGCTGGTGCGTGAGGGCGGCTCCAGCCTGACGCGCACCGATGAAAAACTGGTGGAAATGAGCAACGGCTGCATTTGCTGCACGCTGCGCGAAGACCTGCTGGTGGAAATCAGCCAGCTTGCCCGGGAAGGGCGTTTTGATAACCTGGTCATCGAATCTACCGGTATTTCCGAACCGCTGCCCGTGGCGGAAACCTTCACCTTCGTGGATGACAAAGGCGAAAGCCTGTCCGATATCGCCCGGCTCGACACCATGGTGACGGTGGTGGACGGCTTTAACTTCCTTCGTGATTATGAATCCTACGACAGCATTCAGTCTCGCGGCGAGTCCATGGGTGAAGAGGACGAACGCACCGTGGTTGACCTGCTGATTGACCAGATAGAATTTTGCGACGTGCTTGTTCTCAACAAAACCGATCTGATTGGCGAGGCAGAGAAACGCCGCCTGATGTCCGTGCTGTATTCCCTTAACCCACGGGCAAAAATCATCACTTCGGCGTTTAGTCAGGTTAGCCTTGATCAGGTTCTGGATACCGGGCTGTTTGACTTCGATGCCGCCGCTCAGGCACCGGGCTGGCTAAAGGAGCTGCGCGGAGAGCATACGCCGGAAACTGAAGAATACGGCATTCGGAATTTTGTTTTTCGCGCCCGGCGCCCCTTCCACCCGGCGCGTTTCCAGATGGTGACCGACAGCGGGCTTAAAGGCGTTATTCGCTCTAAAGGGTTTTTCTGGCTGGCGAGTCGCCCTAATCATGCAGGCTCATGGTCCCACGCCGGTGGCGTGATGCGTCAGGGGCTGGCAGGCATGTGGTGGGCCAGCATTCCCCGCGAACAGTGGCCTCAGGATGCCGAAAGCCTCCGGCACATTTTAAAGCACTGGGAAGAGGGCATCGGCGATGCGCGCCAGGAGATTGTTTTCATCGGCATTGATATGGATGAGGCGGACCTGCGCGAGAAGCTGGAGTATGCCTTACTCACCGATGCCGAAATGGCCGAAGGCCCTAAAGCCTGGGCGCGGTATTACGATCCGATTGAGGCCTGGTTTGACTGACTGAATGCCCGGCGGCCCGTTGGCAGGCAGCCGGGCAATCAGGCTCAGTGCAGCTCTACGGCGTAGTCATCCACCGGGGTGATTTTCTTGATCAGCTTGTTATTAAAAAGGAACTGCTCGTAGGCCTGGTAGCGGGCGCGGTCGAGTTTAGCCGGGTCGGCAGCAAACAGCGGCAGACTGGCCTGCCAGGCCTGCTTATTCAGCTCAGTGTTCAGTTCCGCATGGGCTTTGGCGAAGGCCTGCCAGGTTTCCTGCGGATGCGCCTGCAGGTACTCGTTGCCTTTTTTCAGCGCGGCGAAGAATTTTTTGACCTTCGGTTCATTCGCCGTTTTACGGTTGGCCACAAAAATCAGCTCATCGTAGGCGGGAACGCCGTAATCCTCGACGTTAAACACCACCGGGGGTTTACCCTGAAGCTTCAGCTCGAGCGCTTCGATATTGCGGTAGCCGCCGATCACCGCATCCACCTGGCCGGCCAGCAGGGCGCTGGTGAGCTGGAAGTTGACGTTGATGAGTTTCATCTCTTCCGGTTTGACGTGCTCATGCTCAAGCATGGTCGCAAGCGTTGCCTGTTCGATACCGCTGACGGAGTAGCCGATTTTTTTGCCTTTGAGATCCGCTGGCGATTTGATGTTCTGATCCAGCGTCATCACCGTATTGAGCGGGGTATTAATCAGCGTTCCGACGCGCACCAGCGGCAGACCCTGATCGGCAAAGAAATGCAGCTGGGGCTGGTAGGTAATCGCCAGGTCGGCCTGCCCGGCGGCAACCAGGCGCGGCGGCAGAGCCGGGTCAGACGGGGGAACAATCTTCACATCCAGCCCTTCAGCCTTAAAAGCGCCAATCTGTTCTGCCACCATAATCGGCGCGTGATCGGGGTTAATGTACCAGTCCAGCACCAGGGTCAGCTTTTCGGCGGCGGAGGCCTGAGCGGCAAAGGCGGCGGTGAGCAGCAGGCCACACAGCGTTTTTTTCATCTTCTTAATTCCTTAATTAAGGCGGTTATTCATGATGTTCAGGCGACCAGACAATCAGCCGCCGCAGCAGGGCATCGACCGCCAGCCAGAGCAGAACGGTCATCAGGACTAAAATAAACAGCGCGGCAAAACAGACATCGGTTTGCATCCGGGCGTTGGCGTTCAGCATGACGTACCCCAGCCCCTCCGCAGAGCCCACCCATTCGCCAATAATCGCCCCGATGGGGGCGACGGCGGCGGCCATGCGTAGCCCTGAACCAAAAGCAGGTAGTGCGGCCATCAGTCGGACGTGTCTTAGCTGCGCCCAGCGTGAAGCCCCCATCGTGCGGGCCAAATCCAGATAGTCGTTATTCACCCGCCGCAGCCCGTCAAAGAACGACGACACCACGGGGAAGAAGATAACCAGCACCGCCATCGCCACTTTGGCGCTCATGCCAAAGCCGAACCACAGCACCAGCAGCGGCGCCAGGGCAAAGACCGGAATTGCCTGGCTGGTGAGTACCAGCGGCATCAGCCAGCGCTGCAGGCGGGGGGAAAACATCATGCCCAGCGCCAGACCAGCGCCGAGGAGCACGCCCAGAATTAGCCCGCTGATAATCTCTGAGGCGGTGACCAGCGTGTGCCAGGCGAGATAATCGCGGCCATCCCATAAAGCCAGCGCTACCGAAGCGGGAGAGGGCAAAAGAAAAGCGGGAATATTGCCGAGGGTAAGCAGATACCAAAGCAGCAATAGCCCGGCAAAAACGGTCAGCCCACGGCGCAGGCGGGGAGCATGGGTGTCTGAAGTCGGCTTCATTCGGCCGCCCTCATCAATTGCTGCAGCAGCCCGGCCTGGCTTTGGAGCAGATCCACATCGTCCGGCGCGCGGGGCGGTTGCCCGGCAATGACATGCGTATCGTCAATGCCCGCAGGCCAGCGGGAGAGGACCAGCAGGCGGTGGCTGAGCCGGCAGGCTTCCATCGGATCGTGGGTGATCAGCAGCACGGTATTGTTTGCCAGCAGCCTGGCGGCCAGGTCCTGAATGGCCGTGCGGGTAATAGCATCCAGCGCCGAAAAAGGCTCATCCATCAGCACGATCGGGCGCTTTTCGTAAAGCGTCCTGGCGATGGCGGCACGCTGACGCATACCGCCTGACAGTGAGGCGGGTAAGGCTTTGGCATAGCCGCCGAGCCCGACCTGCTCAATCAAATGCGCGGTCCATTGCTTGTCGACCATTTCACCCCGCAGACGCGAGCCCAGGGCGACGTTCTGCTCAATGGTAAGCCACGGGTAGAGTAAGTCCTTCTGCCCCATCCAGGCGATGCGTCCGGCAACGGGCTGCCCGTCGCTGCAGGTCACGCTTCCGCCACTGGCCTGCGCCAGTCCGGCGATAATTTTAAGCAGACTGGTTTTACCGGCCCCGCTCGCGCCCAATAGCGCCACGAAGCTGCCGCCGGGAATATCAAAATTCAGCCGCTCAAAAATGGTCTGCTGACCAAAACACAGGCTGAGATCGCGAACCTGAATGCCCGGCGAAGTTGCGCTGTCGGTCATGAGACATTCAGCCCCATTTGCCAGAACGCGGATTCAAGCTGCGTCGCGGTGGTAAAAATCTGCGATAGCTCAGGGAAACGGCTTTCCGCGCCACGCTGGTGGCCTACGTTTTCGAGCAACTGCACAGCGGCCCGCACGCCGGTGAGATAGCCTTCATCGCCATAGTTACGGATCCAGTTCGCGTAGGGATTGCCTGCCATCACCGTGTCGGGGCTATGCAGTAGGCCAAGGCCGATTTCTGCATATCCGGCCACGCAGGGCAGCAGCGCAGTCAGCAGATCGAGTGCGTCGCCTGAATGGCCAATATCCAGCACGTAACGGGTGTAATTCATGGTTTCCGGCGCTTCCGCCTCCGCCGCCATTTGCGCCTCGTCCAGCCCCCAGCCTTGACAGTAAGCCACATGGAGCGGCAGCTCGGAGACAATGGCATTCAGCGATGCGGTCGCGGCGCGCATTTCCGGCAGCGTACGGAGCTTGCTCACCAGCAGCGCGTAGGCGCGAGCAAAATGAATCAGAAAAAGATAATCCTGAGTCAGATAGCGCTTAAATGCGGCTTCAGGCAGCGTGCCGACGGCAAGCTGCTGCAGAAAAGGGTGAGCGACGTAATCCTGCCAGTGCTGACCGGCGTGTTGACGTAATCGACCGTAAAGACCGTTTTCGAAAAGTGGGGTGTACATAGGACCTCCTGGGTAAATGGAGATCCGGGCGCGCAGAGGTATGAACAGACAATAACAGAGCTGTGATTGCCGACCGTCCCTTCGCTGGCATGACCCAGATCAGGTTCAAAGGGTTCGGCTTGCGCCATCTCAGCCCATACAGGACACCCCTCGGAGGTGCCTGTTATACGACATTTACTTTTTGATTACAATCGCCGGGCACCGTCGTAGCCCTCACGGAAACCGACGATCCGTTTAGTGCGGTATCGCAATATTTTTCTGGCACTCGGGGCGGGAATTTTGTCACTGTAGGACGGTTACCTCCGAGTCTAAGGATGATATCCGATGAAAAAGATTGGCTTTCTCTCGTTTGGCCACTGGTCGCCTGCCGCCCAGTCAGGCACGCGCTCAGCGGCGGATACGCTGCTGCAGTCCATCGACCTGGCCGTTGCCGCTGAAGAGCTTGGCGCGGACGGCGCTTACTTCCGCGTGCACCATTTTGCTCGCCAGTTAAGCTCGCCTTTCCCGCTGCTGGCGGCCATTGGGGCAAAAACCAAACGCATTGAAATCGGCACCGGCGTGATCGACATGCGCTATGAGAACCCGCTTTACATGGTGGAGGATGCGGGAGCTGCGGATTTGATTGCCGGGGGCCGCCTGCAGCTTGGGATCAGCCGTGGCTCGCCGGAGCAGGTGATCGACGGCTGGCGCTATTTTGGCTATGTGCCGGGCGAAGGAGAGACCGAAGCCGATATGGCGCGCCGTCATACCGAAGTGTTCCTCGAGGCGCTGAAAGGGGAAGGTTTTGCCGAACCGAACCCGCAACCGATGTTTCCTAATCCGCCGGGGTTGCTGCGTCTGGAGCCGTTTTCTGCCGGGCTGCGGGAGCGTATCTGGTGGGGAGCCAGCTCCAACGCGACTTCGGTTTGGGCGGCGCAGCTAGGGATGAACCTGCAAAGCTCCACGTTGAAAACCGATGAAACCGGCGAGCCGTTCCATATCCAGCAGGCGAAGCAAATTCGCGCCTATCGTGCCGCGTGGAAAGACGCGGGTCATCCGCGTGAGCCACGCGTTTCGGTTAGCCGGAGCATCTTCGCGATAATGGACCAGCGCGACCGCAACTACTTTGGCGGCAGCGGCAAAGAAGGCGACCAGGTGGGCTACATCGAGCCACAAACCCGGGCTATTTTCGGCCGCAGCTATGCCGCCGAGCCGGAACTGCTGATTAAGCAACTGGCGCAGGATGAAGCGATTGCCGAAGCCGACACGCTCCTGTTAACCGTGCCAAACCAGCTGGGCGTGGACTACAACGCGCATGTGATCGAATCTATTCTCAAGCACGTTGCGCCGGAACTGGGCTGGCGCTAAATCCAACAGGGAAAGGGTCAGGCTATGCACACGGATTTTTACTGGATCAATGCGCCAAAAGTCTGGCGCGAAGGCGACGGCACGCTTTCTGTGGTGACCGATGAACAAACCGACTTCTGGCGCAAAACATGGTACGGCTTTGAGCGTTTCTCCGGCCATTTTTATGGTTGCAACGTGCGGGGGGATTTTACCTTCCAGGTGAAGGTCAACGCTGAATTTAGCGCACTCTACGACCAGGCCGGCATCATGCTGCTGGGGGATGAATCCCACTGGTTAAAAGCGGGCATCGAGTTTAACGACGGCGTGCCTGCCATTGGCAGCGTGCTGACGCTGGGCCATTCCGACTGGGCAACCGGCGTGTTTCCACGAGATGCGAATCTGTTCTGGATGCGCCTGACCCGTAAAGGTGACAGCCTGCGGTTGCAGTATTCCGTTGACGGCACAACCTGGCCGCTACTGAGGCTGGCGCATTTCCCTGGGTTCGACACATGCAGGGTAGGCGTGATGTGCTGCACCCCGCAGCGTGGCGGTCTGGCGGTGAAATTCGAAGACATTATGCTGAGTGACGCGCTGGATAAAGCGTTGCACGATTTAAGCTAATCATCCCTTTACTCGGTCGACGCCCCGCCAGACTTTTCTCTGGCGGGGTTTTCATCATACGTGGGTATTCAAGCCGGTAACCGGGTGAACGTTTTCGGTTTGTGCATTGAAAAAAGAGGGCAAACCCCTGGGGCTTCATTCAGCCCGGTATAATTCGTAGTATATTGTGAGTATTCATGGTTATCAGGTGCTCCTCATGTCTTACTCCATCGGCGAATTTGCCCGGCTGTGCGGGATAAACGCCACCACGCTCCGTGCCTGGCAGCGACGTTACGGTCTGCTCAAGCCAATGCGAACCGATGGCGGCCACCGGCAGTACAGCGATGAAGATATCCAGCAGGCGCTTAACATCCTCGACTGGGTGAAAAAAGGGGTGCCGGTCAGTCAGGTGAAACCGCTGCTGGCCCGGCCTGAAACTCGCCGGGCGAACAACTGGCTTGGTCTGCAGGAGAGTATGCTGCAGCGGCTGAATGAGGGAAAAATTGAATCCCTTCGCCAGCTTCTCTACGATGCAGGTCGGGAATATCCGCGCGCGGAACTGGTGACGGAGGTTCTACGCCCCCTGCGCAGTAAAGTCTCGGCTAACGTGCCGGCCATCATGACCCTGCGCGAGATCCTCGACGGCATCATTATCGCCTACACCTCGTTTTGCCTCGAAGGGGATAAAAGAGCGCCCGGTGACAACTGCCTGATTACCGGCTGGCATCTGAGTGACCCTTGCGAAATCTGGCTGGAAGCGCTCAGGCGAACCGGCCAGGGGCACCGTATCGACGTGCTTCCTGTTCCGCCAGCCGTTCTGGCCCCGGAAATTTTTCCTGACCGAAAATGGCTGCTGGTCACCTCCGGTAAGCTGACGGCGACCCGTAAAAAGCAGCTTGAGCTCTGGCAGCAGCAGGGCGCTATGCTCGAGATAATTCCCCTCTAGGGTCGCTTTCCCCCTCCACAATATGCTCATCCAACGGCCCGCTGAAAACGCGGCGGGTCGAGCTTCGTTGTTGAAAAATGGAATTTCCCACATCGTTTTCCTGTTATTAATTCATTGAAATGGTTGGTTTTTTAAAAATATCACAATCTAAACTTGGACAAATTTAAGTATTTGTGCAAGTTTTAATTATACGATAACGTCAGGTGCTTCACCGCGAGGGTGAAACTCATGGGCACAACGCCAACCGCCATTCATCGCTTTGTGGATTATTACGCCGGGCTGGACAAGCAGCCGCTCTCGGCGCTGGCCGGGCTTTACGCCGCCGATGCCATACTCATCGATCCGTTTGGCGAGCATCGAGGATTGGCTGAGATCCAACGCTACTTCGCTCACCTGTTGACCAGCGTGGCGTATTGCCGTTTCGCTATCGATCCTCCGCTATGCGACGAGGCGCGTTTTGCCGTCAGTTGGACCATGCACTGGTCTCACCCGAAGGTCGCCGGAGGAGAAGGGCTGTCCTTGCCTGGCTGTTCGGTCGTTGATCTCGAGAATGACCTGATCGTTCGCCAGCGCGACTACTACGATGCCGGAGAAATGCTGTATGAACACTTGCCCCTGCTGGGATGGGCTGTTCGCAGCGTGAAAAGCAG
The DNA here is from genome assembly GCF_900177785.1 of Cedecea sp. NFIX57. NCBI lineage: Bacteria > Pseudomonadati > Pseudomonadota > Gammaproteobacteria > Enterobacterales > Enterobacteriaceae > Cedecea > Cedecea sp. NFIX57. The sequence goes on along the minus strand of NZ_FXAS01000005.1, from coordinate 67,471 downwards.
GGTGCGTCCATGATGACTGTCCTCATTACGGGCGCAAGCTCCGGCATCGGGAGCGGGCTGGCAAAATCCTGGGCCGATGAGGGGCATCGCGTCATTGCCTGTGGCAGAGATGCGGCGCGGTTGGCCTCGTTGCAGCAGCACAGTTCAAACATCGCGGTACGCCAGTTCGATATGACCGACCGGGATGCCAGCCGTGAGGCGCTGGCCGACTGCCGGGCCGATCTGGTGATCCTCTGCGCGGGAACCTGTGAGTATCTGGATAACGGTCGGGTGGATGCCGCGCTGGTTGAGCGGGTGATGACGACCAATTTTCTTGGGCCGGTCAACTGCCTGGCCGCCCTTCAGCCACAGCTTGTTGCCGGCAACCGTGTGGTGCTGGTCAGTTCGATGGCCCATTGGTTGCCTTTTCCTCGGGCAGAGGCCTATGGCGCTTCCAAAGCCGCGCTGACCTGGTTTGCCAACAGCCTGCGCCTGGACTGGGAGCCGAAAGGGATTGCCGTCACGGTGGTCTCACCGGGCTTTGTGGACACACCGCTAACTCAAAAAAATGATTTTGCCATGCCGGGGCGGGTGAATGTCGATGATGCGGTGAAAGCGATCCGCCGTGGCCTGGCTAAAGGCCGCGATGAAATTGCTTTCCCGACGGGATTCGGTCTGGTAATGCGTCTGTTGGCGGGGTTACCCGCCGGTCTGCAGCGTCTCTTTTTGCGCAGGATGGTGCGCCCATGAACATCGCTATTATCGGCAGCGGCATCGCCGGGCTGACCTGCGCCTGGCGGCTCGCCGGGCATCATCAGGTCACCCTTTTTGAAGCTGGCTCCACCGTGGGAGGCCACACTGCCACCGTGGATGTGGCTACGCCGCAGGGCACTTATGCCATCGATACCGGGTTTATTGTCTATAACGACAGGACTTATCCGCGTTTTATGGGCCTGCTGAGCGAGCTTGGCATTCGTGGGCAAAAAACGCAGATGAGTTTTTCGGTACATAATCCGCAAAACGGGCTGGAATATAACGGCCACACATTTAGCTCGTTGTTCGCCCAGCGTCGCAACCTGATTAACCCGGCATTTTGGGGGCTGCTAAAAGAGATTGTCCGTTTTAACCGGCAGGCAAAAGCCGCGCTGGCGGGCGAGGTTGATCCCCTGGCGACGTTGCAAGACTTTCTTGACCAGCATCAGTTCAGCGCCTTTTTTGCACGCCACTACATTTTGCCCATGGGGGCCGCTATCTGGTCTTCGTCGCTGGAGGAGATGCGCCGCTTTCCTCTGGCGCTGTTTCTGCGCTTCTTTGAGCACCACGGCCTGCTGGATATCACCCAGCGTCCCCAGTGGTACGTGGTACCCGGTGGTTCACGGGAATACATCCGGGCAATGCTGGCGCAACTGGGCGAAAGGCTGACCGTGCATCTTAACGCCCCGGTCCAGCGGGTTAGCCGTCATCACGACGGTGTTACCATCCAACTGGAACACTCAAGCCAGGCGTTCGATCAGGTGATTTTTGCCTGCCACTCTGCTCAGGCGCTGGCGATGATTGAGCACCCCACTCAGGCCGAACGTGAAGTGTTGGGGGATATTGGCTGGCAGCGTAACGAGGTGGTATTGCACAGCGATCGCCGCTGGTTGCCGGTGCGCGAACGCGCCTGGGCAAGCTGGAACTATCGCCTGAGTTCGCAGGAGCAGGCCAGCGCCTGCGTCACTTACAACATGAACATTCTGCAGGGGTTGCCGAAAGAAGCCCCGCTGTTTTGCGTGACGCTGAACCCGGACACGCCCATTGACCCTCGCTTCATCTGGCAGCGTTTTGTCTATGAACATCCGCTCTTTAACCCGCAAAGCTGGCGGGCTCAGGCACGCCGCGGCGAGATAAACGGCCAGCAGCGAAGCTGGTTCTGTGGTGCCTATTGGTACAACGGTTTTCATGAAGACGGCGTGCGTAGCGCACTGGATGTGGTGCAAGGCATTGCGGCCGGAGGAGGGCAATAAGATGAACAGTTGCCTTTATGAGGGGATCTTGCGCCACCGCCGCCTTCAGCCTAAAACGCACCACTTTATCTACCGCGTGTTTATGGCCTGGCTTGATTTAGACGAGCTTGATGCGCTGCCGGGGATTGGCATCCGCCACAACCGCTTCGCCGCTGCCGCTTTTCACGATGCGGATTACCCGCTGGGTACACCGCTCAAAGAGAACGTCCTGGCACGGCTAAAAGACCTGACGGGGGAGCAGCCTGAAGGACGAGTCATGCTTCTGACCCAGCTACGCTACTACGGGTTCCACTTTAATCCGGTCAATTTTTACTACTGCTATGACGGCGACAACAGCCTGCGCTGGGTTCTTGCCGAGGTGCGTAATACTCCGTGGAACGAGCGTCATTACTATGCTGTGGATGGGCAGACGCCACGTCCGAATGAAAAAGCCTTCCATGTCTCGCCGTTTAACCCGATGGACATGGTGTACCACTGGCGTTTTAACCCCCCTGGCAAAACGCTGCATATGCATATTGAAAATCATCAGGCCTCGAAAGTGTTTGATGCCACGCTGTTGCTGCGCCGTCAGCCCCTGACGCGCAAAAATCTGACGTCCATGCTGCTGCGCTTCCCGGCCATGACGTTAAAAACTGCGGTCGCCATTTACTGGCAGGCGCTGCGGCTGTGGCTCAAACGTGTGCCTGTTTACAATCATCCGGCCAGCAGGAGTGAACGTTCATGACCAATCCCGCCTTTGCGCTTGAACCTGATGTGCCGCGCAGCGTCCGTATCGCACGCTGGCTGCTGTTCCGCTTGTTGAGCGGCATAGAACAAGGGTCTGTCACCGTGCGTGAAGGATCGCAGACCTTCCATTTTGGTGATGCAACCGCCTCACTCAGCGCCGGGGTGCAGGTTATCTCCCTGAGGGTTTACTGGCGAGTGCTCACCGGCGGGAGCCTGGCCGCCGCCGAAGCCTGGATGGACGGTGACTGGGAGACCGAAGAGCTAACTCCTTTACTGCAAATTCTTGCGCTAAACGGGCGCGTTCTGGGGCGGCTGGAAAACGGTTTCCGCCTGCTGGGTAAACCCGTGGAACGCTTTCGCCACTGGACGCGGCGTAATCACCGGGAGCAGGCGCGGGAAAACATCGCCGCACATTATGATTTGGGCAATACCTTTTACTCGCTATTTCTTGATCAAGAGCTGCTCTACTCCAGCGCGCTGTTTGCCTCTGAGGAGCAGGATCTTGTTCAAGCCCAGCGTGCAAAAATGGCGCGCCTGTGTGAACAGTTGACGTTAAAGGCAAGCGATCATCTGCTTGAGATTGGCACCGGTTGGGGGGCGATGGCGGAGTACGCCGCGTCTCACTATGGCTGCCGGGTTACCACCACCACGCTGTCCCAGGAGCAATACGACTGGGCGAAGGCTCGCGTCGCCCGTGCCGGACTGCAGGACAGGGTCGAAGTGTTGCTTTGCGACTACCGAGATTTGACCGGGCACTATGACAAGCTGGTTTCGATAGAGATGATCGAGGCCGTAGGGCAGCGTTATCTGCCCGCATTCTTCCGCACCTGCCAGGCACGCCTGCGCCCGGGAGGAAAAATGGCGATACAGGCTATCACCATTCAGGACCAGCGCTACCGGGACTACAGCAAAAGCGTCGACTTTATTCAGCGCTACATATTCCCCGGCGGTTTCTTGCCGAGCGTGACGGTGATGAGCGACCTGATGACCCGCCACACCGATTTTGTCGTGCGTAACCTGTTTGACATGGGACCTGATTACGCCCGCACGCTGGCGCACTGGCGGCAGCGTTTTGTTCATGCCTGGCAGGAAATTGAGGCGCTGGGGTTTGATGACCGCTTCCGCCGGATGTGGCTCTATTACTTCGGCTACTGTGAAGCCGGGTTTAACGCCCGCACCATCAGCGTGGTGCAGTTGACCGCAGAGCGGGTATGAAACGCCCTCTGCAGCTGTGCCTGTTGGCCATTGCGTTCGATCTCTACTGGACGCTGGTGGTGCTGTTTCGCGAGCGGGGGCTGATCTTATGGTTGGTCCTGTCGTTACTGGCCTGGTGGCTGCTATCCCCCGCCCACAGAGTTAGCGTATTACTGCTGGCGGCTGCGGGCACCGCGATGGATGCCTTCTGGGTAGCCAGGGGCTTAATCGCCTTTGACGGCGGCGGGGTCTTACCGCTGTGGATGGTGTCACTGTGGCTGATGTTTGCCACTGTCTGGACGCGGATGACGTACCTGTCAACGTTGCCAGGATGGGTATTGACGCTGATGGCGACGCTGGGCGGCCCGGTGGCTTATTGGTTGGGTAAGCATTTAGGCGCCATCAACTTTCTGGCACCGACGTTTGTTGTCGTGCTTTGGATGGCTGCGGGCTGGTTCACGCTGATGCTGTTTTTTCATCTTTTACCGAGGAGGCGAACATGAGAGGCGTTTTGCTGATGCTGTTGTGGCTAAGCGCGCTTTCGCCTGCCGCCCACGCTGCCGACTGGCTTAGCTGGCGCAAAGTGGGGGACGCGACCCTGACCTGGGGGCCGTTTACCGTCTATACCTCGCAGTTGCGCACGCCGGACGGGCGCTATCAGGGCCCGACGCAAGATCAGGCGCTGATCATTACCTATAAGCGCGATATTGACCGCCAGGCGCTGGTGGATGCCACCCGCGAGCAATGGCAGGCGCAAGGCATTCTGGCCAGCGAACCGCGAAGTGAGGCCTGGTTGCGGATGCTGCAAACGCTTTGGCCGGATGTCTCGGCAGACACGCAACTGGCTTTTGTCCTGACTGACCGCCAGGGCCAGTTCTGGTATCGCGCCTCTGCGGCGCAAAAAAGCTTCATGCCATTAGGGCCGCGCCAGACTGCAGATTTCAGCCGCCGTTTTCTGGCTATCTGGCTGGGGCCCCGGACGCAATATCCTGAGCTGCGTCAGCAACTCACCGGAGGTGAAAAATGAAACGCATACTGTTACTCGCCCTGGGCGGGCTGATGCTGCTGGCCGGCTGTAGCACCGAGATTACGGATTATCGTCACCAGCAGCCCCCGCTGGATATCTTCCATTATTTCCAGGGCAAAACCGAGGCGTGGGGCATGGTGCAGGATCGCAGCGGAAAACAGCTACGCCGCTTTCACGTTGAGGTCGAGGGCGATGTGGTGGGAGATACCCTGACGCTGAATGAGCACTTCATCTATGACGATGGTGAAAAGCAGCAGCGGGTGTGGCACATCCGCCGCCTCAGCCCGGAACGCTACGAAGGTACGGCCGGGGATATCGACGGCGTGGCGACAGGCCAGGCCGCAGGCAACGCTTTTAACTGGCGCTACAGCATGAACGTTAAAGCCGACGGCAGCACCTGGCTGCTGCACTTTGACGACTGGATGTACCTCCAGGACGACAAACATATTTTCAATAAAACCGAGATGAAAAAATTCGGGGTCACCGTAGGCACCGTCACGCTTTTCTTCACCCGTAAAGCGTAGTCAGAGAGGATAAAGCGATGAGCACCAAACCTGTGATTGGGATCAGCGGCTGTTTAACCGGTACTGCCGTGCGATTTGACGGCGGGCACAAGCGCATGGCCTTTGTCATGGAGGAACTGGCGCAGAGTGTGACCTTTAAACCTGTCTGCCCGGAAATGGCGATTGGGCTGCCTGTTCCCCGGCCTGCACTGCGCCTGGTTAAACTGGGCGAAGGGGAGGTCAGAATGCGGTTTAGCCAGGCGCCGCATGACGACGTCACGGAGAAAATGACCGATTTTGCTACGAACTATGTCTCGGGGCTGGATGGACTGACTGGGTTTATCGTTTGTGCTAAATCGCCGAGCTGCGGGATGGAACGTGTCAGGCTGTACGACGTGAAGGGCAATCCTGGCCGCAAAGAAGGCGTGGGGATGTTCACAAAAGCGTTGCTGGAGACATTCCCCTGGCTGCCTGTCGAAGAAGATGGCCGCCTGCACGATCCGATGCTGCGGGAGAACTTTGTGGAGCGCGTTTTCGCGCTGCATGAGCTGAACACGCTGCGGGCTAACGGCCTGAGCCGCCGCGCGTTACTCGATTTCCATAGCCGGTACAAACTTCAACTGCTGGCGCACCATCAGGCAGGCTACCGCGAGATTGGGCCTTTCGTCGCCTCGCTGCATCAGTGGGACGACCTGGACAGCTTCTTTGTGGCCTACCGTGAGAAGCTGATGGCAATCCTTAAAACGCCAGCCTCGCGGAAAAATCACACCAATGTGTTGATGCATATTCAGGGGTATTTTCGTCCTAAGCTGAATACTCGCCAGCGCGGTGAGCTGCGGGATGTGATCCTGCATTATCGCGACGGATTGTTGCCGATCCTGGCTCCTTTGACGCTGCTGAAACATTATCTGGCGGAGTACCCGGACAGCTATCTGCTGACGCAGAATTACTTTAATCCTTATCCGGACTATTTAGCGCTGCGGCTCGGCGTAAATTAATCGACTAAAAGGAGGAGGCCGAACCTGCATTCGGTCTCCGGTTTAACGCTGCGGCTGCAACTCATAAATCCAGGCGGTGACGGTGCGGCCATCAGGCGTGGTGACCTCGACCTCAACCCGGTCGTATCCGTCTTCAAACTCGTCCAGCATGGGCCAGTGCTCGCTCAGGTTTTGGGATAAAAACAGATAGCCGTGAACCTCCGGGCCATTTTTATCCAGCACGATGCCGGGGAAGTCGGCAGCCGCTCCCCAGCCGCGTTCGTAAAAAGTGCCGCGCACATAGCCGGGCAGCCACTCGCCGCCAATGTTTTCCATAATGTGGGCGTTAACGTGGCCGGGGCGAAGCGTGCCGTAGACAAACAGTGATTCCATTTTTCCTCAACGCGTAAAACCGCTAAATCAGGACCAGAACAGGGGATTTAACATACGGCGTATCGGGGCGGCTGGCAACGGGAAAGCAGGGGGGATTAATTCAAGGGATTCATGCTGATGAAAATCGTCGGCAGCCTGGTACTGTTCAGTGGCGGTGTCGTGATAGTCACTCTGTTTATTTAAACCCTAGCCAAGAACATAAACATCACCCGTTGCCGGAGAGACTGCTTCTGGCAACCACAAGCTGCCCCATTTACCCGTACAATGACAACCCAGTATTTTATCTGGTTTATGGCGATGTAGAAATTGCCTTACCTTCCAGAGCTTAAGGGGTGACGCACAGCGTAGATGAAAGCCGCCGAAAATAGCATGAATATGATTTATCCCGGTTATATTCTGGCAGTGGCGTACGATATCAATCAATCCACGGTGACCACAGCCGATAAAAATGATCAGCCCAAAGTCGGATTTATAAATTAAAACTCCTTCATCTTTTACATAATCCGTTTCCGTATTTTTACGACCGAGAACGCCGTAGGCATGCGGTTTGGCTACAGGGATCTCTCCTGACCACATAAAACGTTCCCCGATATGTAGTGGGGTTCTGCTGTACTCCATGCGAAAACGTGAAAAATCATTATCCAGTGATAATTTTTTTATTCTGGCGGTATAGCCTGAAAACCTTACTGCCGAGTAGCGCTCATTCGCCACCATGGGATGGCATATTATCCGGCATGTATCAGAGAGCCACGGAACACCGCCACAATGATCATAGTGACCGTGGGAAAGTACAGCCGCGGTCAGGTTTGTCAAATCGACGCCCATTAAACCTGCGTTGTGCATGAAGCTATCATCAGGGCCGGTATCAAACAGAATTGAATCATTTTCATCCTGTATCAACAGACTAAGTCCGGCCTTAGCACGCAGCAAATTTTTAGCTCCGGGCTTAAGTCGGTTTTCCAGCAGGACGCTGACGGTTATGGACATGTTCGCTCTTCCCTGAAGTGATTCGTTACCGCCAGGCGGGATAACTCTGTGAGACGCAGTCAATAATACTTCATTCCTGGAGGGGAGCACGATTTATATACAGGCAGCTTTTGCTTATCTGAAAGCAATGTATGAGGAGGAAGGCTGGGCCTAACTAAAGCTGGGATGCTTTAATGACCACAAATTTTTCCCGATTCAGAGATGTATGATAAGCAAAAAGCCCGCTTAAGTTTCCTTAAGCGGGCTTCTTAAATATGGCTCCTCTGACTGGACTCGAACCAGTGACATACGGATTAACAGTCCGCCGTTCTACCGACTGAACTACAGAGGAATCGTTTGAACGGGGCAAATATTAGCGTTAGCCATAAAACCTGTCAACAGTAAAAGTAACGCATTAATTCATATGGTTAAATTTACGCCGCGTTGCTGATTTAATGCACCGTATTTCCGGCAGTGCCGGGGGAGTTTTCACGCTCAACCAGCCGCTGGAGCGGATCCTGCCCGTAGAACTGGCAAAAGCGCTGGTAAAGTGAGGCGAAACGCGGCGTGAAAAGCTGTGGCGCGCTGAAGAAATATTCGGAAAGCACGGCAAAACATTCTGCTGGGTCGGTGGCGGCATAGGCATCGATGCTGGCGGCATTTTCACCCACCATATCAATTTCATCCTGAATGCTATCCATCGCGGCATGGAGGTCGTGCTCCCAGCCGGCCACATCGCGCAACGCAATTAACGGCACGCCGCTGGCGCGGTCGCCGTTGCGGCTGTCCAGTTTGTGGGCAACTTCGTGAACAATCAGGTTAAAGCCGGAGGCGTCGAAGGAGTCCTGCACGTCCAGCCAGTTCAGAACAATAGGCCCCTGCTGCCAGCTTTGCCCGGACTGCACCACGCGTTGGCTGTGCACCAGGCCGAAGTCGTCCTGCCATTCGTCATCCACAATAAACGGCGCGGGGTAGAGTAAGATTTCGTGGAAACCGTCCAGCCATTCAATGCCCAGCTCCAGCACCGGCAGGCAGAACAGGAGCGCAATACGGGCACACTTGAGATCATCCAGCTCAAAACCCTGCAGCGGCACCAGCCGTTTTTGCTGTAAAAAACGATCCGCAAGGCCAATTAATTTCTGCTGCTCGGTTTCACTGAGTGATGCCAGCACGGGAATGGCTAACGCTTGCTCCCACGGTAACGCGGGGGCGGCGCTTGAATCGGTTGCTTTCCAGGGCCACTTAATCATGTTACTTGCTCGCAAAGTCATCGTTTGAACTGAAACGAAAGAACCCAGACTGTTAAAATGCCGCATAACCTGGCATGATGGCAACCACCAGAACGGAGAGATGCCGGAGCGGCTGAACGGACCGGTCTCGAAAACCGGAGTAGGGGCAACTCTACCGGGGGTTCAAATCCCCCTCTCTCCGCCACTTATTCTGCCAGATTTCACTCTTTCCCCTTCTTCTCTGAAGCGTTGCTCATCGCTGATGCTAACGCCTGCCCAGAGACGACCGACACGTTATCACCTGGCTTACCTCATTGGGTAGCGCTTTACAACTATGTCATTAATTTTGTGAGCTAAGTCGTAGCGTTTACCACGGCAATATCACGCCCATGAACGAGGCCTTCTGAGAAGCGAAGCTAATTACGCGTGTCCGGTTTGGGCTGATTTCAGATAAAGAATATTTCAGGCGGGAGTCGATTCACTTACCCTGTATTAAATTCATGCGGGAGTGACCCGGAAATATCTCATCCATAAAAGAGCGTCAGGGTAATGATTATTACTGTCGAGTTTGTGTGAAAATTTCATCGAATCAAAATATGAATAATATTTTCAACCTACTAATATTGGTGGGGTGTCAGGCGGGGTGTGCCATCGGGGATGATATTCCTGAACTGCGAATAATCCAGAGTTTGGTCGGTTGAAGATAACGTACGATTCTGAATTAAGTTAAGTTAAATCAATGTTTTATTGTTTGTTTTTTCGGCGTTTTACTCTGAGGTGTTTCTGTTGTTCATATATTAAATTCACAACACAGAAAGCGCCATATTGTCCTTTTTGCATTGTGGATATTTCGTTTAAATATCTTAAATGTACTTAGGAATACGCCGGCGTGGTCGGTAAGTTTTTAGGAGAAATCAATGCGTGCATTTAAACGTGAAGGATATATCGTCGGTCAAATTAAGCGTAATTATTGCCATTGAACGCGTTTTAACGATAATAGGCGAAATCTTAGAATATTTCATATTTCATCAGGGAAGGTGATATGCCGTCTGTGCATTCATTCCTTTTTAATTCGTTAGCCGTTTTCTGTGCAGGCAGTGTATTCCAGACTCTGGCCGCCCCCGACAGTTCCCGACTTTTCGATCATCAACAGCAACACCAGCAGGCCCAACAGGACGCTCGTGAGGCGCAATTAGCCCCCCAGGCTCCGGGCGTACGTCTGGAGGCTGACACCACGCCAGATGTGAACGGCCCATTCCCGGCTGAAACCCCGTGCTTCCCGATTCATACCGTTGAATTGAGCGGCAGGCAGGCGTTTCCCCATTGGGTGCCCCTGCCGCGCATCGCCAACGCTGGGGTCGGGCACTGCCTCGGCATAAAAGGCATCAACCAGCTTATCAGCCGCATACAAAACAACCTGATTGAGCACGGCTGGGTCACCAGCCGGGTGCTGGCACCTGAACAGGATCTGCGCTCCGGCACATTGCAGTTAACGCTCTTCCCGGGGAAAGTGCGGGCGGTTCGCTATAAAGAAGATGCCGACAGCCGGGCGATTATCACAACGGCCATGCCGGTGAAAGCAGGGGATCTGCTGGATCTGCGCGACATTGAGCAAGGGCTGGAGAACTTGCAGCGTTTACCCACCGTCGAAGCCAGTATGGAACTGGTGCCGGGTGAGCAGCCAGGGGAGAGTGACATCGTCATAGCCCGGAAACAATCCCGCCTCTGGCATACCAGCGTCTGGGTAGACGACTCCGGCACCAAAAGTACCGGGCGTACCCAGGGCGGTGTGATGCTGGCGCTGGACAACCCACTGGCGCTGAGTGACCTGTTTTATGTTTCAGCGGGGCACGATCTCGGTTTCCAGGGAAAAAAACAGAGCACCAGCCTGAATGCGCACTATTCGCTGCCGTGGGGCTACTGGCTGTTCGATATGACCGGTGGGCGCTCCAACTATGTTCAGTCCATTGCTGGCCTCAACGGCGATATCCGCTATTCCGGGCTGAGCAAAAATCTGAATACCGGCCTTAGCCGGGTGATTCAGCGCGGCAGCAACAGCAAAACCACGCTGCGCTACGGCGTGCTGTACCGCGAAACGCGTAACTACATTAACGATACCGAACTGGATATACAGCGTCGGCGGACCAGTGCCTGGCAACTGGGGTTGAGTCATCGTCACTATCTGGGAGCGGCGACGCTGGACGCTGGCGTGAGCTATCAGCGCGGTACGCGCTGGTTTGGCGCAATGCCGGCCTGGGAAGAACAAAACCCTGAAGGCGACTACGCGACAGCGCTGAGCAAAATCCTCACCTGGAACGCTTCGTTAAACCTGCCGTTTGCCCTGGCGAATCAGCAATTCCGCTACCAGGTTAGCTGGCTGCGCCAGACCAGCTCTACGCCTCTGACGCCTCAGGATCAATTTTCTATCGGTAACCGCTGGACGGTTCGCGGCTTTGACGGGGAGCGTTCTCTCAGCGCCAACCACGGCTGGTATGTGCAGAACACCCTGGCGTGGCAAACGCCGCTGCCTCAGCAGGAGCTCTACCTCGGGGCAGATTATGGCGAAGTAGGCGGCCGCGCGGACGGGTTTGCGCTACTGGGGCGTCATCTGGCCGGGGCGGTAAGCGGGGTTCGCGGCAATATCAGCAGCACGGGAATTGGCTACGACTTGTTTGCCGGCATACCGCTCTCTAAGCCTTCCGGCTTTCGCACCGATCCGGTGACCTTAGGCTTTAGCGTTAACTGGCAATATTAATTCAACATGGACTGCCTGAGGCAGAATGACGGGAAGTTATTGTTATGAACAAGCTGTGCTACCGCATCGTTTTTAATCGTGCCCGCCAGATGCTGGTAGTGGTGTCAGAATTAGCTCGTGCACACGGCGGAGAGTCAACGCGGGGTCCCGGGGCTGTACCTGGCGCCTGTCTCCGTCTCTCAGCGCTAACCTTCTCGTTATGGCTTGCCGGTGGCATCGTTGCACCTTTGGCCTGGGCCGACGGCATTGTGGCGGACGGCTCCGCTGCCGGTCACCAGCAGCCGACGGTGGTCAACACGTCCAACGGTCTGCCTCAGGTCAATATCCAGGCCCCAAATGAAAACGGCCTGTCACACAACCGCTACAGCCAGTTTGATGTTGGCGAACGCGGCGCCGTGCTGAACAACAGCCGGGTTAACAGCCAGACACAGCTGGCCGGTGCAGTGGCGGGCAACCCGTGGCTTGCCAAAGGCGAAGCCAAAGTCATTCTCAACGAAGTGAACAGCCGCAACCCCAGTCAGCTCAACGGCTTTATTGAAGTGGCCGGGAAGCGCGCGGATGTGATTATCGCCAACCCGGCGGGCATTACCTGTAGCGGCTGCGGTTTTATCAACGCCAATACCTCCACGCTGGCAGCGGGTAAAGCGCGCATTGAAAATGGCCGTCTGCAGGGGGTTGACGTGGATAACGGCCGGATCCGCATCGAAGGTAAGGGGCTTAACGATGGGCAGAGTGATTACACCCGGCTGATTGCCCGCTCGGTTGACGTCAATGCCCAGTTACAGGCAAAAAATTTGCAGCTCACAACCGGGCGTAACCAGACCGACGCCCAGGGCAATGTGTTGTCCAGCCAGCCGGAAAGCGCGGGAGACAAGCCCGAATTTGCGCTGGACGTGGCTGCGCTGGGCGGCATGTATGCCAATAAAATTAAGCTGGTGGGCACCGAGCGTGGCGTTGGGGTGCGTAACGCCGGGGAGATTGGCGCGTCAGCGGGGGAGCTGTCGCTCAGTGCCGACGGCAAGCTCACGAATAACGGGCTAATGACCTCGACGCAGGCGATACACGTCGCCTCCGGTGATATCGATAACCGCGGCAATATCCGCTCGGACGGGCAGATTCAGCTTGATGCCCGCCATCAGGCCACTCAGCGCGGTACGGTGCTGGCGGCAGGCAATGTGCAGGTTACGGCAGAGGCAATCAACGCAGAGCAGAACAGCGTCACCGCCGCGGGTGTGGATGAGAAAGGCAACCTGACGAAGCCCGGCGCTATGACGCTAACGGCGAGTGGCCAGCTTCAGGCTCAGGGGCAACTCCTGGCCGGCGAGCGCCTCTCCGCCAGCGGGCAGACGCTGGATTTACAGGGTGCAAAGCTGAAGGCGAAAGACATGTCTCTCACCGCCACTCAGGGGGACATTGACACCCGTAGCGCCACGCTGGCGGCGGATCGTAGCCTGAGCGCCAGCACCCAGGGCCAGCTTCGCAATGATAAAGGCCACCTTAGCGCGGAAACTCTGCAGCTTCAGGCAGGGGCAATCAGCAACCACGAGGGGCAACTGGTGCAGACCGGGGCGCAGGCTTTAACTCTCAAAACCGGCGTCGTCGATAACACCCTGGGATCGATCACCGCGGCGCATGGCCTGGCGGTTGAGGCTGATACGTTGAACAACAGCCAGGGGCAGGTGGGCAGTTTTGATGGCGGCGTCACCCTCAAGGCCGCGCGCATCGACAACCAGCAGGGGCGTTTGATAGCGCAGAAAAACGGCGGGCTGGCCGTCACCAGCCAGGATTTTGTCGGCGACAAGGGCGACATACTCAGTGAGGATTTCCTGAGCCTGAACAGCGCTCGCCTGTCCCTGAACGGGGCCAGGACTGAAGGCCAGCAGCTGCAGCTCGAGGGGAACAGCCTGTCCCACCGGTGCGGCACGCTGCTGCAGCGGGGGCCGGGGGAAGCCACATTCACATTCAGCGGTGAGATCGATAACAGCGGCGGGCAAATTGCCAGCCTGAGCGGAGTGCGCATCAATGCGGGCTCGCTCAATAACCAGCAGGGCACGCTGAGCGGCGACGGTGATTTTACCCTTAGCTACGGTGCCGGGCTGAATAACCAGCAGGGCAGCATCAGTGCGTCAGCCGTGACCCTTGCCGGGCGCGGACTGGACAACACGGCGGGCCTGATCCAGGCCAGAGGCGATTTATCACTTAATACCCAGGGCCAGCAGCTGAATAACTCGCAGACCCTGGGCGATAAAACCGGTATTCGCGCGGGGGGAACTGCGACGCTGCAAGCCGGAGAGGTGAATAACCAGTCCGGGCTGATCGCGGCAGACAAGGTAAACGCCGTGGGGAAATCCTGGGATAACAGCCGCGGTGAAACCAGCGGTGCGAGCGAACTGACGCTGAGTACGGAAGGGCTGGATAACAGTCATGGTCTGCTCAGCAGCCGTGACGGGCAGCTAAAACTGAACGCCAGCGACGCGGTAAACAACCAAAGCGGCACTATTCAAAGCGGCAGCGGCGTCACCCTGGCAGGGGCGGCCCTGGATAACCGGACAGGTACGCTAATGGCGGCCAACGGTGGCGTTAATATCTCGCTGGCGCGTGGCATGGATAACCGTAACGGGCGGGTGGTCGGGCAGCAGGGAATCACCCTCAATGCTTCAGATCTGAACAACCAGGCGGGGCGAATCAGCACGCCTCAGGGGGCGGTGAATCTGCTGATCTCCGGGGCGCTTGATAACAGCCAGGGCACCCTTGAAAGCCTGCGAGGGCTGGGGCTTCGGGCCGGTAGTTTGAACAACGCCGGCGGACTGGTTCAGTCGGCGGATGACGATGCCAGCCTGACGCTGGACGGCGCCTTGCTCAACGGTGACGGGCGCATTGCCGCCCGGCAGGCGCTGACGATTCAGGGCGACCAGGTGAACAACCAGCGCGGCAGGCTGACCGGCAGCCAATTGACGCTGACCGGCGGAGCACTGGATAACACGGGCGGCCTGATCCAGGCGACCGGCGATCTTACCCTTGATACTCAGGGGGCAAAGCTTACCAACGTAGGTACCAGCGGCGATGTCACCGGCATTCGTTCCGGTGGCAAGCTGACTTTGCGCAGCGGGGATCTCGACAACCAGGCAGGCCTGCTGGCGGCGGGGCAACTGGAGGGCAAAGGCGGGCAGTGGGATAACCGGGGCGGGCAGATTAGCACGGTGGGGGAGGCATCACTCACCGGCACGGCGTTTAACAACCAGGGTGGCCAGATACAGGCAGGCGGCACAATGCACCTGGACGCGCAACAGGGCGTGTTCAACAACCTGCAGGGCCAGATCCTGGCTAACCAGACGCTCACCTTGCTGAGCGGGTTGCTGACTAATCAGGGCGGGACGCTGCAGGGTAACACCATGCTCTCGCTGTTCAGCGGGCACATCGACAACCAGAGCGGTAAACTGCTGTCGGGCGGTGGCCTGACGCTCAGCGCCAACACGCTGAATAACCAGCAGGGCAAAGTTTTTGCCTGGAAAGACGGCGAACTGAAGGTTAATCAGGATCTCAATAACAGCCAGGGCTTTATCAAAGCTAACGAGACGCTCACGCTCGCGGCGGACAGCGTGGATAACCACAACACGCGCACCAGCGCGCAGGGCGTTGAGGCGGGCAACCTGCAGCTGGCGGCGCGCACGGTTAACAACCAGCAGGGCGCATTGCGGGCGGCGAATCAGCTTGCCGCAGATATTCAGGCGGCGCTGGACAACCGCGGCGGCCTGCTCTCTTCCCAGCAGCAACTGGACATTGCGCCGATGAACGCCAGCGCGCTGGTGATGAGTAATCAGGGCGGGGAACTGGTTTCGCAGGGCAACATGAACGTTCAGCTTCGCCAGCTTGATGGCGTGGGGCGCATCACGGCCGAGCAAGCGCTTAACCTGACAACGCTGGTGCACCTGTTACAGGATGGCACCCTCGCCAGCAACGGCGACCTGATCCTTGACGCTCGCGGGGGGCTGACCAACGCAGGCTTACTGACGGCGCTCAGAACGCTGGACATTACTACGCCTGTGCTGAACAACAACGGCAGCGGCGAAATTAAAGGCAGCACGGTCGCGATCCGCGCCGGGCAAATGACCAACACGGGGCTGGTGGACGGCACTAATAGCCATCTCATCGCCGACACGCTACACAACAGCGGCACCGGGCGGATCTACGGCGATAACCTGCTGATTGACGCCCGCAGGCTGATTAACGACAAAGATGCGTCGCAGAATAAAGCCGCGACGATTGCCGCTCGACAGCGGCTGATTGTCGCGACAGACAACCTGACTAACAGCGACCATGCACTGATTTACAGCGACGGCGATATGGCGATTGGCGGGCAGATGAGCCAGGACGGCACGCTTTCCGGCCTGGCGCAAAAAGTGGAAAACTTTAGCGCCGATATTGAAGCCATGGGGGCCATGCACCTGGCGGCACAGCAAATCGACAACCGGGATATTCATCTGTTACTGAGTGATGCGCCTGTGCTGGTGTCGTCTTCCGGTGAAGTGAGTGAGTTCCAGTTCTGCAACGGCGATGGCGATGGCGCCTGTTTTGGCGGGGATGGAAAACGCTATCGCCTCGGGCCGTGGGAAGGTCGCTTCCGTTACGCCATTGATGAGAACGGCAACCGCATTCCGGGCGTCAGCCTGCAAAAAGAGCCGGGGAGCAATAACCGACTGCGCTTCTTTATTCCCGGCGGCGTGACGAAGCACTTCTATGAATACCGCTACACCCGGCAGGTCTGGCAAACGCAGGTGGTGCAGAAAGATCCGTCGACAATTCGCAGCGGCAGGGATCTGACGGTTGAAGGTGGCACCCTCACCAACCAGGACAGCCGCATCATCGCCGGGGGCGATCTGGTCATCCGCACGGCGCAGGTCTTCAACAATGAAAGCCAGGGGATTCAGCGGATTGTTGAGCAGGGCCAGACCATCTCTAACTATAAAGGCGGCGGCAACTGGAAAACCCGGCAGTCCGTCTATGCCTATGCGGGTAATAACAGCGAAACACCGCTGGCGATGGGGCTGATGCAGGTGGCCACGCGCGCCGGGCAAGGGGCGGGGCAGCTCATTGGGCCGCAAAATAATTCAGGGACAAAAATTGTTGCCGACGGCGTGACGCAGGAGGCAGCGGCAGGGGGCCGTGCCAGCGGCAGTGGGACGGTAGACGTGACGCTCAATAACCCGGCGGACCTGGACGCGCTGGCGGCGTCGCAACCGGGGGGGATCCTCGACCTGCCGTTGAAACAAAACGGCCAGGCGAGCGAGCTGGTTGTGCGTGTCGTACCGCCGGTGTTGCGCCTCCCGGAAAGCAGCCTGTTTGTGCTGTATCCTGGGAACAACAACCATTATCTGATTGAAACCGACAGCCGCTTTACCAGCGGTAAGGCATTGTTCAGCAGCGAAGATGTCTGGGGCGACCGCCTGCAGAAACGGCTGGGCGACGGATTTTACGAGCAAAAACTGGTGCGCGACCAGGTTGCTCAGGCGACCGGGCAGCGCTTCCTGACGGGAATGAGCGACGACAATGAGCAGTACAAATGGCTGCTGAACAACGGCAAAACCTTTGCGGAACAGTATCAGCTTAAGCCTGGCGTGGCGCTGAGCGCTGAGCAGGCGGCGTTGCTCACCAGCGACATGGTGTGGATGGTGAATAAAACCGTTACTCTGCCGGACGGCAGCACCGAAGTCGTCAGCGTGCCGCAGCTTTATGTCCGGGTGAAACCGGACGATGTGACCGGCAACGGCGCGCTGCTGGCAGGCAACCGCGTGCTGATGAATACCCAGGGCGATGTTACCAACAGCGGCACGGTAAAAGGCCGCGATCTGACGCAAATCAGCGCGGAAAACCTGAGCAACGAAGGCTTCATTCAGGGTGACAAGCTCACGGTGCTGGCGAAAAACGATATCACCAACACCGGCGGCAAACTGATGGCGGGCGACAGCCTGACGCTGGCGGCCGGGCATGACATCGTCAGCCAGACCCAGGGCGGCCGCCAGGGCACAGAAGCGTGGCTGGAGCGCACGGCCGGGATCTACGTTGAAAACGACCAGGGGAAACTGATTCTTCAGGCCGGCAACGATATTCGTCTGACCGCCAGCGAGCTGGTCAACCGGGGCAAAGAGAGCGACACGCAGCTGACGGCGGGGCGGGATCTGACCCTGGATACGCGGCAACTCAGCCACGGCACCGACTACACGCGGGATGCCAAACACTTCGATCGCACGCTGCAAACCAGCGAGGCGGGCAGCCGCATCGACGCCGGAGGCAGCCTCCAGCTTTCCGCCGGGCGGGACATTAACGCCCGGGCAGCAGATATCACCGCGCAGGACGGTTTAATCGCCCAGGCGGGGCATGACATCAACCTGACCAGCGGCGAATCTACCTTCGACCATGAAGGCCGTAGCCAGTGGACGAAAAAAGGCTTCCTGTCGAAAACGACCTATGATTTTTACGGCAACACCAGCGAGCGCGACGCGCAGAGCACCACGGTCAGCGCGGACAGCATGCAGATGCGCGCGGGGAACGACCTCACTGTACAGGGCAGTAATGTGGTCGGCACGCAGGATGTGGCGCTTGCGGCAGGCAACAACCTGACGTTAACCACTGCCGATGAATCAATGCACGACACGCAGGTCACGCAGAAGAAAAAATCTGGCCTGATGGGCACCGGCGGAATCGGCTTTACGGTGGGCTCGGCCAGCCAGAAGGTGACCACCGAGAGCGACAGCAACGTCAAAAAAGGCAGTACCGTGGGCAGCAGCGTCGGGAACGTCAGCCTGACGGCGGGCAACGCGGCGACAGTGCACGGCAGCGACGTGGTGGCCGGGCAGGATCTCAGCATTATCGGGCGTGAGGTCGCCATTACGGCGGCGCAGAACAGCCATACCGAACTGACGAAAACCGAAGAGAAATCCAGCGGCTTCACGCTGGCGCTTTCCGGTACTGCTGGCAGTGCGGTGAACACTTCGGTACAGCAGGCGAAGTCGGCCCGCAACGAAAGCGACGGGCGACTGGCGGCGCTGAAGGGCACCCAGGCGGCACTGACCGGGGTCAGCGCCGCGCAGGCGGTGGCGAAAGATGATGCCACGGGCGACGTGAAGGGGAACGACAACACCGTTGGCATTAGCCTCAGCTACGGCAGCCAGTCGTCAACCTCCGAGCGTAAGCTGGATCAGCAGACGGCCTCGGGCAGCAAGCTGAATGCCGGGCGCGATATCCATATTCAGGCCACCGGCGGGGATATTGCGGTGGTGGGCAGCCAGCTCCAGGCCGGACGCGATACGACGCTGAATGCCTCACGTGATATTCTGCTGTCTTCGGCGTCGAACACCGAAACGGTCAGTGGCAGCAACAGCAGCCACGGCGGTAGCGTGGGCGTCGGGATAGGTTATGGCTCTGGCGGCGCGGGGATCAACGTGTCGGCCAGCGTGAACGCCGGGAAAGGCAAAGAGAATGGCAGCACGGTCACGCGCAGTGAAACCACGGTGGAAAGCGGGAACCGCGTGACGCTGACCAGCGGGCGGGACACCACGCTGCAGGGCGCGCAGGTCAGCGGCAACAGCATTGTGGCCGACGTGGGGCGTAACCTGACGCTGACCTCAGAGCAGGACAGCGACCGCTACGACAGCAAACAGCAGAACGTCAGCGCGGGCGCGAGCTTTAGCTTTGGCTCGATGTCGGGCTCGGCAAGCGTGAACGTCAGCCGGGACAAAATGCACAGCAACTACGACTCGGTGAAAGAGCAGACCGGGCTGTTTGCGGGCAAGGGCGGGTTTGACGTAACGGTGGGCGAGCATACCCAGCTTAACGGGGCGGTGATTGGCTCGACGGCGTCGGCAGACAAAAACCGCCTGGATACCGGCACGCTGGGCTGGGGGGACATCCACAACCAGGCCGATTACAAGGTGGAACACCAGAGCGCAGGGTTCAGTACCGGGGGCGGGGTGAGCGGGCTGGGCCAGCAGTTTGTGGGGAACATGGCGAACACGCTGCTGACCGGGGTGAATAAAGAGGGGCACGACAGCTCAACGACCCGGTCGGCGGTGTCGGCGGGGACTATCACGGTACGTGACAAAGACAAACAGCAGCAGGATGTGGCCGACCTGAGCCGCGATGCAGAGCACGCTAACCAGACACTGAGCCCTATCTTCGACAAAGAGAAAGAGCAGAAGCGGTTGCAGGAAGCGCAGCTTATCTCGGAAATCGGGAACCAGGCGGCGGATATTGCGCGGACGCAGGGTGATATCGCGGGCCTGAAGGCGAAAAAAGACCCGGCGGCGCTGGAGGCGGCGAGAGCGGAACTGATTGCCAAAGGGAATAAAGAGCCAACGGCCGAACAGATAGCCGATAAAGCCTACAACACGGCGATGGCACCTTACGGCACCGGGAGCGCCATTCAGCAGGGCATCCAGGCGGCAACGGCAGCGGTGCAGGGGCTGGCGGGGGGAAATATCGCGCAGGCCATCAGTGGGGCAGCCAATCCGTATATTGCAGAGCAGATCCATAAGCTGACGGCGGGCAATCCGGCAGCTCAGGCTATGGCGCATGCGGTGGTGGGTGCAGTCGTATCATATGCCGCGGGCAACAGCGCAGCGGCGGGTGCGGCAGGTGCGGTCAGTGGAGAGCTGATGGCAAAAGTCGTGATGGGCGCGCTGTATCCGGGCAAGGAAGTCAGCGACCTGAGCGAAGAGCAGAAGCAGACTATCAGCGCACTGGGTACCCTGGCGGCGGGGCTGGCAGGTGGCCTGGCAGGTAACAGCACGGCGGATGTGGTGGCGGGTGCGCAGACAGGGAAAAATGCGGTTGAGAATAACTGGCTGAGCGTGTCGGAGAAGACTGAGCTTGAAATCGCGAAGCAGAAACTCCAGAACAGTAAAGACCCTGTAGAGCGTGAACAGGCTCAACAGAAATATAATGAGCTGCGTGAAAAAGATATCACCAGTGACCAGAAAGTGATGGATGCGTGTGGTAACGGTAAGGCTGCAACACCGGGATGCGCCAGTGCAAGACTTGAGGTTATTGTGGCGAAAGGTGTATACGAGAACACTGGCAACTATAACTCGAAGGCCAGCCAGCAGTATGCGGATGCTTACCGGCCAGATAGTAAACCTGCTGAATATCACCAGCGTTGATGCACAGAATCAACAGCAAATCCAGGACGCAATGATCAACTATTTTATGACTACTAGAGGAGTTGATTACGCAAGAGCCAAGGATTATACCGAGTTGAAAAAGGGAGCTGAGGACTTTTTAGCTTCAGTGACTCCACTTGTTGGTGCTGCAGCAGGGAAACAACTTAGCAAGATTGTTGATGCAAATCTTAAGGTTGTTGCAAAAGGTAATGTTGATGGGGTTAGATTTTCTGATACCAATCAGGGGGCCAGACCTTCACAACTGGCTGATTTTAATAAACCGACTCTTATCAACGATGTAGTACAGGCTAAGATAGCTAAAGATCCTAGTAAAAATCTACCTAATGGAAATATGGGAACAGCTCACGCGGAAGTGGGAGTAATCCAACAAGCTTATGATAAAGGGATGACTAACGGCAAAGATATGCTTATGTCTGTGAAGGGGGAACCTGTTTGTTCATATTGTCTCAGCGATATAAAAGCAATGGCTGATAGAGCAGGGCTTAAGTCTCTAACAATTTTTGAAGAGGGTACGGGTAGAACTTTGTACTGGGAAGCTGGTGCGAAAAAATTCCGTATCAAAGGAGCTAAAGATGAGTAAGTTGCAGATCTCATGGTCAAGTCTGCAAAAAAGTGGCATTAAAGCACTTGATTGTTGGGGTGAAATAAAAAACGTATTAAATAATATAATGTTGTCCAATGGTTGTGTTACATTGGATAAATTAGATGACGACGGTTATTTAATTTCGGAAATTCAAGTAAGAATGGATGGGGGGGTATATTTGGTTACATTTTTGAATGAAGATGATGAGGTTATGACTCTCTCTGATTTAACGCAGCCAGATGAAAAAGTTCTAATTTCCGGAGACTATTGGTCAATCAGGCAGACGACAAAAGACTTTGATCTTGTCGTTAGGATATTTAAAGAGTTTTTTGATACTGGAAATGTATCAACGGATATTTTGAATTAACACAAATTGTAGTGGCTGAGGGCAGTTTGGATGTTGAGGATAGCTATCTGAATGAGAAAGAAGATCGCTAGCTTGACAAAGAAATACACGACTGCACAGCCTCTGGTGGTGATAGTAATAAGGTTATCGGGAAATATATCAGTATAAGTAATAAAAACAATTAATTGGTTGAATCGTATGCTAGTTGCGGGACTGAGGAGTGGTTAGTATCAGGTCGCCAGATATTACTTTACTTTTTTTATTTTATCGTGCCGAGGGACATATGATGCGTAAGGATGAATATAAAATACTGTAAACACAATTATGAACGGGCTAATGCCATTTATAATAATGATGAGATGTCCTGAAACATTGATTGTAATTAATATAGATAATGCTACAATTTTTCTACATTACACAGAAGAGTTTTTTAGCTAACCAACAGATGTTGATTGCTATTTTTTATTTACCTTAAGGATTGAGTCAATGAAGTATAAGAGTGTTTATTTAGTGCCATTCTTAGCGATTTTATTATCTGGATGTCAGCTTGATATGAAGCGCTCGGTTGAGGACTATAGCGGAAGTGATTCAGCAAAAATAAGAGTTCTGGATGAGGGGAAGCTCAGTCTGGTTTTTTATGAGAAAAATGGTGATTGCTATGAAGAGACCGAAACCAGAAAGTTAACCTCAGCCTTTCATTTGTCGTTGTTGAGTACTGCTGATTACAGTACCGGTTCCGATAAAAAAATCAATATGCAAACCCCGAGTAGCTTTGGAAATAAAAAAGTGAAAGAGTATGTAATAAAAGCAGATCAACCTTTAGCAATCATGAGCACCAATACTCGTTCTGATTCTTATGGGAATAATATTGTTAATACCCGTAGTATCTCTTTTATACCGGAGAAAAATCATGAGTATGAGATTTATGCTGAAGCTCCGGAATACATAGGAAGTGCTGGAAATATAGTCATCAGTGATTTAACTACACATGAAAGTGGCAAAGAGTGGAAAGTCAAAGAGTGTAGGAAAAAATAGCAGTTCTGATAAATAAACTCCCGTCACCAACGGTAAAATCCCGGCCATCAAGCCGGGATTTTCATATTAAACCTCAGCCCTTGCCCCGCTTCAGGCTGTCATAGCGGGGAGACTCCCGTCTGATGACCGGGATATCGCCGGTATCGTTCAGTGCCCCTGGAAAATCCTTGATCCACTGGTTCATCTTCTTCTTGTTGAAATGCGTGACGCTCAACCCTTCGGCACAGCCCCACAGCTCGCGGCTGTTCTGGGTGGTGATCACAATACAGTCGGGCATCACTCTGATTTTTATCGGCATCCCAGGCGTAAAGCCCGCCTGTGAAATCCATGCACCCTGGAGCGGCAGATAGTCATACCGCACCCGGTCATAGAACTCAGCACGGGAAAGCGGGGCTTCCGGCAAACCTTTATCTGATTTATTGCGCACCGAATCGCAAACTTCAGCCTTAGTTTCAGGTTTGTTTGAATTCGTTTTGGAAATAGATACTTCTGGCTTAAAATCTTTCGCAGCCATATTCAACTCCGTATTAGTTGCCTGTGGTTAGCGGCATAAAGGTGGTGGTACACCTCTATGTCGCGTTATTTAATCATTTATGCTTCGGGGAATCTTACTCACCTCTGACGTTAAAACCTTACCTGCCGGAACATTATACCTTGCTGGACAAAAATACAGTGCTTAAAAATCTGCTAATGTAGAAAACTGCGACGCGGCCTTTAAAATAAAACCGCGGAATGCAACAATTACATTATCGATAACAATCACCTTTATTTATTCTCTTCCCGCCAGCGCCGCCAGTTTTCCTTCAGCGCCTCTGCCGCTAACGGTATTTTCTCCTCCAGCACGGCTACCTCCTCAATACGATCGGCGCGGAAGTGGCGAAAGTCGCTTCGGGTTTCGCACCAGGCAATCAGCAGGCAGTGCTCAAGGTCATAGCCCAGCACAACCGGCCAGACCACCCTTACAGACATTTCATCCTTGACTGCCCGGTAGCGGAGCCGCAACTTTTTACCTTGCCGAATGGCGGCTCTGATGAGGCGGGTATCCGGCTGCTGAGCTGGCACGATATCCGGCCTGATCGCCACCGCTGAACTTGTGACAGTCCGCGCCAGCCTGTCCGGCAGGGCAGAAAGAATTTTCGTCAGCGCATCCTGGGCGTTGTTGGCGAGCGTCGCGTCCGGCAGTCTGCTGACAAACTCCGCGCCTAACAGCAGGGCTTCCAGTTCATCGGGCGTAAACATCAGGGCGGGCATGTCGTAGTCCGCGCTGAGGGTATACCCGCTCCCGGCTTCTCCCTCCACCGGCACACGCTGCCCGGCCAGGTCGGCAATATCCCGGTAAACCGTGCGTTTTGATACCTCCAGCTCTTCGGCCAGGCGTGCGGCGGTGACAGGGCGAGAGGCGCGCCTGAGGATTTGGATCAGCTGAAATAATCTGTCTGCTCGCCGCATTTTTATATCCTGTTGCCACCACGCTGGCAGCATGCCTGGGGGATGATGCCTTCAGGGCCGCGTCGTTCGCCGCCCATAAGGAGATCATCAATGAAATTTGTGTCTGTCCGTCTGATTGCGCAAAACATGCAGCAAATGGTGCCGTTTTATGAACAGGTGACCGGCGCTCGAGCCGACTGGCTGGCCCCGGTTTTCGCCGAAATTATCACGCCGGTGGGGGTTATCGCCATAGGGAGCGCGGAAACCGTCCCGCTCTTTAAAGCGGGAAGCGCGGAGCCTGCCAGCAACCGCTCGGTCATTTTGGAATTTAGGGTGGAAGATGTGGACGTGGAGTTTGCGCGTTTAAACGGCTATGTCGAGATGGTACACGAGCCCAAAGAGATGCCGTGGGGCAACCGTACCATGCAATTTCGTGACCCGGAAGGCACGCTGATTTCACTGTACACGCCAGTGACTGAGGCGGCGAAAAAGCGGTTCGCGCGCTAAATACAGGCGCGCTTTTTAGCGTTCAGGCGCTCATCCACTGGCGCAGTTTCTCCAGCATCGCCATACATTTTTGCAGCTGCTCTTCGGCAACAAACTCATCGGGCTTATGCCCCTGTTCCATACTGCCGGGGCCACAAATCAGCGTGGTTATCCCGGCTTCGTCAAAAAGTCCGCCCTCGGTGCCAAACGCCACGGTGCTGTAGTCAGCGCTGCCGCACCACTGCGCCAGCCATCCGGCAAATTCAGACTGCGCGTCCGTCAGCAGGCCGGGGTAGTGGCTCAGAGGAGTAAACCGGATAGCGCTTGCCGGGGAAACACTTTGCATGGCGGGCACCAGGTTTTGCTGCGCATAGCCTTGAATGTCGGCGATCGCCGCCGTGGCTTCGACGCCCGGCAGGTAGCGGATTTCAAAATCAAACTGGCATTCCTGCGGCACAATGTTCAGCGCGCTGCCGCCGTGAATGGTGCCAACCTGGAGCGTGCTGAACGGGGGATCAAAGCGGGCATCCGTTTTTTGGGTCAGCGCCTCGCGAACTTCTCCCAGTTTGCCGATAAGCCGGGCGGCATATTCAATGGCGTTCACGCCTTGTGGCGCATAGGCAGAGTGGCAGGCGTGGCCGTGTACCTCGCAGCGCATGGCGATTTTGCCTTTGTGCCCGTAAACCGGGCGCATTTCGGTTGGCTCCCCGACAATGCAAAGCGCGGGTTTCTCTTTGGAAGCACGGAGGTGCTCCACCAGGCTGCGCACGCCGAGGCAGCCGACTTCTTCGTCGTAGGAGAAGGCGAAGTGCAGCGGCATTCTCAGCGGCTGGGCAAGAAACGCCGGGACGGCGGCCAGCACGCAGGCGATAAAACCCTTCATGTCTGCCGCGCCGCGCCCGTAGTAGCGGCCCTCCCGGTAAGTCATCTCGAAAGGAGGGACGCTCCACTGTTGCCCGTCCACCGGCACCACGTCGGTATGGCCGGAGAGCATCACGCCGCCGCCACCTGCCGGGCCAAGCGTCGCATAAAGATTGGCTTTACGCCCGTCTGCGCTGTGAAACAGCTCCGCGTTAATACCCCATTCGGCGAGATAATCATGAATATCCTGGATCAGCGCCAGGTTGGACTCCCGGCTGGTGGTGTCCCGCGCCAGCAGTTTTTGCAATAAAGGAATCAGGTGTTTATTCATCGCCTGGTACGCCGTAGCTGGGGGCTTCGCGCGGATCGAGCGCACGGATCAGGTAATCCTGCATTTGTGGTTTATAGGCCAGCCAGAGCGAATGCAGTGCGGCAATCGGGTTTTCGTCCGCCCAGTCCACGCGCAGGTCGACAACCGGCCAGGCGACGGTGTCCACCACCTTTAACGCCGCCGAGTGTACCGGCCCGGCTTCGCCCCCTTTTTCCAGCGCCGTTTCAAGGGCGGCCATCAGCCTGTCCGCCAGCGGGCCGGGGCTTTGTTCGAAGCGTTCGACCATGGCGTTAATCACTGACTTATCGGCCAGCATATTGCCCGCCGCCACGCAGTTATCTCCTTCTACGGCGTGGTAAATGCCCAGTGAATTAATGCCGCTGTGGCAGGCGGTTTTACCGTTACTGTCTATGACCGTCACCTGCCGGTAGTCGCCGTGCAGATGTTCACTGGCGACCAGCTTTAGCGCCTCCTGCGGCGCAACACCTTCGCCCAGCTTCGACAGCACCATCGGCCCCAGCGCGGGCAGCGTTATATTCTGGCTCGACACCGCGCCGACGTTCGGCACCAGCCACGGGCAGCGAGCGCCGACCGCGATGCTGGACGAGCTAATGGCGATGCCAAGCTGGCCGGTCTCCCGGCAGCGTGCGGCGATGGAAAAGGTCATTTTTCCCCCTGAGTCTCGTCCGGGATCACTGCGATAACGTCGATTTCCATCAGCCACTGCGGCTGGCCGAGGGCGGAAACCACCAGCCCGGTGGAAATGGGAAAGACGCCTCTCAGCCATTTGCCGACTTCCTGATACACCGGCTCGCGGTAGCGCGGGTCGATAATATAAGTTGTGGTTTTTACGATATGGGAAAGGTCGCTCCCGGCTTCTTCCAGCAACTGTTTAACGTTTTTCATCGCCTGCTCAGCCTGCGCCTGCGGGTCGCCCAGCCCAATCAAATTCCCTTCAAAATCCGTCCCGACCTGCCCGCGGACATAGACGGTGTTTCCGGCTCGCACCGCCTGGCAGAGATCGTTGTTCAGCGACTGGTTAGGGTAAGTCTCTTTGGTGTTAAACATGCGAATACGGGTATGCGTTGGCATCGGTTAATTCCTTGTTGGCTGAAGGTTAGCGCTGGGAAGCGTCGAGGTAGCGGCTGTACTTGCGCTGGGTTTCAATGTGGTCGGCAATGTATTTCGCGTCATGCCACACGCCCCAGATAAATGTCGAACCCCGGCGGGAAAGCCACGGCAGGCCGAGGAAATAGACGCCTGGCTCGCTGGAAACGCCGCGCTGATGACGCGGTTTGCCCTGAGCATCAAAGGCATCCACGTTGAGCCAGCCGTAGTCCGGGGCGTATCCGGTTGCCCAGATAATCGACGTGATGCCCGCTTCGGCCAGGTTCAATTCCAGCGTGGGCTGGGTGACGCACAGCGGATCGGCCGGGAAGACACGGGCCTGCGGCTCTTCGGGCAGATCTATCCCATTACGGGCAATCCACGCATCGGCGGCGTCCAGCAGGGCCAGGTAGCTTTCGTCGCCCTGGCGGATGTTGTGCGCCAGGTTATCTTCAAAAAAGACTTTCCCGTCGGTAAAGCGTTGGGTCAGGCCGACGAGGTGAATGCCCTGGTGCGCGAGGGCCCGGAAATCAACGGTGTGGCCGCCGCGTGCGCCGCTCACTGCAATGGTGACGTGTTCTTTGCCGGGTTGATTGGCCGCCGCATCCCACAGCCCAAGCACCCCCAGCCACCAGCAGAAGTCCCGGTTGCGGTAGGCGCGGGGAGGGCGGTCGTGGGCACCCACGGACAGGTAAACCTGCTTGCCTGCGCGCTGTAGCTCATCGGCGATTTGCACCCCGGAAGAGCCTGCGCCCACCACAAGCACCGCACCAGTCGGAAGCTGAGCCGGGTTTTTGTAGGCGGCGGAATGAATCTGATGCAGCCCGTCATCTGCCGGAGCAATGGCCGGGACGATCGGGCGCTGGAAAGGCCCGGTGGCCGCTACGATATGCTTGGCTTCAACAATGCCGTCGCTGGTTTCCACCGTGAAACCCGGCCTGCCGTGATGGCGCGTCACGCTTTTCACTTCCACGCCCGTTTTTACCGGTGCTTCAAATTTCCGGGCGTAGTTTTCGAAGTAGCTCGCCACCTCATCTTTGGGGATAAAACTGTCCGGGTCGGCGGCGTCAAACTCAAGGCCAGGAAAACGGTCGTGCCAGGCCGGGCCGTTGGCGACCAGTGAATCCCAGCGGCCGCTGCGCCAGGCTTCGGCAATGCGATTTTTCTCCAGCACCAGATGGGGAATGCCGAGGCGCGTCAGGTGCTCGCTCATGGCGATCCCGGCCTGGCCGGCACCAATCACAAGGGTATCTGTCAGTGTTTTTATTTCGGTCATGTCTGTTTCCTTGGTGCTCGGGAAATAAGATTCAGCGCAGCTTCGCTATGGCACAAGGTTATTAAGCGGCAGACATTCCGTAAAATATTATAAATCTAGGGATAAGGTATAAATAAAGTAGCCTCAATCTGGAGGCTATGAATTTTCTGTATTTTAATACGGTGAAACACCTCTTTTTAATTTTCGGCCAGGGTTTCCGGCATCAGCTCAAAAGTGCGGCAGTAATCCATAAATAAGCGCGTCGGCCGGGTTGGCTCGTTATTGCGTAAATAAGCCATCACCAGCGTGGAGGCCGCCATATCATCAATGATTTCCACTTGCTTAACGCGCTGGCCGTCATAGGTTATGTCGGTGCAGGGGCGGGTGACCAGCACCGAAAAACCCATGCCCTGGCCGACCATGCAGCGCACCATTTCAATCGACGGCGAACTGTAGGCCACTTCCGGGTGCAGCCCTTTGTCGGTGAAAATGTTCATGAAGTAGCTTTTGCTGGGAATGACGTCCAGCAGGATCATCGGTTCACGGCTGAGTTCTTTGAGCGTCACGGTGGTTTTTTTCGCCAGCGGATGGTCTGCAGGCAGCAGAGCGTAAGGCTTCTGCGGGGCGTTCAGTTTTTCGGTGTGCAGCGTGCTCTCTAACTCCAGGTTGTACATAAACGCCAGGTCGAAGCGCCCGCGGTGCAGCCCGTGGGTCAGCTCGTTTTGCTCCCCGTCGTACAGCCGGATGGTAATGTCAGGGTAAAGCTTGCGAAACCCGGCGATAAGGCGAGGCAGATAAAGCGGGGCCGCGGACTCGAAGCAGCCGATGGCGATAGTGCCGGAAACCAGGTCGTTATCCGCTTTGGCATTTTGCTCAAACTGGTATGAAAGCCGCAGCAGCTCGCGGGCTTTTTCATAAAACCGCAGCCCGCCGGGCGTGAGCGAAACCCCTTGCGCGTGGTGGCGAATAAAAAACTGCTGCTCAAAGGTGTCTTCCAGGTTTTTGATGGCAATGGAAACGGAAGGCTGGGCGATATGCAGCTGCCTTGAGGCTTCGGCGATGCTCTGCGCCTCCACGACGGTGACAAAGTACTTGAGCTGCTTGAGCGTGAAATGTGTCATGGCGCTAACCCCGCTTTTTTATTGTCAATGCAGCCTCGAAGAGAGTTTCAGGCTATTCAGTCAATCTGCAGCAAGGCCCATGCCAGGTGTTACCTCGGTAGACGCAAACGATAAAAATCATGCCCTGAAAAAATATTTTTATTTTTATTAACTAGGAATCATCCCCAAAAAGTGGCAGAGGGAAAATAATCTGCACTTTTTTGGTGCGGGTAAATATTTTGAGCCACTATTATCTGCCTGAAATATGTCTTTATTGGCTTTTCTTCGGGGGATTAATACCTTGTGCTGCGCTGGTGCAAAAAAATAACTATTGCATTAAAACAATTTTTTATAGAGGTAAGGCATATTTTTCGTCCTTTATCCCGACGCGCTTCTCCTGCAGCATGGCCCCATCGCAAACGCTCATCGAGTGATTATCGTCCTGGCGAATATATTGCAAGGCATTCCCCGGCGCGAAAATCATACGTTGTTTAAGGCGCCGCCGTTTTGGCATCCATAAAAATGATTAACCACCTGCACTGGAGTCATCGCATGTTTACATCCTCACACAGCAAGGCGTTATTTTCCTGCATGGCGGCGGCGCTGCCTTTACTGCTCAGCGGCGGGGCTCAGGCGGCCGTGATGACCCCCGGGCAGCTTACGGTGGGCAGTGACATTACCTTCCCGCCTTACGAATACCTCGACGGCAAAACCCCGGCGGGCTTCGATATTGAATTTATCAACGGTGTGGCCGAAGCGATGAAGCTGAAGCCCAATTACGTGGATACCCGTTTCACCAGCCTGATCCCCGGCCTGCAGGCGAAGCGCTTCGAGCTGATTGCCTCCGCGCTGTTTATCACCCCGGAGCGCCAGAAAGTGATCGACATGGTGCCGTACCTGAAAACCGGTGAGTCGCTGCTGACACTGAGCAACGCCAGCTTCAAGCCAACCAAGCCAGAAGAGCTTTGCGGGCATAAAGTCGGGTCGATGCAGGGCACTTACTGGCTGGAAAAACTGCACACGCTGTCGGCGGATTACTGCGTGAAGCAGGGGCTGAAGCCGATTACGGTCAGCGAATTCTCCACCGACCCACAAACCACGCAGGCGCTGCTTTCCCACGCGGTTGAAGTGCAGATGACCGACGCCGCTGTAGCCAGCCAGGTGGTGGACAAAATGAAAGGGCGGCTGACGGTAACCTCGGCCGAACTGCTGTACCCGGTGCTGGTGGGGCTTGGCGTGAGTAAAACCAACCCTGAATTGAAAAAAGCGCTGAACGACGGCATTGCGGCCTTTAAAGCGAGCGGCAAATACTCGGCCTTAGTGAAAAAGTATCACCTGGCGGAGCCGTCCGAAGCCGAAATTCAGGCCAGCAGTTTGTAATTTTCATCGCCGGGGAGTGCGGATATGTCTTTTGACTGGAACTATTTATTCAGCCTGTTTAGCAACGCTGATTTTTGGCTGGCAACCTGGACCGTGATTAAGCTGAGCCTGCTGAGCTGGGTCATCAGCATTGGGTTGGGCTTTCTGCTGGCGCTGGGCAAACAGGCGGCCTCTCCCTGGCTCTCTTTACCGGCGCGGGCCTATATCTGGCTGTTTCGCAGCCTGCCGCTGCTGGTGCTGCTGATTTTTGTCTACAACTTGCCTCAGGCGCTGCCCGGCAGCTCGGCTTTGTTAAGCGACCCGTTCTGGGCCGGGCTTATCGCGCTGGTGCTGAGTGAAACGGCCTACATTGCCGAGATTCACCGTGGTGGCCTGCTGGCTATTCCTCGCGGGCAGCGTGAGGCCGCCCATGCCCTGGGGCTGCGCTATGCGGGCATTCAGTGGCTGGTTATCGTGCCGCAGGCGCTGCGGGTGGCGCTGCCGTCACTGGCGAACGAATACATCTCCATTGTGAAACTTAGCTCGCTGGTGTCGGTGATTTCGCTGACCGAGATCCTGATGGTTGGGCAGCGGCTTTACTCGCAAAACTTCCTGGTGATGGAGACCATGGCGGCGGTGGCTTTCTATTATGTTTTCATCGTCACGGTGTTTGATTTCCTGTTGAAGCTGCTGGAAAAAAGGCTGGATGTCACCCAGCGTAAAACTGCCCGCCTGCCGGAAGCCGAACTGGAAGCGATGGCCGCGCAGGAAAGCGGGCTGGTTGCTCGCCCGGCACTGGCAGTGAATGTTCCCGCGCTGCAGGCTCGCAAGCTGCACAAGGCCTATAACAACGTGGAGGTGCTTGGCGCGGTGAACCTGGACATCAAGCCCGGTGAAGTTGTGTCGGTTATTGGCCCGTCGGGCTCAGGCAAAACCACGCTGATTCGTCTGCTGAACGGCCTCGAGCAGTTGGATAACGGCGAGATCCTGATCAACGGCCAGCCGTTTATTCGCCTTGAAAAACACGGGGCCCAGAAGCCGCAGTATGTTGAAAACGCCGCGCACCGGCTGAACATCGGTATGGTGTTCCAGGGCTTTAACCTGTTCCCGCACTTAACGGTGATGAAGAACCTGATGCTGGCCCCGCACTACCATCGCCTGGCGACGGATGCAGAGCTGAAGCGCGAGGCTTGCGTGTTGCTGCGCAAAGTCGGCATGCTGGAGCACGCCCACAAATACCCGCACCAGCTTTCCGGCGGGCAGCAACAAAGGGTGGCGATTGCCCGGGCTTTAATGATGCGTCCGCAAATCATGCTGTTCGATGAGCCTACCTCGGCGCTGGATCCTGAAAAGGTGAATGAGGTGCTGCAGGTGATTGAGAACCTGGCGGAAGAGGGCATTACGATGGTGATCGTTACCCACGAGATGAACTTCGCGTTCAGCGTGTCGGACAGAATTGTGTTTATGGAAAAAGGGCGCGTCGTCTGCGATGACTCTCCTCAGGCTTTGCGCAGCGGAGAGAACCCGCGCATTACCGAATTCCTGAAAGACGTAAACTTGGCACCCGTCGCGGCCTAAAAAAAACGGGCTGCTGTAACATTAGCCTGCCGCAGCCCGGGTGGATTAAATCTCTATTACCTTCACGCCGGAACTGCGCGCCATTCGTACGCACTCCGCCGTGTCTTCTCCCCCTGGGAAAGCCAGCAGCACGTCGGGGCGGCTGTCCTCCAGCATAAACAGATTGCGGCGGGTCTCCGCATATTTGCCGTGCAGCGCCCAGTTGGCCGGGTAGCGAATAACGTGTACGTCGGTGCCGCGAGCCCAGGTTTCAATGGCCCCGCCGAGCGACTGATGCCCCCCGTGGATCAGCACATTCATTGTCTGCGTGCTGGCATATAAATCCAGCACGCGGGTGAGGGTGTGGGTGTCGGCATAAAACCGACCTGCGCAGATTAAAACTCTCACTTTTCTGTACCTTAACGTTGCTTTCCTTGAAAAGATGCTTCGTCCACCTTGCGGCGGTTATTGTTTTTTAAGCGTCCGGCGGCGTTTCGATAAAGCGCAGCGACTTATCGCCCAGACGGTCGATCACCGGGTAGGCCACGGCCGCGATGTGGTGATGCACGCGGCGGTAGTCCCGCAGCACTCGCTGGAAAATGTCGCCGGATTCCGCCCAGGCATTTTTGTCCTCTCGCAGTTTTTTGAAGTGCTCGCGGCTGGCGGAAGCCTCGAGCTGACGAATGGTTTCTTTGCGCTGCACCAGCTGATGGGCCGCGGATAAATCTTCACGCATAAACGCGGCGATGCCGAGGCGCAGGCTGGTGAGGATCTCCGCGTGTAGCAGGCGAATATTGTGCAACTCAAAGTCATTAAACAGTTCGCCCCGGCGCGCCCGGCGTGTTGCCAACTGGGTCAGGTTGCTGGAAAGAATGTCCCCCGCGTGCTCGAAGTTGATGATGAACATCAGGATTTCCTGGGCGCGATCGGCATCCGCGTCATTCAGCCCGTCGTGGCTGATATCGGCCAGGTAAGCACGCACCGCAGCGCTGAGCAGATCCACCGACTGATCGAGCTGCCGAATTTCATCGGCGGCCTGCTTTTCCTGGGTGACAAACAGCACCAGCAGCCGGTCCAGCATGATGGTTAGCATGTCGGCGGCGCGCAGCGATTCGCGGACTGAGTTGGACAGGCCGATGTAAGCCACTTCGAGGCCGGCATCGTCCAGATACATCGGCATCCCAGGGTCGCCCACGCGCTCTTCTTCCGGGAAAAGACGCTCCAGGAAACGAGCCATCGGCGCGGTCAGGCCAATAAACAGCAGCGCGAGTACGGCACTAAACGCGGTGTGGAACCACACCACCAGCTGCGGCGTGCTCAGCCCGGACTTCTGCGCGAGATCCGTCAGCAGCGGGAGCAGTAACAGCGCCAGCGCGCAGCCGGCCAGGCGAACAATCAGGTTGCCCACGGGCAGGCGACGAGCCACGGCGGAGCCCGCGTTGAGTACCGGCGGCAGCGCCCCGCCAATATTGGCCCCCATCACCAGGATCAGCGCTGTTTCTGCCCCCATCGCGCCGGTGGCTGCGAGGGAAGCAATCAGCAAAATAATCGCCACGCTGGAGTGGCACAGCAGCGTCAGGATCGCGGCCACCATCAGGGCAATTAATATATCCCCCTGCAGCCCCTGCATGACGGCGTGAAACACCGGGGTGACTTCGATTTCCGCCAGCGTGCCGCTCAGTAAATGCAGGGCAAGCAGCATCAAACCGAGGCCAATCAGGGCGCAGCCCACGCTCTCAAAGTTGGAATGGTCGCGCAGCTTAAAGACCACAAACCCGGCCAACAGCAGCAGCGGGATGGCCATTTCCATATTGAAGCTCATCAGCTGCACCACCAGCGTGGAGCCGATGTTAGCGCCGAGCATCACCGCCAGGGCAGGGGCAAGGCTCAGCGTCCCGGCGGCGGTGAACGACGTCGCCATCATGCTCACCGCGGTGCTGCTTTGCAGAACGCCGGTAATGCCGATCCCGGCGAACAGAGCCGTCCAGCGGCTGGTAAGGTGGCGTCCCATCCAGTTGCGCAGCGGCGTGCCGAAGCCGCGCTGCAGCGCAGTCGAAATCATATGGCTGCCCCAGAGCAGCAAAGCGATGGCGCCAGCCAGGTTAATTAACAGAGTAGTTCCGGACATAATCAATTCCCCCTCTTCAGGGCGGGTGGTGTAACAAAACGCAGTAACCTGATCGAAAAACGATGTATGGCGCTGGCGAGGTTCAGTAACGCTTTCGCGTGTCGATAGTTGATTTTCCCTCCGGCGAACCAGGCCAGGGCGCGGACGCGAAGGGTGCGGGTTATTTTCATTAAAAATAAGACAACCAGTGCGATGGTCTTATTTTTAATCAGGAAAATAATGGAATGTTGCTTTTCCATGATGCTTTCCGCTTGTGTTACTTGCCTGAAAGGTGCCGCCGAAGCGGCACCGAATTACCTTACTTAACGCAGCATTAGTGCCACTGCTTGAAGCGACGCATGTAGAACGTTTTCATGCCCTGAGCCACGCAGCAGTAGGCGAGCAGGGTCGCCACCAGCCACGGGAAGTACTGCCACGGCAGCGCCTGCAGCCCAACCAACGGCCCGAGCGGAGAGAACGGGACGTAAATCCCAATCGCCATAACCAGCCCGGTCATCATCATCACCGGCCAGGCGGCGGTGCTCTGAATGAACGGAATTTTCTGGGTACGCAGCATGTGTACCACCAGCGTCTGCGACAGCAGGCCTTCAACGAACCAGCCGGACTGGAACAGGGTCTGCATGTGCTCGCTGTTGGCGCTGAACACAAACCACATCAGCGCGAAGGTGGTCATGTCAAAAATGGACGACGTCGGGCCAATCCAGACCATGAAGCGGCCAATGTTTTTGGCATCCCACTTGCGCGGCTTGCTCAGGAACTCTTTGTCCGTTTTGTCCCACGGCAGCGCGAGCTGGGAGATGTCGTACATCAGGTTTTGCAGCAGCAGCTGGATCGCAAGCATCGGCAGGAATGGGATGAATGCGCTGGCGACCAGCACCGAGAACACGTTGCCGAAGTTGGAGCTGGCGGTCATGTTCAGGTACTTCATGATGTTGCCAAAGGTCTCGCGGCCTTTGATCACGCCTTCTTCCAGCACCATCAGGCTCTTTTCCAGCAGGATGATATCGGCGGATTCCTTGGCGATATCGGTGCCGCTGTCGACCGAGATACCGACGTCGGCATCACGCAGGGCAGGGGCATCGTTAATTCCGTCGCCCAGGAAGCCCACGGTATGGCCGTTGGCCTGCAGCGCTTTCAGCACGCGAGACTTCTGCAGCGGGGTCAGCTTGGCAAACACGGTGCGCTCTTCCACCAGTTGCTGAAGAGAGGCATCGCTCAGTTGCTCAATCTGCGGGCCGAGTACCGGCTCGCCCGGCTCCAGCCCGACCTGGCGGCAGATGCGGGTGGTGACGATGGCGTTATCGCCGGTCAGCACTTTCACCGCCACGCCAATGTCCATCAGGGCAGCAATTGCCGGGCCTGCGCTCTCCTTCGGTGGATCGAGGAAGGTGAGGAAACCGCGGATAATCAGGTCGTGCTCATCGTCGGTACCGTACTGTTTTTTCGCCTCGGCTTTAGGGATGTCGCGAGTGGCCACCACCAGGACGCGGAAACCATCCTTGTTGTAGTCATTGGTCATTGCCAGCATGGCGTCACGACGTTGATTATCCAGCGCGACAACCTTGCCGTTCTCTTCCATGTGGGTGGCAATGCTAAGCATCTCTTCCACGGCGCCTTTGCACACCAGCAGGTGGTTGCTCTGGCTATCCTTCACCACAATCGACAGGCGGCGGCGGACAAAATCAAACGGCATCTCGTCGACTTTGCTGTAGCCCTGCGGTTTAACGAAGTTTGGCTCATTGTCAGAGAAGTAAATGACCGCCTGATCCATCAGGTTTTTGATGCCGCTTTGGTGATAGCTGTTAAGCCAGGCCAGCCCCAGCACGGACTCGTTTTTCTGGCCGTTGGTGCCTACGTGGTGCTCGAGAATGATCTTATCCTGCGTCAGCGTCCCGGTTTTGTCGGTGCACAGCACGTCCATTGCGCCCAGGTTCTGGATGGCGTTCAGGCGCTTAACCACGACTTTACGCTTCGCCATCGCCACCGCGCCTTTGGCTAGGTTGGCGCTGACGATCATCGGCAGCATTTCCGGCGTCAGCCCCACGGCCACCGCCAGGGCAAACAGCAGGGCATCCCACCATTCGCCTTTCAGCAGGCCGTTAATCAGGAACACCACCGGCACCATCACCAGCATAAAGCGGATCAGCAGCCAACTGACGCTGTTCACACCGCGGTCGAAGGCCGTTTGCGCGCGGCTCCCGACAATCGCTTTGGCCAGCGAGCCAAAGTAAGTGCGTGGCCCGGTGGCAACCACCACAGCCTGTGCGGTGCCGCTCACCACGTTGGTGCCCATAAAGCAGATGTTCGGGATATCCAGCAGGTTTTCGCTGTCGATCGCCTTATCGTGCGCGGACTTTTGCGCCACATCGCCCAGGGTGTCGTATTTCTCAATCGGCAGCGCTTCACCGGTCAGCACGGCCTGGCTGATGAACAGATCGCGGGACTCAATCAGGCGCACGTCTGCCGGGATCATATCCCCCGCATAGAGCTGCACGATGTCGCCCACGACCAGCTCGCGCATCGGGATTTCACGCGGGGTTCCTTTTTGCCCCGCGTGTTCACGACGCACAACCGTGGCAGTGGTGCGAACCATTGCTTTTAGCGCCTCGGCAGATTTCGCCGAGCGGTGTTCCTGCCAGAAACGCACCAGGCCGCTGAGCGCCACCATGGTGCCGATGATAATCACCGTCGTCAGGTCGCCGTCTTCGCCGTGGCTGGTGGGCAGCCAGTAATCGGTAAAGAAGCTGATCCCGGCGAGAATACCGAGCACGTAGATAAACGGGTTATTAAATGCCATCAGCAGCTGAACCAGCGCGTGAGGCGGCTTGTCATGGGCAACTTCGTTCAGGCCATCCCGCTCCAGCCGGGCGCTGGCGTGGGCTTCCTGCAGCCCTTCCCGGGTGGTGTTCAGGTTGACCAGGGTTTCTGCGATGCCGTTTTTGGCTTCCTGGGCGGCACGCATAGACAGCGTGCTTTTTTTATTACGGTTCTTGGTTTGTACAGTCATGGTGGTGCTCCTGTCGCCGGACGGCAGCAGACTCTTTAGGGTAAACGCCAGATTAAGGGCGGCCGAAAATAGCCCGATGTCGTATGAACGATCGGTTTTAAATTAATTTCGCACAGGGTTTCTCGCTATTTATTTATTAAAAATAAACAGGTGAGAAATTTATATTTTCTTTTCTTGGGACGTGTTTATTCCTGCTGAAAAATATGCCAGAAAGCATCAGCGAATAAACAGGTACCAACAGTGACGTAACTCAGCGTGGCGCACGGAAGCGGACTGCGGCATAGCGCGCAGACGCACCCGACAGCGTAACGGCTGAATCAGGCTACGAAGGGTCGACTTTGTGGGTCTTCGCCATCAGAGAAGCTGCAACGACGCTCCAGCTGGCCGGTGACAGGACTGACTCGCCAGTTGGTAATGCGTTGATTCAACTCACTGATTTTCGAAGAGAAAATTGAGTTTGACTGTTTTTTACGTGCGGACAACACCCGATCGCGAGGCGGCCGGACACGCAGCGTTGATGTCACTGTTTTGACACCAGGAAAAAGGGTAGATTTGAAGTTCATAACACACCTCGGGACCGTGAAAACCCTGGTCGAGGTGGGACAACACGAGAGCATCAGGCTCCGGCGAGACACACCAAAACGAAGAAGTGATCACAATCGATTTCATGTTTACTTTCCCGAACCGCCATTAAGGCCATGTTCGGGCAGCTACTAAATTCAGTATCCATTAGTCTCTTATGTCAGGTTAGGAAAGGCCGCAACTTCGGCCCGTGAAATCTACCCATGGGCAGTACTATTGTCAACCCGCTAATGGAAATTAAATTCGTTCGTTTATATTTCAGAGAGGAAATATTGAGGGAGGGGAATAAAGGGTATTTTTTATGGTGATTTCGAGGGAGCGTATTGTCATGTTAGCACAATGAAATTCCGTTCACTTTTAGTTCTTTCTCATATGCTGACACCATTACAGTGAACGTGTCAGGTGGCATTACGCCATGCCCCCTGACAAACCCCGGCGCCCGGCGAGCTCATCGCCGCTGAAGCGGTAAACCCACCGGCTATCACCCAAACATTCGGGGTCGTTCGCGATTCGTTCCCGACGATCGCTCTCTTTCGCTGTTCCCGACAGCTCAACCCCGCCTGTTTGGGTCATAACCGGGGGCGATGAGAGCCGGGAACAAGGGCGTGACTGTAGGACTTGAAGCAACGTTAACGTTCCGAGTAGCTGCGGAATTGAAGCGAGGCAAGGTTCCGGCTTAAATCGCCTCCGTTTTCTCTCCGACTGGCCAGGGTCCGGCCGTCGGGAACGGCCGGAGGCTGAGAGCGTCGGGAACGCATCTCAGCCGACCCAGGACTGGGAGATAAAACGGAGGTCTGCCGCTTCAGCGGTCGATTTATTTCGCCGGGAGTCCGGGTTCTTAGGGGAGTGACGGTGACTCCCCTAAGACGTTCACCGGTGCGGTGGCTGTATATGAAACAAGACTAGAAGTGAACGGAATATTCGCCAGCCCGCATGAGTGCGGATATCTCTCTAGAGGCCTCACCGCGATTAAGAATTTTCCTTAAGCTAAATCAAACCCCACTGGCAAAGCCGATTTATGCCAAGCAGACTTTGATTTGAAACAAAATTTAACGCTTATAGCGGTTCGTCTAATCCGTTAGTGTGATAAAAATCACATTCAGGCGGCAGGGGAACTGCCGTCGACAACCCGTTTTTGTTTCAGTTGAAAAGTTAGGTCGAACGTTATGGATGCGAAACCAACTCGCAGCCCCGGCGGCAAAATTGCGCTGTGGCTGTTCTATGCTTTTTGTTTGTACATCGTTTGGGCGATGGTGCGTTATTTTTGGGTCGTCAGCGGGGTAACCAGCGGCGATTTAGGCACCTTCAGCGGCAAACTTCTCGGCGCGCTGATGGGGTTGCTGGTGCTTGGTTCCGTGGCGGCGGTACTGGGCTGGATAGCGTGGTATACAAGGCCGCGTGTTTATCCCGTTCGCACCAGGGAAAATCGAATGCGTTGAAACCAGATTGCCCGATGAGCCACCTGCATTTGCGTGGCTCAGGATGTATACCTTCCCGCTTTGAAACTCTTCGTTGGCCTCAGCCTATTTATTTCATTCTCTTCCCTGACATCATTTAATTTTTCGTGTGTATTTCAATGTCATTTATCCATTATAAAAAGAGGGTTTTTCGTATTTATATAACTGTGCGTAAAGTCACGTTTGTTATTTTTCGAACTGTCTACACTGCGGGAAGGTTAATGGGGGAAACTATGCGCGTTTATATTGTTCGGGTCATAACGCTTTTTCGCTTTATGTTGCTGATGCTTGGCAACAAGGCGCGCGTTTGGCTGAATAATAGCTGCTGGTTTAATAGCGTGAGTGAACTGGAAAAAGACGACGCCGTTTATTTTGATTCTCTCGATAACGCCTGTGTCGTGAACTGGTCCCGGCTATGGTGCAGCGCAGAGACTCTATATCATTCGCTTCGCTATTCACATTCTCCGTCATTAAAAAGAGGGCAAAGCGTTGCACGCCCGCACCGCCTGGCCGTTCGCAAACGCTATGAACTCTCGTTCTTGTGCCGTATTTCCAGCCTGCATCAGCTGATGATGTGTCTTCACGCCGGTGGTGATGCCGGAGACGCCGCGATGCTGGCCGTTGTTCGTCCCCAAAGCACAATGCGCTTTTCAGCCATTGTGCTTTTTTTATTGCCATTCTTCAGCCAGATAAGGAGTTGTTATGTATATCGTTTGTGTTGCCGCTTGCCCTACGGGCGTCGCCCATACCTACATGGCTGCGGAAGCGCTGGCCCTGGTTGGCCAACAGCGCGGTCATGAGGTGAAAGTCGAAACTCAGGGCAGCATGGGCGTTGAAAACGAAATTACCGCTGACGATCTTGCACGGGCCGACGCGGTTATTCTCGCCGCTGATGTGGCGATTACCGGCAAAGAACGTTTTGACGGCATGATGAAACTAGAGTGCAGCGTGGCCGATCCTATCAAGTTTGGCGAGGCCGTATTTGAGGCGATAGAGGCGGAGATAGCAAATGGCTAAATTCAGGGCAGAGGCGGGGATGTCGACCGGCAAAGAAGTCAAAAATGCCATTATGACCGGGGTGTCGTGGATGCTGCCGTTTGTCATCGCCGGGGCGGTGATCATGGGCATTGCGCGCATCGGCGCTTCGCTCTACGGCATTGATAATATCTGGGATGCCAGCCATGCCCAGGCGGCGAGCATCATTGTGCAGATGCTGCATAAATTCGACGGATTTGGCGGCCTGGCGCTGTCGCTGATGCTGCCGGTGGTCGCCGGGTATATCAGCTTTGCTATCGCCAATAAGCCAGGCCTGGCGCCGGGGATGGTGGGGGGACTATTGGCCAGCAGTCTGGGAACCGGGTTTCTTGGGGCGCTCGCCGCCGGTTTTGTCGCGGGTTATATCGTGCGGGCGCTGGCAACCTGGATCAAACTGCCTGCTGCGCTGGCCTCGGCTGGCCCTATTTTTATCCTGCCCGTTGGCGGCACGCTGCTGACCTGCATAGTGATGGCGTTTATTATCGGCGGCCCGCTGGCGGCGCTGAATCACGGGATGGAAAGCTGGCTGCTGGCGATGTCCGGGACGAACAAAATCATCCTGGCCGCCGTTGTGGGCGGAATGGTAGGTTTTGATCTGGGCGGCCCGGTGAACAAGGCGGCGGTGACCACCGCGATGGCGCTGCTAGCTTCCGGGATTTACGATCCCAACACTGCCGCACAGGTGGCAATTATCGTCCCACCGATAGGCCTCGGCGTCGCAACGCTCATCTGGGCCAAACGTTTCCCGGCTTCACTGCGTGAGGCGGGTAAGGCTTCAACGCTGATGGGCCTGATTGGCGTATCTGAAGGGGCCATTCCTTTCGCGCTGGCAAACCCCAAAATTATCATCATCAACGTGGTGGGTTCTGCCACCGGGGCCGCATTGGCCGTCGGCCTGGGTGCGGTAAACCATGCACCGATTTCGGGGTTTTACGGTTGGCTGGCGGTAGATCAATGGCCCATTTATGTGCTGTCTATTGCTGTCGGAGCGGGGATTATTGCTGTGGGGTCGTTATTAGTGTTTCGGGGTGAAACTGTCGTTGAAAATAAACCTTCGACAGCCGTGCCTAAATTTAAAGTAGGGCGCTAGTCGCCCGGTTAATTTATTTCAGACTGTATGAGTTGTGCTTTCACGGTATTTCATGCCGGGAATAGCTACGCCTTAAATATTTATCCTTAGCCGTCAATAAGGTGATGTTATGAAGACTGTGCATTTGATTCAGCACACACACTGGGACAGAGAGTGGTATTTCACCGAGAACGACTCAAAAGTCGTGCTCTATTATTTTATGCTGGATTTAATCACCCGGCTGGAACAAGACGAAGCACTGGGGCCGTTTATTTTAGATGGCCAAACGGTGATGCTGGAGGATTTTTTACAGGTGGCATCAGAGCACCGGGCACGCCTGCAAAAATTAATTACCGACGGGCGGGTACTGATTGGCCCGTGGTACACGCAGAGCGATTTCCTGGTCGTCGGTGCGGAGTCAATCACCCGCAATTTGCTGCTTGGGCTGGCG
The DNA here is from genome assembly GCF_900177785.1 of Cedecea sp. NFIX57. Classification (NCBI taxonomy): domain Bacteria; kingdom Pseudomonadati; phylum Pseudomonadota; class Gammaproteobacteria; order Enterobacterales; family Enterobacteriaceae; genus Cedecea; species Cedecea sp. NFIX57. The sequence continues at coordinate 25,363 of NZ_FXAS01000005.1, read as the reverse complement.
GATTGTAAAGCCTGGGGCAGCTATATGCCGGTGGGCTATGTGCCTGACTCATTCGGGCAAAGCGCGCAGCTACCGATGTTTCTTCGCGAGTTCGCTATCGACAGCGCGGTGCTCTGGCGTGGGTGGAGCGAGCATGATGTGCCGACCAGTGAGTTTAACTGGCAGGCGCAGGGCGGGCAGCAGGTGCTCACCGCCGTGCTCCCCTGGGGCTACGGCTGCGCAAAGTGGCTGCCCACGGCTTCGCAGGAACTGGTTGAAAAATTACCGCCGATTCTGGAAAAGCAGGCGCGTTTTTCCGCCACGAATCACCTCCTGCTCCCCAACGGCAACGATCAGTCGCCGTTCGAATATGCGGTACCTGCTGCGCTGGAAAAACTGAATACCAGCCAGAGTGAATACCATTTCAGGCGTAGCAGCTTCAGCGATTTCTTCGCCGCTCTGCGGAGCGACGAGCACAAGCTGCCTGTTTTGCGCGGCGAGCTGCTCAGCCCCAAATACATGCGTATTCATCGCGGCATTTTCTCTACCCGAATGGATATTAAGCAGCTCAATGTCTCGCTGGAACAGTTTGTCAGCCAGACGCTGGAGCCCTTGCTGGCGGTCAACTGGCGGCTGGGGTTGTCTTATCCGCAACAGGCGGTGGAGCACATTTGGCGGGAGGCGATGAAATCTCACGCTCATGACAGCATTGGCGGCTGCAATTCAGACCGGGTCAACCAGATGGTGAAGGGGCGTTTGCAGTCCGGCAAAGAGAGTGCCGAACAGCTGTTTGACCTGAACATGAAAATGCTTGCGGAAGGGATTGAGGCGAACCAGCACGGGAAAAAAATCGTGGTCTTTAACCCGCTGCCCGCACGGCGCGATACGCAGGTGAGTCTCACGCTTTATACCCCGGAAGAGGACTTTCGCATCATGGATGGCGAGGGTAATCCGTGCCGCTGGCAGCTGCTGCATGAAGAGCCGCAGGACATGTCGCTGGTGGTGCAGGAGCTGTCCAACAGCACCACAACAACCTGGTATCGTAAATGTCATATTTTGCTGGAGGCGAGGGCGCTACCGGCCTGCGGCTATAAAACTTTTTACCTGCAGGAAGGAGAAGCCGCTGGGTTTGAGATCCCAGCAAGGCAGAGCGATTGCCTGGAAAATGCCTGGCTACGACTGGAGCATAAAGCGGGAGAGCTTACGCTGACAGATAAACGCACGGGCGAAGTTTACCCGCACATCCTGCGGCTGGTCGACGGCGAAGACGCGGGGGACAACTATAACTATTCGCCACCGACGGTTGACTGGAAGATTAGCAGCGAAGGCTGCCTGCAGCAGGCCATCCTTACGCGGGGTGTGCTCAAAGACACCCTGCAGCTAACGCTGCATATGCCTGCGCCGGTGGATGCGGAGGCACGCCACGCCAGGCGGCTGGACGCGCGGCTGGACGCGGTGATGACGATTTCCCTGCCGCACGATAGCGCCTGGCTGGATGTTGACGTCGAAGTGAACAACACGCTGCGTGACCACCGTTTGCAGGTTGAACTACCGACCGGCGTGCATCAGACCACCCATTTTGCCGATCAACCTTTTGGCCTGATCGAGCGCGAAAATGTCCCTCGTGCGCTTGAGATCTGGCAGCAGGAAAACTGGACGGAAATGCCTGCTTCGCTGTGGCCAATGCAGAGCCTGGTGATGATGCATCAGGCACGGCGTGGCCTTGGTGTGGTGACCGCCGGGCTGCGGGAGTACGAGATCCCCGTCGGGCAGCCGGATACGCTGGCTATTACCCTGTTCCGCAGCGTGGGCTGGCTCGGGCGGCCCGCGTTGGAATGGCGGCCCGGACGGGCATCGGGCATGGTGCTGCCAGCCCCGGAATCACAAATACCCGGTCGCCACGAGTTTCATTTTGCCGTCATGCCGATGAACGACGGGCAAAGCCCAGCGTTCTGGCGGGCCATCGAGCAATGGCGCACCCCGACTTTGGGCTACCTGGACTCTGGCTGGTCTCGTTTTCGCACTAATCCCCACGGAAAAATCTTCCCGCCGCACTTCAGCGTATTGAGCTGGGAGAGTGCCCTGCATTTCAGCACCCTGAAAAAAGCGCAAAACGAAGAGGCGTTGGTGCTCCGAGGCTGGAACCCAGGCCTGACGGTGCTGGAAAACCTTCCCCCTGCAGTAAACGCTACGCCGCAGCAGATTACGCTGGCGGAAATACCTGCCACGCCAACGGACGCTGTCGAAGCAGGTACGCCGGTTTCCTGGCTCATTCGCTCATTTGAATAAGGGGCTATCAACATGCAGACATTTTTATTTCGTTGCCCGCTGGTGAACGGGCTTCATGCCAGGCCGGCCAGCGCACTTGAGCGGCAAGCTTCACGCTTTGTTTCCGCGGTGACGTTAGTGAACCAGACTAAGTCACGCCAGGGTGATGCTAAGAGCGTGCTGGCGCTGGTGGGGGCGGATGTTGCCGCTGGCGATGAATGCCAACTGCTGATTGAAGGCCCGGACGAGCAGGCGGCCTGGCAGGCGCTTGGCTATTTTATTGAGCATGAGTTCGCGCAGAGTGACTCGCCGCTGGCGGCTGCCGTTGAAGAAGAGCAACCGCTGCCGGTGTTTCTTTCCCGAAGTGCATCCCCAGTTTGGCAAGGTAAGGGCGTTAGTCCGGGGGCGGCGCTGGCAAAGGCCGTTTTTGTTGAGCAGATCGATCTTAACGTGCTGGCGCTGCGGCACGATGAGGAACCTTTTCCCCTGCAGCAACAGCGGCTGATTGTCGCGCTGCAGGCAGCACGGCAGCGTTTACGGGAAGAGATCGGCCAGCAAGCGGGTGAGGCGGCGCAGATTCTGGATGCGCAAAGTCAGTTGCTGGATGATGAAACCGTTGCAGATTGCCTGCTGGACGAGCATGACGCCCGTAATACGCTGGCCGCGCTGGCAAAAGCGGTGGACGTACTGCGGGAGCCTTTCCGGCAAAGCGACAGTGAATATCTGCGTCAGCGGGAGCTGGATGTTTTTGATTTAGGCCTGCGAATTGCGGCCGAACTGACCGGCGACCTGCGGCTGGGGCTGCCGCAGCTGGACGAAGACACGCTGGTGATTAGCGATGGCGTGCTGACGCCGGGGCAGTTGCTCATGCTGCAAGGGCCATCTCTGCGGGGGATTGTGATGCCGACAGGCGGCGAAACGTCTCATACCGCAATACTTGCTTGTGCGCTTTCGACGCCGCTATTGTGCCTGGCTTCGACGAAGCCACTATTTGCCGCAGGAGAGGGGACATATTTGCTGGGCGCCGGACATGGTTTTGTGCTGGCTAGACCCGATGATGTGGCGCTGCGCTGGTATGAACTGGAGTGCAAAAAGTTTGCTGCTGTGGTCGCAAGTGAAGAAGGCATGTTTAGCCCGGCCCTGGTGTTTCTGGATGAAAAGCTTCATGACAAGCACGAGGTGATTAAGCGGCTGACGGACAATCTTGAGGTTCAGGGGCGGGCGCTTTCTGCGACGCTCGCCGAACAGGCCATCTGGCAGCGTGAAGCGGTATTTACCACCGCGCTGGGCTTTTCCATCGCCATTCCGCACTGTAAGTCTGCCGCGATTTCCCGCAGCAGTATATCCGTACTGCGGCTGGCAGACCCGCTGGACTGGGGAGGGGACGTGGCGGTACAGCTGGTGATTATGTTGACGCTCAGTGAGCAGGAGCAGACTCAGCATATGCGGATTTTCTCAGTTTTAGCCCGGCGACTTATGCATGAATCCTTCCGTGAGAAGCTGCTGGCCGCGGCTACGGCGCAGGCCGTGGTGGATGTGCTCCGCGAAGAGGTCATAATCCTGTCATAAATCTGGTTATACTCAGACTGGCGCTTTTCACGAGAAGGGGAGTACGTGTATGCCGATTGCCCGCTGGCAGCAGTTTGAGCAGTATCTGATTGAGAACTGGGCGCAGGACGACAAAGCCCATGACGTGGCGCATTTTCGGCGAGTATGGAAAACCGCCCAGCATATTATGGAAGGGACGGAGGCGGACAGGCTGGTGGTGCTGACCGCCTGCTACTTCCACGACATCGTTAACCTGCCAAAGAATCACCCGGAGCGCCATCTGGCTTCAACACAGGCCGCGCAGGAAACGCTGCGCATTCTGGAAACACATTTCCCGGACTTCCCACGCGAGCTGTATGACGCGGTAGCCCATGCGGTGCGGGCCCACAGTTTTAGCGCGGCTATAGCGCCGCAGACGCTGGAAGCGAAAGTGGTGCAGGATGCGGACAGGCTGGAATCGCTGGGGGCGATAGGCCTGGCGCGGGTGTTTTATGTCTCCGGTGCGCTAGGGCGTTCACTGTTCGACAGCGACGATCCGCTGGCCGATCGCCGTGAGCTGGACGATACGGAGTATTCGGTGGACCATTTTCAGAAAAAGCTTCTGCGCCTGCCGGAGTCAATGCAAACCGAAGCCGGGCGTGCGCTGGCGCGTCACAATGCGGATTTCCTCGTCGGCTATATGGCGAAGCTGTGCGCCGAGCTGAAAGGCGACTACCTGCAGGTGGACGAGCAGGTGCTGCAGCGTTTTAAATCACAGGCTTAATCCTTCCGGCCCGCATTTCTGCGGGCTGTTTCCATTCTTTCTGGGTCAAATCAGTGATACAGTTTCACTCCCTTTTCCCATTTTTGGTTCACGATGAACGATCTTGACGCGATAGCAGAACACCTCTCCCTTCAGGCACAGCGCCATAAACAAACTCAGCAAGACGAAGATCACGCGCTGGTCAGCCGGTTACTGGAAATCTACGATCAAAAAACCGTCGCTCTGCGCCTGCGACAGGTGGGAGGTGACTGGACGCGTGAGTCCCTGAACCGCTGGTATAACGGCAAGTCTGCGCCACGGGGCTTAACCGAAGTTGAAGTTCAGATGCTGCAAAGTATGCTGCCGTCGCCGCCGGCGCATCACGGGCGTTATGCTTTTCGTTTTATTGACCTGTTTGCCGGGATAGGCGGGATCCGCAGCGGTTTTGAGGCTATCGGCGGCCAGTGCGTGTTTACCAGCGAATGGAACAAATACGCCGTGAAGACTTATAAAGCGAACTGGTACTGCGACCCGGCAGAGCATCAGTTCAATGAAGATATCCGCGATGTGACGCTCAGCAACCGGGGCGACGTCACGGACGAGCAGGCGACGGCGCACATTCAGGCCACGCTGCCCGATCATGATGTGCTGCTGGCGGGTTTCCCCTGCCAGCCGTTTTCGCTGGCGGGCGTCTCGAAGAAAAATGCCCTTGGGCGCGCGCACGGTTTTGCCTGTGAAACGCAGGGCACGCTGTTCTTTGACGTGGCGCGGATCATTGCCGCCAAACGTCCTCCGGTTTTTGTGCTGGAAAACGTTAAGAATCTCAAGAGCCACGACAAAGGCAATACGTTCCGCATAATCATGCAGACGCTGGACGAGCTAGGCTACGACGTAGCCGACGCCGCGGTTTCCGGGCGTGACGACCCGAAAATTGTCGACGGTAAAAACTTCCTGCCGCAGCACCGCGAGCGCATTGTGCTGGTCGGCACGCGCCGCGATCTGAAGCTGGATGCGGCGGTGACGTTGACAACCCTGAGCGATTTTTATCCGGCTCGCCGCCCCACCTTTGGTGAACTGCTGGACGATGAGGTTGACGCGAAATATGTGCTGACGCCGACGCTGTGGAAATACCTCTATAACTATGCGAAGAAGCATCAGGCCAAGGGGAATGGCTTTGGGTACGGTCTGGTTGACCCGAAGAACCCGGCAAGCGTCGCGAGAACGCTGTCGGCCCGTTATTTCAAAGATGGCGCGGAGATCCTGGTCGATCGCGGCTGGGACAAAGCGCTGGGTGAGGCTGATTTTAACCATGCTGATAACCAGGTGAACAGGCCGCGCCGCCTGACGCCGCGCGAGTGCGCCAGGCTGATGGGGTTTGAAGCGCCGAAGGGGAAAGCGTTCCGTATTCCTGTATCCGATACTCAGGCTTACCGCCAGTTTGGCAACTCCGTCGTCGTTCCCGCGTTTGCAGCGGTAGCAAAGCTGCTGGAGCCGGTGATTAAACAAGCGGTGAAAAAGCGCTAAGCGGAGAAAGAAATGGCGGATGTACACAGCAAAGCGATACGCAGTAAAAACATGCGGGCGATTGCCACGCGCGACACCGCCATTGAAAAACGCCTTGCCGCGCTGCTGGCTGAATGTGGGTTTAGCTTTCGCGTTCAGGATGCGGCCCTGCCAGGAAAACCCGACTTTGTGGTGGATGAATACCGCTGCGTGATCTTCACCCACGGCTGTTTCTGGCATCACCACGACTGCCATCTGTTTAAAGTCCCGGCCACGCGTACCGAGTTCTGGCTGGAAAAGATAGGCCGTAATGTTATTCGGGATAAGCGAGACGCGGCGCTTTTGCTCGCGCAGGGCTGGCGGGTTTTAATCGTCTGGGAATGCGCGCTGCGTGGCCGCGAGAAAATGCCCGATCGGGCGCTGTGTGAACGTTTAGAAGAGTGGATTTGCAGCGGCGGGTACAGCGCGGAAATTAACGTGACCGGCATTCACCAGCAAAACAACAGCGGCCAGTTCAGGCTGGCCGCTGACTAGTTATTTTTCCACTTCGCATGCCTCAACCACCGGTTTGGCCGGGAACAGATATTTCCCCAGCGTGACCAGCACCACGGCAAAAATAATGATCCCCAGCGCCAGCCATTCAATCGCCGACAGGTTTTCCCCCGCAAAAGTGGTGCCCAGCAGCACGGCCACAACCGGGTTGACGTAGGCATAGCTGGTGGCCACTGCCGGAGAGACGTTGCGGATCAGGTACATGTAGGCGCTGATGGAGATCATCGACCCAAACAGCGCGAGATAGCCCAGCGCCAGCCAGCCGGAGGTGTCCGGCATCGTTGTCAGCCGTTCGCCAGTGAGCGCCGCGAGGCTGAGTGCGACAATCCCGGCCGCCAGCATTTCCACCGCGCCGGCCATCATGCCTTCGGGCAGTTCGATACGCGAGCCGTAAACCGACCCAAATGCCCAACTCAGGGAACCAATCAGAATCAAGATAGCGCCGGAGGGATTACCGCTGAGATTGCCGCCGCTGTTTAGCAGCACAATCCCCGCGAGGCCAATGGCAATGCCGAGCCACTCCAGCTTGCGCGTTTTAATGCCAAACAGGCGGCTGAAGCAGAGGGTAAACAGGGGCACGGTGGCAACCATGACGGCGGCAATGCCGGAAGGCACATGCTGGTGTTCGGCCACCGTGACGCAACCGTTACCCACGGCCAACAGAAGCACGCCAATAAGGGCGGCATTAAGCGTCGGGCGCAGTTTTGGCAGCTTGTGGCCGCGAAGCAGCAGAATGCCCATCAGCAGTGAGCCAGCAAGCATGAATCGCGTCCCGGCGAGGATGAACGGCGGCCAGGTTTTCACCCCGATAGCCAGCGCCAAATAGGTTGAACCCCAGATAATGTACAACGCAAACAGCGCCGCTATCAGCGGCACTAATTGACCAGAACGAGCTCGCATAATCCCTCACCAGACACCAATTTCAGGCCGACAGTTAACGCCAAAAGCGGGCGGATAGCGAGCATTATACTTGTTGATATAATGTTAATTTTTATTGACAAGGGCGGCGATTTTTCCCGACGCGTTTTTTGCTTCATACTCTTGGGTATCGACATCAATAAGGACAGATATTTTGGCTGGAAGTAGCTTACTCACCTTGCTCGACGACATCGCCACGCTGCTGGACGACATTTCCGTTATGGGCAAACTCGCGGCAAAAAAAACGGCGGGCGTACTGGGCGATGACCTCTCTCTGAATGCTCAGCAGGTTTCTGGCCTGCGCGCGAATCGGGAACTGCCCGTGGTCTGGAGCGTGGCAAAAGGGTCGTTCCTCAATAAGCTTATCCTGGTGCCGCTGGCGCTGGTCATCAGTGCGTTTGCGCCGTGGGCAATTACGCCGCTGCTGATGGTGGGCGGGGCATTTTTATGTTTTGAAGGCGTGGAAAAGGTGCTGCACAGCCTGCAGGCGAGAAAGCACAAAGAAAGCGCGGAGGAAAAGCAGGCGAGGCTGGAGGAGATTGCCGCTCAGGACCCGATGGCCTTTGAAAAAGATAAGGTGAAAGGGGCGGTGCGCACGGACTTTATTCTTTCGGCGGAAATCGTCGCCATCACGCTCGGCATAGTGGCGGAAGCGCCGCTGCTGAACCAGGTGCTCATCCTGGCGGGTATCGCGATTCTGGTGACCATCGGCGTATATGGTCTGGTCGGGATGATCGTGAAAATTGACGACCTCGGATACTGGCTGGCGGATAAACGTGCGGCGCTGGCTCAGGCAGTGGGGAAAGGGCTGCTTGTTCTTGCTCCCTGGCTAATGAAGATCCTCACGTTTGTCGGGACGCTGGCGATGTTCCTCGTCGGCGGCGGTATCCTGGTGCACGGCGTGCCGGTGCTGCATCACGGCATTGAGCAGTGGGCGAGCCAGTTTGGTGGCGTTGTGGCGCTCGTGGGCCCGACACTTGTTAATCTGGTGCTTGGTTTTATCGCGGGCGGTATTGTGTTGCTGGTGGTGAACGGCATAAATCACCTTCGCGGGAGCGCTTCACACTAAGTTCGAGATGAAAAATAACGCTTTACTCAGGAAAAAACGCTGACCATTGGCTATACCTTTAGAGGTTTTCACCCTTAATGCCGGAGGCGGCTATGGTTTATGTGGTCAGCGATGAAGTCCGGCGTAAGAACGGTGGTCCACGCATGATTGTCACGGGTTATTCCAGTGGCATGGTGGAGTGCCGTTGGTACGACGGGTACGGCGTAAAGCGTGAGGCGTTCCGTGAGGACGACCTGACGCCTGTTGAAACCATGGAGCATCAGCACGTATGAAGCCCTTGGTTTCTTAACTAAACCCGGCTTTGCCGGGTTTTTTTACGCCCACGGCGTGGGCCAACTTCGACAAAGCGCTGTCGCGGTGGCAAAATCTGCAAAGACTTCATTCTTCCGGGGTTTTTGGAAGGAACTGATAACCGCGGCCAGGGAGTATCCCCCTTGATCGGTAATGCATTTGAGCGGTTTTTAAGCCGCTATAAACGACCGCAGCGGGTGGTAAACCTCTGTTTTATCGTCGTGTTTCTTTGCTCAACGCTGCTCACCTGGCGTGAGGTGGCGGTGCTGGAATCCGCCTACATTGCTAACCAGCGCAACAGTCTGGATAACATCGCCACCGCGCTGGACCGGCAGCTGCAGCACAGCATTGATAACCTGCTGTTTTACCGCAACACCATGCACTATGCGCTGCAGTCTCCTATTTCCACCGATATTTCACGTCAGGCGCTGGCGGATTTTGCCGTCCAGCGAACGCAGCCTTACTGGCAATTAAAGCTGGATCTTAATCGCGGGATGCCGATTAACGGCGTTTCCGACGAGTTTGTCAGCCACAGCCACGTGCTCGACCGGGATGAGGCCTGGCTTTATCCTGAGCTGGAGGCGGCGCTGGAATTCAGCTACATCATGCAGCTTGCCGACGACAAGCGAGATCTGCAAAGGCGCGTATTTTACGCCTCCAGAGCGGGCTTTTTCCTCTCAAGTACGCCGCCGGAAAACGATCCGGCGATCGTTTCGCTCTATTATCGGCTGATTGCCCAGCCGTATTTTGGCGCTCAGTCGCCGCAAAACAACCCCGGCCGTGGCCTTCAGTGGACGCATACCTATAACCCCGCCAGTTCAAATGGGCAGATTATTACCGCTTCGGTGCCGCTGGATCTCAATCAGCGCTGGTACGGCGTGCTGGCCATGGATTTCCCTGTCAGCGGCATGCATGCATTCCTTCAGGGGCTTTCTCATGACCGTTATGAAGGCACCGTGATGCTGTTTGATAAACACTTCTCGCTCATTGCCACCGCGGCTGATAGCGCCCCGCTGTCGCCGGTGTTTAACGCCAGGCAGCAGGCTGAGATTGCCCGCTCAATGGAAAGCGGAGAAGAGGGCGAGCTGCGAATGGACAGCCGCTTCGTGACGTGGGCGAAGCTTGGGAACTTTGACGGCGTGCTGATCAAAGTGCATACCCTGGGCGAAGGCGTGCAGGGGGAGTTTGGTCGAATCAGCATTGTGCTGACGGTACTCTGGCTGCTCTTTACGCTGATGCTGTTTATCTCCTGGCGGGTTATCCGGCAGCTGGTCAGCAATATGCTGACGCTGCAGCAGACGTTAAGCTGGCGCGCAAATTACGATACCCTGACCCGGCTCTACAATCGCGGAGCCTTCTTCGATATCGCCCACGGCATGGCGCAGGACTGCCAGCGCGAGGATAAACCGTTCTCGGTCATTCAGATGGATCTCGATTTCTTCAAAGGGATTAACGATCGCTACGGGCATCACGCTGGCGACAGGGTGTTATCTCATGCAGCCGCGTTGCTTGCGTCCTCCCTTCGGGAAGAGGATGTTGCCGGGCGCGTGGGTGGGGAAGAGTTCTGCGTGCTACTGCCGGGGACGAAGCTTCCTGAGGCGGCCGCTGTCGCCGAGCGGATTCGGCACCGCATCAATACCAAAGAGCTACTTTTACAGGCCGGACAGGCCCTAAAAATCAGCGCTTCGTTCGGGGTTAGCTGCGCCCATGAGCGCCATGATTATGATTTTGAGCATCTGCAGTCCATTGCGGACCGACGGTTGTACAAGGCGAAACAGAATGGCCGCAACCAGGTTTGTACCCAGGACTGATTTTTCCGGTCTGGTGTGGCCGCTATATCATATAAGCATTGCTGATGTTTTATTCGGTTGGTGAAGAGGGGATTTGCTCAAGCAAGCGTAATGTTTTTGTCACCCTGTGGGAGAGGTAGAGGCGATTTTATTTTTCATTCGTCCCAATACGGCAAGCGAAATCAGAACGCTCAGTTTGGGATAAATCTTAATTTATTCAGCACTCAAATGGCCTTGTGCTGCGGGCCATAGGTCTAAAAAAACGATTTAACAAGGCATTGGAATCAAATTCGCTGCGTCAATAGGTGCGGCTGCGGGCATTCTTGAAAAGAATATATCCTTGTATTCAATAAAATTTAAGGTAATGTGGTCAACACATCAGATTTCCTGATGTAACGAATTTCAAGTGCTTCTTGCTTCAGCAAGTTTTCATCCCGGCTCCCCGGCCGGGATGCTTTTCTTAGCGGTTAATTTCATTCACGCTAAAATCCCGAATATCCAGTTCAAAAGCATCCGCCAGTTCCTTATAGCTATGCCAGTCTCGTCCATCCACGCTCACTCGCTGCGGGTGTTCCTCGCTGCTGGCGTGTCGGATATCGCTTTCGCTAATTTCGTTGATGGCGGCAAGCAGTGCGTCAACATCCACATCCGTTGTCTGATGCGCCGCGCTGCCGCTGATTTTCACGGTCTTCATCACTTTACCCTCGCTGACTACCACCCTTAAGTATAGTCGTTCCAGATAATGTGCCAGCCAGCCCGGAGTAAGGGCATTCAAAGGGTTTTTGATCTACAATGGCAAACAATGTCTCTGGAGGAAATAACCATGAAAATCAATGATCGGGTGACCGTGAAGACCGATGGCGGCCCGCGACGTTCGGGCGTAGTCCTGGCGGTGGAGCCGTTTAACGAAGGTACAATGTATCTTGTGTCGCTGGAGGATTATCCGCTGGGGATTTGGTTCTTTAATGAGTCAGGCCATCCGGACGGGATTTTTGTGGAGAGTGAGGAGTAGGTTTTTGGGGTTTGACCCTCACCCCGGCCCTCTCCCTGGAAGGGATAGGGGGAAATCTAACAGATGAACACCGTGCTGTCCCTCTCCGGGAAGGAGAGGGGGAAAATCTAACAGATGAACACCGGGCTGTCCCTCTCCGGAAGGGAGAGGGGGAAATCTAACAGATGAACACCGGGCTGTCCCTCTCCGGGAGGGAGAGGGGGAAATCTAACAGATGAACACCGGGCTGTCCCTCTCCGGGAGGGAGAGGGGGAAATCTAACAGTCTTGCTCTGGATAGTCCCCTCTCCCCCATGGGGAGAGGGTTAGGGTGAGGGGGCAACCTTCTACACCACGCTTGGCACAATCACCGCCGCAAAAATCAGCGTAATCACCGAATATTTCATCGCGTAATACACCTTCCGGTTTCGCTTTTTCAGGTTTTGCCCGCTATCGCGCAGCGCGTGAACATACTTGAAGATGCGATTCAGCCCGCCGGTACGGTCGCTGTCGCTGTTTGGCGAACTGGCGGCGGACATTAATGTGGTCCCCACCCAATGGTTGACGGCCTGCGCCCAGCGCCATTTCATCGGGCGTTCAATATCGCAGAACAGAATGATACGGGTCTGTTCGCTTTTGTTTTCTGCCCAGTGCACGTAGGTTTCGTCAAAAATCACGGCCTCACCATCGCGCCAGCTGTGGCGTTGCCGGTCGACTTCAATAAAACAGCGATCGTCGTTGGGCGTGGCAAGGCCAAGATGGTAACGCACAGATCCGGCATACGGGTCACGGTGCTTGCCCAGGTATGATCCTGCGGGGAGTTCGGCGAACATCGCCGCCTTAACGGACGGAATTTCGCTGACCAGCTTTGTAGTGATCGGGCAAAGCTCATGCGCGGACGGGTGCGCGTCGCTGTACCACTTCAGGTAAAAACGCTTCCAGCCCCGCTTGAAGAACGTATTAAATCCGGCATCGTTGTGGCTTTCTGCCGCTTTGATGTGGCCCTGCAGGCGCAGCGCTTCTTCACGAATGACTTCCCAGTTGTCCGTCAGCTTTTGCAGTTCCGGGAAGTCGCTGGTCGGGAAATAGGGCTGTTCAGGCGGCAGACGCGAGAAACGCGTCATGAACATATTGACCGGAGCCATAAAGGTCGAGTGGTCAAAAAGCTGACGCGAAAACTTCTGTTTTTCGACGCCGCGGGAGTGGGCGTAGACGACGCTGATAATAAAAATGCCAAGAATAATAACGGCTACCATAGCAACAAATCTCTCCATGAATAATGGTAAGGTGTAAGTCTAGTGAGATTTATCTGCTTTTTTTGGCAAAGGTTGCGGTTTTGTTACGAAAAAGAGCGTCGTTTAACTTGTATTTAATCTCTGACGGGCGTCAGAGATTAAATACTGCGGCCAAAGCGGCGTAGGGTGCAGCGTAAGTCAGCTACCGGAGGTTAACAAAAATACCGTTGGTGACGTTGTCGGTAAGACGAACTACATGATATATCACCTGCTTGTTATGGGTCTTGATTTTGCGTTTTATATTTCCTTTATGCGACGAAACAGTTTTTGCCTTGATGTTCATTTGATCGGAGATTTGAATCGTTCCTTGTCCTGACATCCACATTTTAAGCATGCTGGACTCTGTGCGACTAAGAGAAAGTGTCGGCAAATTAATATGTCCAATACATTGTGCATTTTTTGCTAAGTATTCCGATAAAATATCGTCTAAAGATTCCGGCTTGATGGATTTCGAGCTGATCAGCAGATTTTCTCTGACCAGAAGATATTCATCAAAGTGAATATTAGCAATCGCCATAAAGACTAAAAATAGCGTCCCTGGATGTTGATTAATGATCTGCTTAATTCGCTGACTGCTTTCCGGGTCATGAATAAAACAGTCTTCGTTAATAAACACCACGCTGGGTGCCTGCGACTGGCATGCCTGTGCCAGCTGTTCTACCGTTTCTACATCTGCAATATGCCGTTTTCTAACCCCGCGGCTGGCTAAGTAGCCGACAAGCCCCAGCCGGGTATAGCTGCATAAGTCCATAATAATCGTTGACATAGCAAACCCTCACTAAGCGCGTTATACCCGTAATAATCAGGAGCGCAGATTGAAAGCTGTACTGGTTTTGACCGTGAGTGACAATGTCAGTCCCAGAGCAAAGCCAATCCGCCGCATTTTCCGCAGTTCTAATTATTTATGGGTAACCATTATTAATAATTTAAAAGGCGAAATCACTATCCCGGAAAGTTGCCTATAATTTGCCAGGAATGTTCTTAAAGTAAAGTGAATGTTGCGTAATGTGAGCAAGGTAAAAACTTATATTCCGCGCCAGATATATCTTGGCGGATGTTATTAACATTTTTTTTTAGGAATATCCTCAGAGAGGCATTATAAAAGTTATGGATATTAATTTGCGGGGATTTCACTGACTATATCCGCGAGCAGATCAAAAATCTCGCCGAATAAATGCTCGGTAAAGGGGGCGATAAGCGGCATCATTACCATGAAAATGAGCATGCCGATAGACAGGGTAACCGGGAAACCGATAACAAATACCGATAGCTGGGGTGCCATGCGGTTTAACAGACCCAGCGCAATGTTAAGCGTCAGTAACAAAGTGATTAACGGCAGCGCCAGCATCAGGCCATTGAGAAAAATCAGGCCGCCTGCCCGGGTCAGCGCCATAAAGGCGTTACTGTTGATCGGGTCGCCGCCGATGGGCAGGGTATGAAAAGTATCGACCAGCATCGAAATCAGCCATAAATGGCCGTTAAAGGTCAGAAACAGCAGCATCGCCAGAATATCAAGAAAACGGGCCAGCACCGGCATATTGAGGCGGCTGCCGGGATCGAAGAAGGTCGCGAAAGAAAGCCCCATCTGCAGGCCCACAATTTCTCCGGCGGTACGCACGGCAGCAAAGGCGAACTGCATCGTAAAGCCCAGCGCGACACCGATAAGAATTTGTTGTATTGCCAGCCAGAAACCGGCGGCGGAAAAGATCGTCACTCCGGTTGCCGGTAGAGAAGGGGCGATGATGAAAGTGATCATCAGCCCCAGCCCGAGCTTGACCCGTTTCGGAATCGACCGCTCGCTCAGAATGGGGGCGGTCATGATCAGCGCCAGCACGCGCAGCAATGGCCAAAAATAGAGGCTCAGCCAGTTAAGCCACTGGGTGCTGTCAACGTGGATCATCCAATAGTGTTCGGCAGATTGGTCAGCAGGGAACGCATGTAATCCAGCAGCAGGTTAAGCATCCACGGCCCGGCAACGACGATGGTCACAAACACGGCCAGAATTTTTGGAATAAACGACAGCGTCATTTCGTTGATCTGCGTCGCCGCCTGCAGCAGGCTAATGACCAGACCGCTTATTAGCGCAACCAGCAGCAGCGGGGCCGCAAGGGCAAGGGCCACCTTCATCGCTTCGGTGCCCATCATCATGACCGATTCTGGCGTCATTTTCTTTCTCCGCTAGCTGTAAAAACTTTGCGCCAATGAACCCACCAACAGCTGCCAGCCGTCGACCAGCACGAAAAGCATCAGCTTAAAGGGCAGGGCAATTGTCGCGGGGGGAACCATCATCATCCCGAGCGCCATCAGGACGCTGGCGATCACGAGGTCGATAATCAGGAACGGGATAAATACGGTAAAACCAATCTGGAATGCGGTTTTCAACTCGCTGGTGACATAGGCCGGCAGCAGGATGCGCATCGGCACGGCTTCCGGCCCCTGCAGCGGTTGAGTATTCGCCAGGCGCGCGAACAGGGCCAGATCGGCTTCACGTGTCTGGCGCAGCATAAATTCGCGCAGCGGCTGAGCGCCTTTATCCATCGCCACTTCCATCGAGATCTTGTCTTCGCTAAAGGGCTGGTAGGCGTCGGTATAAATCTTGTCGAACACCGGCGACATAATGAAAAAGGTCAAAAACAGCGCCAGGCCAACCAGCACCTGGTTAGGCGGGGCGGACGGCGTGCCCAGGGCATTACGCAGCAGGCCAAAAACGATAATGATGCGCGTAAAGCTGGTCATCATCAGCAAAATGGCCGGCAGGAAGGTCAGAGAGGTAATAAAGACCAGCGTCTGCACCGGCAAGGACCAGCTCTGCCCGCCGTTGGCGAGGGGCTGGCTTATCAGGCCCGGTAATTGCGCAAAGGCGGCCGCAGGGAGGAGCAAAAATAGGCCCGGTAACGAGAGCGTCAGCAAACGTTTCATCAATCTTTCCCGTTACGTTTAAGCAGGTTCTTCATCAGTTTCTGGAAATCGGCAGGGGCAGGCGCTTTTTCAACCGTCTCCGTGACCGGCGCCGGAGGCAGCGTGTGCAGGTGTGTGATTTGACTGGCGGTGACACCGAGGACCAGGCGGGCATCCTCGACGTCGACTACGACCACGCGCTCGCGCGGGCCTACGCTTACGCTGGCGCTAATGTTCAGCGACTTCTTTACGCCGACGCCCGCGCCGTGGAAACCAAAGCGCTTTGCCAGCCAGGCGGCCACCAGAATAAAAATAACAATGCCAGCCAGTGCGCCGCTCACCTGAACGAGCGGTGAGCTGGCGTTGACGCTCGGCTGAGTGACGGTGGCCTGGGTTGTCATTTAGCGGCTCAGGCGACGCATACGTTCTGATGGAGTGATGATGTCGGTAATACGCACGCCGTATTTGTCGGCGACAACCACCACTTCACCCTGAGCAATCAGGTAACCGTTGATCAGAATATCCAGCGGCTCACCGGCCAGCCCGTCAAGCGCGACCACGGACCCCTGCGTCAGACGCAGCAGCTCTTTGATGGTCATGCGGGTACGGCCCAGTTCAACGGTCAGCTTGACTGGAATGTCCATGATCAGGTCGATATCCTGCACGTTGCCGGCAATATCATTACCTTCCAGCGCACGGAAGACGTTATCCGCGGTACTTTTCCCGGAACTTTTCTGCTCGTTTAACGCATCAGCCCACAGATCGTCCACTGAGCCTGCATTGTCATCGGACGGTTGATTAATATCACTCATTTGGGCTGTTCCTCATTCAGCGAATTCAATATCGGGTTGATCAAATGTTCTACGCGCAGGGCATACTGGCCGTTGATCGTACCGTACTGACTGGTCAGAACCGGTACGCCGTCTACGTGCGCGATAATACGATCTGGCTTTTCGATGGGCAGCACATCGCCAGGTTTCAGTTTTAGGATTTGGGACAACCGCAGCGGGATATCGGCGAAATTCGCCACCAATTCCAGCTCGGAATGCTGCACCTGGCGCACCAGGGTGTCGCGCCAGCTTTGATCTTCCTGACGGGAGTTCTCCAGCGGAGGGTTCACCAGCAGCTCGCGCAGCGGTTCAATCATGCTGAACGGCAGACAGATGTTGAACTCACCGGTCAGGTTGCCAATTTCGACGTGGAACGGGGTGTTAACCACGATGTCGTTAGGCGACGTGGTGATATTGGTAAATTTGACCTGCATCTCCGAACGAACGTATTCCACGTCCAGCGGATAAATCGCCTTCCACGCATCGCTGTAGGATTCCAGCGCAAGTTTCAGCATACGGTTGATCACGCGCTGTTCGGTGTGGGTAAATTCCCGGCCTTCCACTTTCGTTGGGAAGCGGCCATCCCCGCCAAACAGGTTGTCTACCGCAATAAACACAAGGCTGGGTGAAAACACGAACAGCCCGGTGCCGCGCAGCGGTTTCAGGTGAATCAGGTTCAGGTTCGTTGGCACCGGCAGGTTGCGGGCAAACTCATGATAAGGCTGGATACGGATGGCCCCGACGGTGATGTCCGGGCTACGACGCAGCAGGTTAAACAGCCCCATACGGAACTGACGAGAAAAACGCTCGTTAATAATTTCCAGCGCCTGCAGGCGCTCACGCACGACGCGACGCTGGGTATTAGGGTCATAGGGACGAATATCGGATTCGCCCGGTGCCCTGGCCTTCGGCTCGTCGTTATTCTCACTGTCGCCGTTTAACAGCGCATCGATTTCGGCCTGAGAAAGAATACTGTCGCCCATGGACTTACCGCAAAATAAAGGCGGTATACAGCACGTCGCTGACTACCTGTTGAGGTTGCCCGGCGACCAGAGGCGGCGCCAGAGTAGTTTTAATCGCTTCCACCAGCTTCTGCTTGCCGGCATCGGTGGCAAGCTGATTGGCGTCCTGGCGAGAGAACAGCAGCAACAGACGGCTGCGGACTTCCGGCAGGAATTCGCTCAGACGCTGACGGGTCGCTTCATCTTTTAAACGCAGCGTGACGCCAATGTACAGCACGCGATCCGCATCACCCAGATTGACGGTAAACGTATCCAGAGCGAAGAATACAGGCGCAGGCGCAGGCGGTGGCTCAGGCGCTTTAGCCTGGGCTGTGGCTGGCGTTTGCTGCATGCGCCAGTAGCTGTAGCCTGCGGTGGCGCACGCGGCGAGTGTGATAAGAACCAGTATCGGCACCCAGATGGCGCGCTTACGGCCTTTCGTGATAGCGGTATCAGTCATTGAACGCTTTATTCCTGTATCGGTACTGCTGAATAGCAATTATCCCGTGTCTCCGGGCGGTCAAAGCCCGGAAAACACACGTTTATTGTCGCTAGCTCTGGCGTTTACCCTTTAACGGGGCTCAGGCGAAGATATCCACCGTGCCGTTGCTGCTTGCCAGGCGCTGCAGGCTATCGGCCACCGGCAGCGGTTCTGCGTCGTTACCGCTCAGGGAGAAACGCTCCCCGCTGCGGGCGCTTTGCTGCTGTTGCTGCTGGCCGGACTGCTGCTGAGCGAAGCTTTCGCTGCTGATGTTGCTCTGGCCAAGCTGGATGCCGCTTTCAGCCAGCGCAGTACGCAGTGAAGGCAACGCTGCTTCAAGCGCAGCCCGCACGTGACTGTGCGGGGACATCATTTGCAGCTGTGCCTGGTTATCTTCTAGTTTTAGACTAATTTGCACCTGACCGAGATCTTCCGGGTGCAATCTCAGCTCGGCGCTGTGCTGGCCCTGGCGGGTAAACAACGTAACGTGCTGAGAAATCTGCTGTTGCCACTCGTGGCTGCCCAGCTGGGCGCTGATCATCGGTGCCGTCGGCGTGGCGATGTGCGTTGTCGTTGGGGTTGCCACGGTGGCGCTGCTGATGGCCGGGGTTATCTGGGCGGTAACAGGGGCGGTGTTATTTGCCTGTGGAGCCGCGTTGTCGCGACTGTCTGGCGTGTTGTTAGCAACCAGTTGCGCTTTGTCATCCCCCTGCGGCTGGGCTGCAGCCGGGGCGTTGGCGGCAACAGATTTACTGTCTGCAAGCGTTGCCCCCGCCGGTGCGGCTTTCTTGCCGCCGTTGTCAGCAGGCAGCAGGCTGTCCACGGTGTTTTTACCGGTAGTCGTGCCGGCCGCGGAGGTCAGGGCGGACAGCGATGCCGTATCGGTTGCGGCTTTAGGCAGCGTCACGCCCTGCGCAGCGGTGACAGGCTGAGGCAGCATGGCGAACAGTGCACTCAGCGTTTGTAGCTCTGCATCACTCAGCGGCTTATCGGTTTTGGCGTCTTTCAGCGCTGCATCGGGCTTATCAGTCGTTTCTGTTTTGCCGAGGGAGGCGAGCAGGGCGGAAAGTGCTTCAGGTTGCTCCGGCGAGTTTAACAGCTCAGTCAGGGCCGCCTGGCCGTCTTTGCTATCACCTTTTGCCGCATTGGCCGCGGCAACTTTGCTTAACGCCGCGCCCAGAAGCAGCGATTTGCCGTCCTCCAAAGCGACATTACCCGGCAAAGCTTTGCCAAGCAGCGTCAGGAAGTCTTCACCGAAGCCTTTGCCGTCCGCGCCTTTTGCATCCCCGGCGGCAGCGGTGTCGGCCCCGGTGTTTAACAGAATTTTTGGCAATGTGATCATTCACCTTTCCTCAATGTGGCCCGCTGGGCGTATTCGTCCATCTGCTTCTGATCGAGTCTGTTCTCTGCGAGCAACAGCTCTGCTGCCTTTCTGTCCTGCAAGGTTTGCCATGCCTGCAGGCGCTTTTGTTTTTCCTGCCACGCGCCTAATGCCTGGTCGACTTTATTGCTCCACTGCATCAGCTGCTGGCGGTGCTGTTCGATGGCTTTTTCCAGCGTGCGTATAAACTGCTGATAGTTCTGCCAGCGCGTGCTGGCAATCCCCTGACTCATGTTGTCATTCAGGCTGTTGCTGTACTCAAACTGATAGTTAATCAGCATGTTGAGTTGCTCTTCCGCCTGCTGGCAACCCCGGCGCATCTCCCCTAAACGAATCGCTGCTTTTTCCACTTCCTGGGCGGCGAGTTCACGCAAAGTATCCAGTGCGCTGTTTTGGTTCATGGTCACCTCTCATCAAACCGTGGGGAAAAGCGTCTCCAGTGCGAGGCTGGCTTCTTCCCAGTTTGCGCGTTCAAAAATGCCTTGTTGCAGGAAGGCTTCAAGATGCGGCCACAGTTCAATGGCCTTATCGAGCATCGGATCGCTGCCTTTGGCGTAAGCCCCCACGCTCACCAAATCACGGTTGCGCTGGAAGCTGGATAACAACTGTTTGAAACGACGTACCCGGGCGTAATGCTGCTCGGTAATCAACGATGTCATGGCACGGCTGATAGAAGCTTCGATGTCGATGGCCGGGTAGTGGCCCGCTTCTGCCAGGCGGCGCGACAGCACAATGTGGCCGTCAAGAATGGCTCGCGCGGAGTCGGCAATCGGGTCCTGCTGATCGTCGCCTTCGGTGAGTACGGTATAAAACGCGGTAATTGAGCCGCCGCCGTGAATGCCGTTCCCCGCACGCTCAACCAGCGCCGGGAGCTTGGCAAAGACCGAAGGCGGATAGCCTTTGGTCGCCGGAGGCTCGCCAATGGCGAGGGCGATTTCACGCTGGGCCATGGCGTAGCGCGTCAGTGAATCCATAATCAGCAGGACGTGCTGGCCGCGATCGCGGAAATCTTCGGCGATTCTTGTCGCGTAGGCGGCACCCTGCATACGCAGCAGCGGAGAAACGTCCGCTGGGGCGGCAATCACAACCGAACGCGCACGGCCTTCGGCACCGAGAATGTTCTCGATAAAGTCTTTTACTTCGCGACCACGCTCGCCAATCAGGCCCACGACGATCACGTCTGCCTGGGTGTAACGCGCCATCATGCCGAGCAGGACGCTTTTACCGACGCCGGAGCCTGCAAACAGGCCCATACGCTGCCCGCGACCCACCGTCAGCAGGGCGTTAATCGGGCGAACGCCGACGTCAAGAACATGTTCAATCGCGGTACGCTGGAGCGGGTTAAACGGGGCCGCACCCAGCGCGCCCATCAGGTCGGAATCCGGCGAAGGCAGCCCGTCGAGCGGGCGGCCGCTGCCGTCAAGCACGCGTCCCAGAAGGGCCGGGCCAAGCGGCAGTTTTTTACCGCTGTGCAGACCTTCGGATGTCGCGGAACGGGCATAAACCCTGGCGCCGGGCAGAATGCCTTCGACTTCTTCCAGCGGCATCAGGAACAGCTTGTGGCCGTTGAAGCCCACGACTTCACATTCGACTTCGCGATCGTGCTGCTCAATGATGCAGGTCGCACCCAGCGCCAGCTGCAGGCCGGTGGCCTCCAGGACCAGACCGGTGGCACGGGTCAGGCGGCCGTAGCGGCGAACGGACGGCAGTTCGACCATCCGCGCTTCAAAATTATCGAGCGTGTTCAGCCAGCGGGTCAGGCGCGCGGTCATCAGAGCACTCCCGGCGCGGCCAGACGGCAAAGCTCTTGCCAGCGGGTCGCCACGCTGGCGTCAAGGTCGCCTTCATCGGCGGAGACTTTGCAGCCGCCCTGGTGCAGGCTTGGGTCACCGCGCAAACGCCAGCCGTGCAGGCTTAGGGTCGCACCCAGCATCTCTTCCACCCGCTGCAGATCATCCGGGTGTACGCGCAGCTGCGGTTTGCCACTAAACAGCGGTTCCTGCATCAGCAGGCCCTGAATCTGTTTGATCAGCGCGTTGTTATCCACGGCAGGCGTCTGGCCAATGACCTGCCGCGCGGCTTCCAGCGCCATTTGCATCAGGCGGGAGGCGATCACGCTGTCCAGCGCGTCCAGCGTGTACTGGAATTCGCTCACCAATTGCTGCATACGGGCGTGTACCGGCGCCTGCTGCTGGCGGGCCTCATTGATGCCCTGCTCAAGCCCTTGCTGGAAGCCCGCTTTCCGGCCTTCTTCGACGCCCTGATCGTGCCCGGCGGCAAAGCCCGCGCTGTGGCCCTGTTCACGGGCCTGGGCCTGCATCATCGCCAGCGTTTGCTGGAGGTCCGGCTCGCTTTCCGGCTCTTCCTGCTCAGCTGTGGCTTCCGGCATCACAATCTCTTCGAACACCGGCGAAGGGAAGGCGAGATCTTCAGGCGTCCAGCGTTTCCATGGCAGCGTATTAGACATAGGTATCCTCGCTGGTGCCGATCACCATCTCGCCGGTCTCCGCCAGGCGACGCACGATAAGCAGGATAGCTTTCTGTTCGTTTTCCACCTGCGACAGACGTACCGGGCCGCGGTTGGCAAGGTCGTCGCGCAGGATGTCCGCAGCACGCTGGGACATGTTGCGCAGGAACTTCTCGCGCAGCGCCTGCTCTGCACCTTTGAGGGCGATAAGCAGAGATTCGGACTCCACTTCCTGCAGAAGACGCTGAATACTGCGGTCGTCCACGGCGACGAGGTTTTCGAACAGGAACATCTCGTCGATAATTTTCTGCGCCAGTTCGCCGTCGAAGTCGCGCACGGCGGTAATAACAGCTTCTTCCTGCTGGGTTTTCATCAGGTTGATGATTTCCGCCGCCGTTCTCACGCCGCCCATTTTGCTGCGCTTGAGGTTCTGGCCGTCGAGCAGGTTGTTCAGTACTTCGGTCAGTTCTGCCAGCGCGGCCGGCTGGACGCCGCCAAAGGTGGCGATACGCAGCATGACGTCGTTGCGCAGGCGCTCGTCGAACAGCGCCAGAATATCCGCCGCCTGGCCACGCTTGAGGTGAACCAGAATGGTGGCGATGATCTGCGGGTGTTCGTCGCGAATAAGGTCGGCGGCGCTCTGCGGCTCCATAAAGTTGAGCGTTTCGATGCCGCTGGTGGTGTCGCGGGTTTCGAGAATGTCTTCCAGCAGGCTGGAGGCACGCTCTTCGCCCAGCGCTTTGATAAGCACGGTGCGCAGGTAGTCGTTGGCGTTGATGCTCAGCGCCGCGAACTGTTCGGCTTCTTGCTCAAACTCGGCCAGCACTTCGGTCAGCAGTTTGTTTGAGATTTGATGGGTGTTCGCCATCGCCGCACTTAAATGCTGCACTTCACGCGGGCTAAGGTGTTTGAACACCTCGGCGGCGCGGTCTTCACCAATGGTCATCAGCAGGATGGCGCTCTTTTCGGTTCCGGTAATACTCATATTTCAGTACTCATCCATTGGCGGATCACCAGCGCAACTACGCGAGGATCGTTGTCGGACATATCACGAATACGCTGACTCATGACTTCGGCGCTCAGGCGCTGGTTAGCTTTACGCTGTTGTTGCTGTTCATCACGGCTAAGCGACACGGCGACGGCTTGTTCTTCGGCTTTACGGTTCTCTTTCTCTTCGCTGGCAGCTTTCAGAATTTCCGCGCGGCGAGTGAGCTGCGGACGAATCGCCTTACGCCACAGCACCCAGGCCACAATCAGCACAATCAGCCAGCGTCCCGCAGAAAGCAGCATGTCGAAGAAGGCCGGAGACTTCCAGAACGGCAGGCTGCTGCCGATGTCGTCCTCGGTGGCGGTAAACTGCGAGTTCACCACGTTCAGGGTGTCACCGCGCGCTTCGGAATAGCCCATCGCTTCACGCGTCAGGTTCTCGATCTGCTTCATCTGGTCGGCGGTGAGCGGCAGAGGTTTCCCGTCGGCCAGTTGGCGATAGTTCACCACTACGGCAACAGACAGACGCTGAACATCCCCCACGTTCAGCTTGGTGTGACGGATGGTACGGTCCACTTCATAGTTGGTGGTTTCGTCACGCGAAGTGTTGCTGCTGCCGTTCTGGCTGGTGGTGCTGGTCTGATTCTGCTGGCCGTTGTTGGCCTGCTGATTAGCCTGGTTGTTCTGCGGCGGCGTCGAAATCGGTGCCGTGTTAGCCGGAGCTGGCTGGTTGGAAAGTGCACCTGGCACGCCGCCCGGGAACTGACCGTTGACCTGAGAGGTCTGGTTCAACTGGCGAGAACGGATAGCGGTCTGGGCCGGATCGCCATTAGGGTGATACTGCTCTTCGGTTTGTTCTTTGTTGGCAAAATCAATCTGCGCGGTGACCTGAGCGTGCACGTTCCCGTTGCCCACAATTGGGCCAAGAATAGATTCAATGCGGCGCTGGTAGCGACTTTCTACGTCAGTGGCGTATTTGAGCTGGGCATCGTTAAGGTCGCGGCCTGCGTTGTTGGACTGCGTCAGCAGATGACCACCCTGGTCAACCAGCGTGACGTTACCCGGCGGTAAGCCAGCCACGGCGCTGGAAACCATATGCACGACGGCATTGATTTGCCCTTCATCCAGCGCGCGGCCAGGCTCAAGGCTAAGGGTAACGGAAGCGGAAGGGGATTTTTGTTCACGAACAAACAGGGATGGTTTTGGCATGGCGAGGTGTACGCGGGCGTTCTTCACCGGGCCTAGTGTTTCAATGGTGCGGGCCAGTTCGCCTTCCAGCGCACGCTGGTAGTTCACCTGCTCGCTAAACTGACTGATACCAAATTTTTCCTGATCCAGAAGTTCGAAGCCGACGGCGCCGCCCTTAGGCAGACCCTGCTGAGCCAGACGCAGACGCAGGTCATAGACGTTGTCTGCCGGGACCATGATGGCGCTACCGTTGTCTGAGAAACGGTAGGGGATATTCATTTGTTGAAGCTGGGTAACAATCGCGCCTCCGTCCTGATCGGCGAGGTTGCTGTAAAGCACGCGGTAATCAGGAGATTTTGCCCAAAGTACCAGGGCCACCAGCACGGCAACGGCGGCGGAGCCGCCCACAATCAGCGGGATCCTTGGATTAGCGCGAAGGCGATTTAACCACTCAAGTGTCTTGTTTTGCGGCGTTTGCGCCTGAGCAGCAGTGGTCATTCCACACCTCGCGGCTTAGCGTTGACAGAATTTTTAGAGTAATGAGTGAACAAGACTGACTCCCGGGTCGACAAACACGACAAAAGTTCCATATGGATGGCAGTGTCATTATTTTCGTTTCAGGAAATTTCGATGGCTGAATTAGCTCTATTTTTTACGTCTATTTAACGCCTTTATCCTATTGACAGGGTGGTAATCTTCACTCGCTTAATCAATGTGAGGCGAGAAAATGGCAATTCAGGGTATCGAAGGCGTACTGCAACAACTTCAGACAACCGCGCTGGCGGCGACCAATCCTGCCGCGTCGGCTGCTGCGCCAACGGTGAGCTTTGCTGGAGAGCTGCAGGCCGCTTTAGGGCGGATAAGCGAGACCTCTAACACCGCACGTGTCCAGGCGGAGAAATTTGCTCTCGGTACGCCGGGCGTCGCGCTGAACGATGTGATGGTGGATCTGCAGAAATCTTCCGTTTCGCTGGCGATGGGCATTCAGGTACGTAACAAGCTGGTTGCTGCCTACCAGGAAGTGATGAACATGCAGGTGTAGTGACACCAGCACGGTTTTAGTGGGTAAAAGGTCTGTCTACGACAGGCCTCAGACTGCTGACAAAGTCCTGGCCGTGAGGCCGGGACTTTGATCTAATAAGGTCAGTGCAAAAAACGGACTGACCGCCATGCTCAGAGAACTTT
>NZ_FXAS01000082.1:0-3586 GCF_900177785.1 Cedecea sp. NFIX57 | reverse complement strand
TCTGATCGTGTTCATGCGATGTAACTCCCGGAATAATGCAGTCAGTAAAAGTATGGCACTAACACCTTAGGGAGGGGCGTCCATCACATCACTACAAACCGCTTCGCGGATGTGAACGCTTTCAAGTCCTGACCTGAATTACGGGTGGTGCTGGTTCAGGTGCTCTGGCTGGAGTGGGACTGTCTCTAACTAACATCGGAGATAAGCCGTGGTGACAGGCCGTGTAAGAGTAAGCTGCGGTGTTCTCACTCCTTTCAGGAGTAACCGGATGATTGATAAAGCAATCATCGTTCTTGGAGCGTTGATCGCGCTGCTCGAGCTGATTCGCTACCTTCTCCAGTTGATGGGCTGATAGCGGAAACGTAATTAAGGCCGGGGGTACCGCTTCCCGGCCTTTAATAAAAACATATTCTGGGGTTCCGGCACAGAACCCCTTTCAGATAAGTACCGGCTTCGCCAGGTCACGGCACCCTTATCCCCGGAGTACTCTTAGACAGCGGCTGGAGCCTCCATGCCGCGAAGCGGCATTCTGGAGACAGGCTGCGCGCGGCTCGTAGCCTGAATAATTAACGATATAAACGATAGTGTTTATAAACACTTCTGTTGATATTCTTGAACTCAGCGTTCGTCAGGTACAGCGTCTTGTACGCATGTCTTCCAGCTGTGGCCGTCCTGCAAATAATCGGATCGATGAAGAGATCCGCTGCAAAGCCCTGGATTTTATTCGGTGCCACTATTCGGATTTTGGTCCGACGCTCGCGACGGAAAAACTGGCTGAACGCCACCATATACAGCTCTCCGTTGAAACTGTTCGTAACTGGATGACTGCCGACGGTCTCTGGCGTCCTCATTCACGCCGGCGAACCCGGGTTTATCAGCCGCGCTAATGGTCCAGAACTGATCTCACTGGTGCTGGCCCAATGGGCTGAAGAGCACAGTGTGATGCTGGAATTTATTAAACCCGGTAAACCGACGCAGAATACTTTTATTGAACGTTTCAACCGGACGTACCGGACAGAAATCTTGGATTTTTACCTGTTCAGAACTCTGAACGAAGTACGGGAAATCACAGATCGTTAATAGTAGGCTTCATGGCCGGATTTTGAGCGACTGATTATCCGCCACGACGAAATGAAAAATGTATGGTGTCGAACGCAACTGGCCGGGATACTACATGTTGATTACCCACAGAAGATGTGGGTAAAAGCGGGATAACTGGACAGAATTTCTTGTACATCCACTCAAACGCTAATCAGGCGTTTGAAGAGAAGGTTCTGAATATCCTGCCTGTGGGACAGTATTGCATGAGCCGTTATTACATCATCCTCAACCGAGTACAGGACTCTGTAGCCATCCGGAGTATTGCACTCCCGATATTTTGCGCAGCCTATTTTGAGTAGTTCAGGGCAAATCTGACAACCCAACGGAAAATCACCTACCCTCTTTTCGAAGTGCTCAATGATGCCACTGATCACGTCTTTGGGTGCGGTGTTGATACGACGAAGATGGCTGGCGATGTCATCGATGCAGGTTTTGACGGTTTTGGTGTACTGAATCATTACCGCCATTACAGACCCGCCAGCAGTTGCTCTTTACTGAACACGTTACCGTCTGCTTTGTCTTTCTCTGAAAGAGTCAGCAGTTTAAGCAGTGCTATTGAGTTCTCTCGCTCCTGCTGCGCGGTGTAGGACTCAATCACATACGCCGGAACCCCGTTCTGAGTGACCAGTATCGGTTCTTCCAGATCGAGCGATGCCGCGTTTTTCTTCACGTAGCTGATGGTTTCAACTTTCATAATAACCTCACAGACAGTAGAAGTCTAAATATAGGCCAAATTTGAGCTGTCTGCAATGTTACGATTTTGACGTACACCGCCCGCTGGAGAATGGCGAAAACCTGCGGGCGAGATTTACCTGGCGCGGACAACGTCAGGTCTAAAAAACCTGACTTTACAGTATGATAAGAAGCTTTATTTGCTTGAGGATAATGAAGAAAACCGTCGTTTTCAGGGGAAATGCATCGATGTCTGGCAGTATCCGGACGGCCTGAGATCTCTCTTCCCGGCTGAAGCATTTGTTTGTGCCAGAGCGAATGGCCAGGGGACGCGCATTTGGGTAAAACTCTTCAATCCAGCGCTTTAGAATTTCGCTACTGGGGTAGCCGATGACACGGCGAGTGTACGACAGGCAACCACCGTGAGTAAGATAATGCTCAACAGCAACAATTTTCTGTGCACGTGAATAGCGTTCTCTTGGCTTTAATTCCCTGGATAAATCGCCCTTCTCTTCATAAATCCTAACCCAACGGCTCAACTGTTTTGTGGAAGGATATCCCAGCTCCATGACAACAACGGAGACTTACTTTATATACCGGTAATAGAGTTCGACGGCCCGGATCCAGTCCTTGTATGAATGCATAAATTAACCCCTGAAGGTCCAGGAATTCGTCCGCATCCCCTTGCATCGCTGGAGACAACAGTTGGATAGAACATGATAATGAAAAATAAAGGAAATGACGCCGATAAGATGGTTCCCTGGCTGCAAGAGTATTCCCGGGTGGCCTCAATAGAATGGCAAGACAGTGATAATGTTCACATTAGTCATATACGAAATTTTAGCTATCGGAATGAAACTCGTCCTGCCCCGGACTGGTATGATTGTCAGTTGAAACTGAGTGACGTTATCGCTACTGACCTGGTTTTATCATATTGGGCAGGAAACGCTATCGCACATGTCTTCCTAAGTTTTGGCTTCGAAAATGGGCGATGGCTGGCAATATCAATTGAAACTCGCAGACGGCAAAATCAATCCTGGTCTGCCTTTGGCGGTTTTTTGAAAAATTATCCCCTGGTTTATGTAATTGCTGATGAAAGGGATCTGATTGGTGTCCGTGCCAACGTAAGAAAAGAGCGTGTTTATCTCTACCCTTTAAACATTACACGTCAGCAAAGCCAGGATTTATTTCGCAGTTATCTGTTAAGAATTGAGAAAGTTAACCAACACCCTGAGTGGTATAACACACTGCTGAACAATTGCACGTCCAACATATTTTATCATGGAAAATCCGTATCCTTTGCGGTGAAATATGACTGGAGAATATTGCTAAGTGGTTATACGGATCGTTATTGCTACAAGAACAATCTCCTGGATAACAGTCTTCCTTTTGAAGAACTGAAGAAACGTAGCCACCTTACAAGATCTGACGTACCGACTATTGGCCCGACATATTCACTGGATATACGCCGCACCCGTTGAATTGTCTTGAGTACTTTTACCCGGGAAAGGAATAAATGATGTGTAAAAACCTTAAATTTATGCTGGCCTTTATGCTATTCGTTGTTGAAGTTACACACAGCGCTGATTTTTCTCTTGGCGTTCAGGGGGGCTATTACGGAACCGCGTATAAAACGCGTCATGCAGATCATTGGGCCCTGCCCTATATCGGTTACAACGGTAAAGATTGGTACATTGATGGCACTGAAGCTGGATATAGAGCCTGTACATAAATTTGTGTAATTGCCTGATTTTGATATGTTCAATCCAACATCAAAAGCAGGTTAATTTATGGACGAAAAACAGTTGCAGGC
>NZ_FXAS01000006.1:0-230404 GCF_900177785.1 Cedecea sp. NFIX57 | reverse complement strand
CAGTTACAAAAGCGTTCCATGCGCCAGCAACACTTTGCTGGTGAAAAATGCTTTATCGACTACTGCGGTCCCACCGTGCCGGTTGTCTCGCCGGATACCGGTGAATGCCGCCTGGCACAGATCTTCGTGGCTGTGCTGGGCGCTTCAAACTACACCTTCGCTGAGGCGACCTGGACGCAGTCGCTGCAGGACTGGCTGCTCAGCCATGTCAGGATGCTGGAGTTCTTCGGCGGCGTCCCTGAAATACTGGTGCCGGACAACCTGAAAAGTGCGGTCAGCAAGGCCTGCCGTTACGACCCCGAGCTGAATCCCGCTTATCAGCAACTGGCGGAGCACTACCTGGTTGCAGTGATACCCACTCGCCCACGAAAACCTAAGGACAAACCCAAAGCCGAAATCGGGGTACAGGTGGTGGAGAGATGGATCCTGGCCCGGCTGCGCCATCAGGTCTTCTTCTCGCTGTCGGAGCTGAACCACTGCATCCGTGCGCTGGTCGCCGATCTCAACGAGCGTCCCTTCAAAAAGCTGCCTGGTAACCGCAGGCAGGCCTTCGAAAGACTGGACCGACCCTCGCTTCGCCAGTTACTGGTACATCCATGGCGCTACCGGCATATCAAAAAAGCGAAGGTGAATATCGATTACCACGTTGAGTATGAGCAGCACCACTACTCGGTTCCTCACCAGTACGTTGGCCATAAGGTGGAGTTGCATGCCTTCGATAACCTGCTTGAGGTCTGGGTGGGAGACCAGATGATAGCCACCCATCCACGGCGCCTCCATCCGGGGAACAGTACGACGGCGGAACACATGCCGGAACGCCACCGCCATCATCAGCAGTGGACGCCTGGGCGACTGAAAAACTGGGCTGCCGGCGTGGGTCCCGACACGCTGCAGTGGATCAGCGATCGCCTGGCAGAAAAGGCGCATCCGGAGCAGGCCTATCGCCTGTGCCTGGGGCTGCTGAGCCTGACGCGTGAGTATCCAGCAGAGCGGGTCAATGGCAGCTGCCAGCTGGCCAACAGCGAAGGGCTGAACCGCCTGAAGCAGATAAAATCGATCCTGAAAACCAACCGTGATCTCGTTCCGCGGGACAGCGACCAGCATCCGTCGCCGGAGCTTCCGCAGGAGCATAAAAACATCCGTGGCCCACGCCACTTCCACTGAAGCAAGGAGCCTGATAATGCCACATACGCTGATGAAACAACTGTCTGAGCTGAAACTGACCGGCATGGCCACCGCGCTGTCGACGCAGATGGAACAACCGGGAACTTACGAAGACCTCTCGTTCAAAGAACGGCTGGCACTGCTGGTCTCCCGCGAATCGCTGGAGCGGGACCTGCGTAAGCAAAAACGGCTGCTGCAGAAAGCGCGGCTGAGGCTTGAGGCCTCGGTTCACGATATCGACTACCAGCCAGCCAGAAACCTTGAGCGTTCACGTATCGCACAACTGAGCCAAAGCGAATGGGTGCACCGGGGCCAGAACCTGCTGATAACCGGCCCCTGCGGCTGCGGTAAAACCTACGTAGGCTGCGCGCTGGGTAACAACGCCTGCCAGCAGGGTTACAGCGTGCAGTACTGGCGCCTGAGCCGGTTACTGGGCGAACTGACGCACGGTCGGGCAGACGGGAGCTACAGAAAACAGCTGACCCAACTGTCGAAAACGCAGTTGCTAATCCTGGATGACTGGGGGCTTGAGCCGCTTCAGGCAGCGCATCGTAACGATCTGCTGGAGCTGATGGACGATCGTTACGGTAAAAGCGCGACGGTGATGATAAGCCAGCTGCCCACGGAGGAGTGGTACGGGTGCGTGGGAGATAACACGCTTGCGGATGCGATCCTGGACAGGCTGATGCACAACGCCCAGCGGCTGGACATGAAAGGTGAATCGATGAGAAAACGACTGGCACAGGTTGACTGAAAGTGAACGGTCAGTGTAATAAAAAGAAGTCAGGGCGCGTTAGGAAATAACGCGTTCATGTTCCTCCGGAACCATCGTTCATCTTCGCCAGAATACGCATCAACCGGCGGACGCACCGAAACGCGCATATTGGGCGCTTCACGCCGCAGCGCATTAATAAAAGGCAGCACAATGGCCTGCAGCGCGTAGTCCGTTGCCGCGAGGGTAAACGTCAGTGTAGAAGTTTTAGGGTCGAACTCAGCCGGGCGCAGCAGAAGTTCAACTTCGTGCAGGATTCGCTTCACCGGCTGCTCGAGCTGTAACGCTCGCTCCGTAGGCACAATGCCCCGCTGGCTGCGGATAAACAGCGGATCGTCGAAGCTTTCCCGCAGCCGCGTCAACATCCCGCTGACGGCTGGCTGCGTCAGAGACAGGCGCGAAGCGGCCCGCGTCACGCTGCGTTCCTGCAGCAGAGCGTCGAAGGTTTTCAGTAAGTTAAGATCCAGACTGCGTAAATCGCGCATCGCATGTCTCCAGATATAAAATTTAATTATATCTGAGATTAAATTTGACGATTGGTTTTATATTTAGTGCGCGGCTATTCTCGCCTCACAGCAACGAAACGTGAGGAACTTACCATGCATTCAATTCACTGGCCGCAGGGCTTCATCCCCGGTTTTAGCGACAACTTTGCTTCTAACGAAATCATCATTGCCGGGGTAGATGCCACCGAAATCTGGCGCTGGCTGACGCAAACCTCGGCCTGGGAACGCTATTACAGCAACGTGTCCGATATTGTATTTCATGATGCCAGCGGGCCAACGCTAACGGCAGGTTCACGCTTCCGCTTTACGACCTTTAGTTTTCCGGTTGAAGCCGAAGTTGTTGAGTTTGCCGCACCGCAGGGCGAATTACCGGGGCGTCTCGCCTGGCACGGCTGGGTTTGCAGTGAAGCGTCTCCCGAGCTGGACGTGCACCATGCCTGGCTGATTGAAAACCTGCCGTCTGGCCGGGTGCGCATTTTGACTCAGGAAACGCAAAACGGGCAGCCCGCGCGTGAACTGGCGGGCACGTTGCCGAACCCGATGCTAAATGCGCATCAGGAGTGGATTTGCGGCCTGGCAAATTATGTTCTGAGCCAGAAGAAATAGCGTTTAAGGTTTTTGCCCCGTCATTTGTGCCGTCAGCCAGCGGTATAAAACACCCACCACATAGCGCTGTTCCTCATCGGTCAGCGCTCTTCCCGCCGGTATCGCGTGCCATTTAGCCAGGCAGCCTCTGCAGCAGGTCGCCGTGGCATGCTGAGCAATAAAAACCGGATGGCCGCGCATGGGCGTTTGTTTACCGTCATTTTTCGGTTCGGCAGGTGCAAGGCGAAGGGCAATAAACTCTTCGGCGTGGCGGGTGACGGCTTCCGGGCCTTTGTCGAGGCAGTACTGGCGCTCTTTGGCCCCAAGCTGGAAGCGCTGTCGAAACGGGGAACGGGTCAGGCGTTGAAAAACGCTATCAGGATTATTCACTGCGGGAGATCTGTGCTGGCTTCAAAAAAGGTATGGTACGCCGCAGGGATCAAATAGCAAGTCAGGGCGCTGAATGTTCAACGCCCTGCCTCGCGCTAGCTTCGTTCGATGTCTTTTGCCGCCTGATCCAGCGTGTCGATTATCTTATACAGCGTCTCTTTCGACAGCTCGGTACTGCCCAGTTTGGCATGCAGTGCCGTTTTAAAATTGTGGATAGCCCGCTGCACTTCGGGTAAGCGCCGATTGTCGCCGAGGATGCCGAGGGTGGCGAGGCGGTTGCTCACCGCTTTCAGTTCTGATTGCTGCTCTTCAAGGGAGGTTTTTCCTTCCGCCGTCAGCGTGAAGGATTTTTTTCCGCTTTGCCCTTCGCCCACCGTGATAAAACCCATTTCCTCCATCAGCGTCAGGTTCGGATAAATGATGCCGGGACTCGGCACATATTCCCCCTTCGCCATCCCTTCGATGGATTTGATCAGCTCATAGCCGTGGGCCGGGCCGTTTGCCAGCAGATGCAGAATCAGCAGGCGGATGTCGTTGGCGTCAAACAGGCGTTCGCGACGATGGCGGGCACGTCCCTCCGGGTGGCTTTGTTCATGCCGGCCATGACCACCCCGGCCACGATGGTGTTCGTGGCGTTCGCATTTATGCTGTCTCAGATGATGAATGCGCATAGTTTGCCCCCTTATTTTTCATGCCAGTAGGCGACGGCGCGGACAAGGTCTGCATCCAGGCCACGGACTTCCAGCAGGTAATCCCCAAGCGCTTTCGCCTGTTTGCCTTCACCCACAATCCAGATGTAATAGTCGTCGGCAGGGATCTCGGCCTTTTTCAGGTAACCGGCGATCTCCTCGTGAGTTAACGCCTGTACTTTTATCGCAGGAAATTCGCTCAAATAGCCCAGACTGTCGGGATGGTGCACGTTAACCAGGACTTCGACCTGTACATCCTGCCCCAGCGACTGCAGACGGCGGCGCACTGCAGGCAGGCCGCTTTCATCAGTCACGTACAGCTGCCAGTGATAATCCGTTGGGGTGACCAGGGAACCGCGCGGGCCACCGATAAACAGCTTGTCATTGGGCTGCGCGTCTTTCGCCCAGCTGCTGGCTACGCCGCCCTCATGCAGATAGAAATCCAGGGTTAATTCACAGCGTTCGGCGTTGAAATCCAGCGGCGTATAGTCGCGCGACTGTGGGCGAGCCCCTTCTCCCCAGACGATGCCTTCGGAAGTAACCTGCGGTGGAGTAAATTCGCCATTTTCAGCCGGGAAAAAGACTTTGATGTGGTCGTCAAACCCCTGGGAAGAGAAATCCGCCAGCTGTGGGCTGGTGAAAACCAGGCGGTAAAACGTATTGGCAATCAGCGTTTTCGTTTTGACCGTTAATTCACGAAATTTCAGTTCGTTACGAACCCGAACCGGCACTTTTTTAGCGTTATTTTGCGTTGTCATAGCGTACCTTTTAGGTGTGTAAGATATATCATAGACATATCTTAGTGCACGACGTTGCGGCTGTCTTTATCATTTTGCGGCGTTATCACTCCGCTTAAGCAATGAGAATGACATTTATTCCGGTAAGGTGCTGCCGGGATCGCAAATTGACAAAACGATGCTTTTTTGTACTTTCCCTTATCCTAAATCCAGTTCTACACTGAGGTTGGCATCAGCCAGTTGTTAATCCACTCACCAACCTACTGACCAGGGAGGCCTGACATGTTTCCTGAGTACCGTGATTTGATTACCCACCTGAAGTCCGAAAACCCCCGCTTTCTCAGCCTGTTTAACAAACACAACCGTCTTGATAGCGAGATTTTGCGCAAGGAGGGGCCGCAAGGGACGGGATACAACGACGAAGTTGTGCAGATGAAGAAAGAAAAACTGAGGGTAAAACAAGAGCTTTACCAGATGTTGAAACAGGCGAGCCAGCCGGCCTGATAGCATTGAAACCGGGGAAGGGTTTGCCCTTCCCTTGTTGTATCCAGAGGTTACAGCCCCACACCAAGCGCCCGCAGTACGCCAATCATTTTCCCAGCCCCCAAATAATTCAGGTGATCGCCGTCGCGGAAATCTTCGCGCTCAAAGGCGGGGTGTTCTGAGAGATCGATAAAACGCGAATGCGCCCCTTCAAGGTCGGCAAAATATTGGCGATGCGTCTGTTTCATCTCAGCATCAAGATTGTCCACGTAGGCCGCCGGGAAAGACGGCGTTAGCCAGATAACCTTTTTGCCTTTTGTCGCCAACTCAACGCTCATCTCAGCCACGAGCTGTTTATTCTCTGCAAGCGTTGCCCGGTGCTTCACAGATTTCGAGTGCGAAATCCCCCGCTTTTGGGCTTCCTCTTGCTGTTGTATGGCAGAAAGCGAGTCGCTGCGGGCAAAGATAAGGCGTGCGGATTCGCAAATTTGTGCCCTGACATGACTGTCTTCGAGCCCATTTATCGTTTGCCCTTGCACCGGCGTCGGCATCACCAGCCGGCTAAACGCCTGCATACCCTCGGCGGTTATCCCATCTTCCGGCTTTATCCTGTAATGGCTGTTTAGCTGGCTCCAGGCGTGGATAATCTGCTGGTTAAAATCATCTTTAGTTTTTAACAAATCACTGTACAGGTCAAAGAAGCCCAGGCAATAGACAAAGTTTTCTACGTGCGGATAGCGCTCGAGAATATGTGCCGTCAATTGCCGGGCCTGTTTTAGCCCTAAACTGTGGGTAGAAATATTTACACTGTTTTCAAGCAACCTCTCAGGGAAGCCATAAAAACTGTAGGAATTACCAATAATCACCGTTTTAACATCTGGATTAGCCAGCGCGGTGTAATGCTGTGCCAGCAGATGGGTGTACTGAGTCGCTGCCGTGCTTAAGGGAATGAAATTATCAATCAGTAAATCGTAAAACGAAATGCAGCCAATGGCCTGAGGATGTTCAACGGCCAGGGCCAGCTTTAACCCTTGCGGATCGTAGAGAATAAAAGGGGCCGTGCTGGCGGTGATTTTGTCATGAAATGCACTGATTTCCTGCTGATCAGTCTCTTCATGGCTGAGATAACAGAGGTTATTGATGGCCGAATCTCTGAAGCGTGAGCCCAGCATCTGCAGCTTGTTCAGCTCGCCAAAATAAAAAATGTCGATCCCGTTGCGCGCCAGCGCGGTCAGCCAGAAAAGATAGAGTGACAGGTAGAGTTGGTTGAGGTTTTGCGGTTTACCTTCCAGCCAGTCACCCAGGGCATTAATTAAATCGAGCGTGATATCGCTCTCATCCAGAAAGACCTGGTTCGAGAAAAGGTAATCGGCGAGCTTCTGAGGAACCTGAGCCGACTGCTCAGGATTTTCTATGTTCCTCAGAAAATGCTGGAGCTGTTTTAAAAAGTGATTTTGCATGATGTCTTGTTGTAATAGCGCAAGAGGTATCACTGATACTACCAGCCACCAACACAGGCAAACGCACGATTACCCCCCTTCCATCCGGCTAATCTCTGGCAATAGCACAATGTTCAGGCCACGCTCACCAGCCGGAATGAAATTTCATACAGCGCATTCAGCCCAGGGTAGATTTCACCGATCACCTGTTTAAGCTTTGCCAGCGTCATGTTCTCCTGACGGGCATGTTCCTCGTCCAAATCATCAAGCAGCACCGGCGTCACGCTGATGACGTCGATCGTGCAGAAATAGACGTCATCTTCGTAGCGGCCCACGCGCAAACGCTGGCCGGGCTGGAAATGGGATTCGCTGCTGTCGCGCAGAGTAATGGTTTTGAGCCCGGCGGTAATGTCGTGCTCAAAGCGGCGGAAAAACGTGATGTCGTTAGCCATGCTGCCTCCTGATAAACATTCGGCAGCATGATAAATCCCTTAGACGAACGGCGCTAACGGATCCGCCGTTTCAAAGGCGATTTTTCTGTCTGCTACCGGGGGGTAAATCAGTTCCTGGGTAATCGACAGCTTAATTTTCTTTGCTTCCTCGCGCACGTGCGTCACTTTTTGCTCCCAGCCTTCGGTAAACACCGCGCCCCAGCCGCCAAGATCGAGACAGGTTACATAGTTAATCTGGCGGTATGGCAGTGGTGCCACGTCCAGCAGGCTTGCCGCCACGTTATAGCCCACAAAGCGGCCAAGCATGATGGCGTGCTGGCAGGTCATTAGCGCGAGGTTACCCTGATCATCCGTTTCGGCACGCGCCACATCCCCTGTCGCAAAAATAGCTGGCTGCCCTTCCACCCGTAAAAAGGCATCCACGTGCAGGCGGCCTTGTTTATCACGCGGGGCATTAATCTGCGCCGTTAGCGGGCTGGCCTGCACGCCAGCGGTAAGAATTACCGTGCTGGAAGCAATGCGTTCGCCGTCGGCCAGCACAATGCCGTTCGCATCAATTTCGCGGACGTCAGTATTCAGCCGCCACTCCACGCCCAGCTCTTCGCTGGCCGTGGCAATCACATCGCGCAGTTCGCGGCTGTAGCGGCCGCCGATTTTATCGCCCCGTTCCACCACAATAACGCGGGCATTGGTTTCTTCACCCAGTACCGCGCGCAATCTGCCTGGCAGCTCGGTCGCCATCTCAATGCCGGTAAAGCCACCGCCACAGACAATGACCGTGTTGCGGGCTTCGCTTTCCAGCTGCTGCGCTAAGTCAGAAATGTGCTGCTCCAGGCGCAGGGCGCTCTCGAGCTGGTCGA
Organism: Cedecea sp. NFIX57; assembly: GCF_900177785.1. NCBI lineage: Bacteria > Pseudomonadati > Pseudomonadota > Gammaproteobacteria > Enterobacterales > Enterobacteriaceae > Cedecea > Cedecea sp. NFIX57. The sequence goes on along the minus strand of NZ_FXAS01000006.1, from coordinate 222,327 downwards.
GGTCAAAAGCATGCTCTGCCGCGCCGTCAATCAGATCGCGTTTCAGGTTGCTGCCCGTTGCCAGGACGAGGCAGTCATACTGCCGCGGCGTGCTGTTGCCCTGCTCGTCACGGTACCAAACGCACTGATTGACGCTGTCGATGCGCTGCGCTTCGCCTTTCACAAAAGTCACGCCAGTAACGTCGAACAACGGCTGAAGCGGAGCGACCAGCGAAGCCACCTCGGTTTCGTAAAAACGTGGGCGAACGTGCAGTTCAGGCTGCGGGGCCAGCACGGCGATCTCAATGTCGTCACGGTTATGCATCGCCGCCAGTCTGGCCGCACTCAGGGCCGCCCACATACCGGCAAAGCCGGCGCCAAGGATCAGGATCTTCTGTTGCATGGTTCTACTCCGGTAAAGGCCCTCAGTGGCCAACGACTGCGACTATACTTGTCGTAGTTAACTGCGACAAGATCTTTCGGAGTTTATTTTTAATCCCCTGTTTTAGGGGTTACAGATTGCATCGCGTGAGTAAAATCCCTACATTACCTGGATTAAATGAGTCGGAGGCAGTATGGCGTTTTACAGTTCGGGCGTGGAGTACGGCATTCATAGCCTGATATGCATGGTGGATGGCAAAGGTGAAGGCCGCGAAATGAACGTGCGCGAAATCGCCGAACTGCAGGGCGTGCCCTACGACTACCTCGGTAAAATTTTCACCAAACTTTCCAGGGCTGGGCTCGTCATCAGCAGCGAAGGCAAAGGCGGTGGGTTTATCCTTTCCCGTCCGCCAGACCAAATCAGCGTGCTGGACATTGTGGAAGCCATCGACGGTGAGAAAAGCATTTTCGACTGCAAAGAGATTCGCCAGCGGCTTGCCGTGTTTGAAGAAACGCCGCCTGAATGGGCCTGTGAAGGCATTTGCGGCGTACGAGCGGTGATGAACATTGCCCAGCAGCGCATGGAAGAAGCGCTAGCCCAGCATACGGTGCTGGATCTGGCTCGCCGCATGTACCGTAAGGCACCGGATGAATTTGTTATCGAGGTGCAAGAGTGGATCCGCGACCGGCGGAGCAATTAACCTTTCGCTTAGTACAATTTCGCAGATTCAAAGCCAGCCAGCGCATAAGTCGTTGGCTTTTTTGTTTAAAAAACAGGCGTAAACCGGTAAAAGGCAGCTTGTTTAGCCATCCCCCATTCCGGACATCCGAACGGCTTTCCTTCCCTACCGCCAGAACAGCACATTATATTACTTTCCGATCTAAACGCCGGGTTTATGTTCTTTAGAAGCGTCAATTTGCCGCCCTATCATTCCATACATGAACACTTTTCATGTTGAGAGAATGATGATTGCCGATTCCGTCCTGGACCTGATAGGCCACACGCCGCTGCTGCGGCTCAATCACCTTGATACCGGCCGCTGCGAGCTGCTGCTTAAGCTGGAAAACCAAAACCCTGGCGGCTCAATTAAAGACCGCGTAGCCCTGTCGATGATCGAACACGCTGAGCGCAGCGGTAAGCTGCAGACGGGTGGAACGATTATTGAAGCTACGGCGGGCAACACCGGGCTGGGGCTGGCGCTGATTGCCACACAAAAAGGCTACCCGCTGATTCTGGTGGTGCCGGACAAAATGAGCCAGGAAAAGATCTTCCATCTTCGCGCGCTGGGCGTGGACGTGCGCCTGACCCGGTCAGACGTCACTAAAGGCCACCCGGAATATTACCAGGATTACGCCCTGCGGCTGGCGGCAAATATTCCTGGCAGCTACTACATCGATCAATTTTCCAACGCCGCGAACCCTCTGGCGCATACCACCGGCACGGCAGTTGAGCTTTGGGAACAAACCGGAGGCCACATTGACGCCATCGTCGTAGGGGTGGGTTCCGGCGGCACGCTTGGCGGCCTGCAGCAGTTTTTCCACCAGCACTCCCCGCAAACTGAGTTTGTACTGGCCGATCCCTGCGGATCCATTCTTGCCGACGTGGTGGAGCACGGTCATCACGGCGAAGTCGGCAGCTGGCTGGTGGAAGGCATTGGGGAAGACTTTGTGCCAGGCCTTGCCAATTTTAAACAGGTCAAGCACGCCTACCGGATCAGCGACCGGGAAGCGTTTTCCACGGCCCGCGAATTGCTAACCCACGAAGGCGTCCTGGCGGGTTCTTCTACCGGCACCCTGCTTGCCGCCGCTTTGCGCTATTGCCAGGCACAAAGCACGCCAAAACGCGTGGTCACCTTCGCCTGCGATAGCGGCAACAAATATTTATCGAAAATGTTTAACGATCAATGGCTCAGCCAGCAAAACCTGGCGTAACTATTAAGGAAAATTCATGAATAAATTTGCTACCCAGAGCGTGCATAGCGGCACTTTTGATGATGCACACGGCGCGGTGATGCCACCGATTTATGCCACCTCGACTTTTGCTCAACCGGCACCGGGCCAGCATACGGGGTTTGAATACTCTCGCAGCGGCAACCCGACCCGCCAGGCGCTGGAAACGGCCATTGCCGAACTCGAAGGCGGTCAGCGGGGTTACGCGTTTGCTTCTGGCCTCGCGGCTATCTCAACTGTGCTAGAACTGTTGGACAGCGGCAGCCATATCATCGCCGTTGACGACGTGTACGGCGGTACCTGGCGGTTGATTGAAAACGTGCGCAAACGCAGCGCCGCGCTCCAGGTCAGCTGGGTTAAGCCTGACGACCTCGACGGGCTGCAGGCGGCTATTCGCCCTGAAACACGCATGATTTGGGTGGAAACGCCCACCAACCCACTGCTAAAACTGGCAGACCTGGCGGCGATTGCCGATATCGCGAAACGCCATCGTCTGATAAGCGTGGCCGACAACACCTTCGCATCTCCCGCACTTCAACGCCCGCTGGAGTCCGGGTTCGATATCGTGGTGCACTCAGCCACCAAGTACCTGAACGGTCATTCTGATGTTGTCGCCGGGCTGGCGGTTGTGGGCGGGAATGACGACCTGGCGCAGCAGCTTGGCTATTTACAAAACGCGGTCGGCGGCGTGCTTGACCCGTTCAGCAGCTTCCTGACGCTGCGGGGCATTCGGACTCTGGCGCTGCGTATGGAACGCCACAGCAGCAACGCAATCCAGCTGGCTGAGTGGCTCCAGACTCATCCTGAAGTCGAAAAAGTCTATTTCCCGTGGCTGGAGTCTCACCCGCAGTATCATCTTGCCCGCCAGCAAATGTCGCAGCCGGGCGGCATGATTTCAATTGTGGTTCGGGGGAATGAAAAACGCGCTGAAGAGGTGATTCGCAAACTGAAGCTGTTTACGCTCGCCGAAAGCCTGGGCGGCGTTGAAAGCCTGGTCAGCCAGCCATTCAGCATGACTCATGCTTCTATTCCGCTAGAACAGCGGTTGAGTAACGGCATTGTGCCGCAGCTGATTCGTTTGTCTGTCGGGATTGAAGACGCAGAAGATTTGCAGGCGGATCTGGCACAGGCGCTGAGTTAACGAATAATTCGCTAAAGCGCAGTAAGAAATACTGTCATAAATATAAATAATGGCCTTTTGTTGGCTCTGACCACATCCAGAGGAATACAAAAGGCCATTTATTTGCTGTGCGTTAATAAATTAAAGTTGTTTAGTCTTTAACCAAAGTACTGTCGGCGTAAAATATCTGCCCCGTCGTCAATCGCTTTATGAATTGCTTTCACGCTACGCTTTTCATCTTTTTCGCTCAGGGCTTCCAGCAGATCGTCGTAATTATGGTGACCCTGCGTCATTTCTTCCGACTGTGGGTACAAATAATTAAAGCATGGCCCAATGCGCACCCAAAGTTGCTCAATTAACACGGTGAGCGTTGGCATCTCTGCGTACTCAAACAGCTGGAAACGAAACTCCCGATTAGCCTGCAGCGCAGCTTCGACGCTAACATGTTTCGCTTCAAGAAACGCATCACATAGCTGCTGCAGTCGAGCGAGTTTGGTTTTATCCATATAACGCGCCGCCTGCTCTACCGCCATACCCTCCAGATTTTTACGGATGGTTGTAATTTCGTGGTAGCGCCCCAGAGAAATTTCAGGCACCAAAAAAGCCTGTGCCGGCGTCGCGTCAAGTGCGCCAGAAGAAACAAGACGTAGAAGCGCTTCACGCACCGGCGTAATGCTGGTACCAAGCTGCTCTGCAATCTCTTTGGTCACTAATCTTGCGCCGGGTTTTAAGGTTCCCACGATCAACGCACTCTTTAACCTGCCCTCAACTTGCATGGTTAAACTCATTCTTTGCGCTTTTTCTAAGTCAAGCATGTTTATTTCCTATAGCAAAATAACTACTTTGTATTTGCAGTTTAATAACTGGCTTGTCATCAATGGAGTATATAGGATATATCATGTACTCTTACCACAAATTTATACCACCATGCGAATTAACCTGACGAAACATTCGATATCCGTCAATAATTTAGACGGTAACGTATAGGGATTGACTACAATGAAAGCATCTGGCCGTAAGCTCGCAACTCTGGCTGTATTAATTAGCCTGGTAACCCCCTTTAGCTACGCAAGTGAATTAGTTATAGCCCAACCAGCTTCCGCCACCGCGATGGATCCTGGTTTCCTTAAAGAAGCCGCCACCCTGGTGGACAATATTTTCGATACGCTGGTCCTGCGTGATAAAAACATGCAGCTTCAGCCCGGTCTTGCCACATCCTGGAAAGCGCTGGATGACACGACCTGGCAATTCGACCTGCGTCCCGGCGTCACTTTCACCAACGGTGAACCTGTTAACGCGGCGGCGGTGAAATTCTCTATTGACCGTATTCTTGATCCGGCCAACCACGCGCCAACGATTTCTTACATCCGCACCATTAAGTCGGTAGAGGTCACCGGCGACTATCAAGTTCGCATTCACACCGACGGCCCTGACCCGCTGCTACCAACCCGTATGAGCCGCTATCCAACCTATATCGTACCGCCTGCCTATGTAAGTAAAGTCGGTGCTGCGGAATTTGCACGAAAACCTATTGGTAGTGGAGCATATACATTAAAAGAATTTATACCAGATGAACGTGTCGTTATGCAGGCTAATCCACATTATTGGCGTGGAAAACCCACAATTGACAAGGTGACCTGGCGTCCAATCCCTGAAGCAACCGCCCGCATTACTGCCCTGTTAACAGGGGAAGTACAGCTGGTTGACAGCGTCCCTGCCGACCTCGTTTCAACCCTTAAAAACAAGCCAGGCATCCATCTTGAGCAGGTGAAAGGCGGTGGGCTGACCATTTATCTCGGCCTGAAGAATGGTGAGAAACCTTTAAGTGATGCACGGGTTCGCCAGGCACTGTCGCTGGCGCTGAATCGTCAAGCCTATACCACCCAACTGCTGCACGGTTTTGGCACGCCAACCGGTACCATGGCTGGCGCGAAGGACTTTGGCTACCTCAATGTTCCAGCCCCTGAGCAGGACATCGCCAAAGCTAAAGCCTTACTTAAGGAAGCGGGTTACCCGGACGGCTTCACGCTGAAATTCCAGGCACCGCGTCGTTATATCGCCAGCGCTGAAGTGGCTCAGGCGATTGTTCAGGATTTAGCCGCCATCGGCGTGAAAGCACAGCTTGAAGTGCCTGAATGGTCCGTCTATACCCAGCAGGTGGCTTCTGGTAAACAGGCTGAAATGTACATGCTGGCGTGGGGCTCAACCCAAACGCTGGATGCCGATGCCGCGCTTTACCCTATCCTGCACTCCGGTGAGCCATACTCCACGGTCAGCAACCCTGAACTGGATAAACTGCTGAACGCCAGCCGCTCGACGGTCGATGCGAAAAAGCGCGAAGTTATCCTGCAGGACATCCAGAAAGTTGTCGCCAAAGAGCAGCCGTTGATCCCGCTCTACCGCGAGGATTCTCTGTATGCTAACAGCGACAACCTGACCTTTACCGGCCGCGCCGACGCACGTATCCCGCTGTATGATTTGAGGCTGAAATGATTTTTCCCGGACGCGCCCTGACCCGCCGCCCGCGTCGCCTGATTTCAGGTGACGGAGCGCTGGGGGGCTTATTGCTTGGCATCGTGATCCTGCTGGCACTGGTGGCCCCGTGGCTGCCCTTGCCCGACCCGTTAACTAACAACCTGGCGGATACCTTCCTGCCGCCAGTCAGTGAAACGGCAAGCGGGATGCACTGGCTCGGCACCGATCAGCTCGGGCGCGATTTGCTGTCAAGGATCCTGGCGGGTACCCGCCTTTCCCTGATGGTGGTATTACTGGCGGCGGCAATTGCCGCCGTTATCGGCACCTTGCTGGGGATGCTGGCAGGCTACGTTGGTGGCTGGCTGGATGCCGTTATCATGAGGCTGATGGACATTCAGCTGGCAGTGCCGTTTATTCTGTTAATTTTGCTGGTGATGGCGCTGTTCGGCACTTCACTGGAAAACATTATTCTGATCATGGGCGTGACCAGTTGGGCGATTTACGCCCGTGTGGCGCGCGCCAAAACGCTTGAGCTTCGCGAGCTGGAATACATCGAAGCCGTTCGCGCCATGGGGTTTTCCACGCCGCGTATTCTGCTGCGACATATTCTGCCTAACCTCGCCACGCCGCTGGTGGTTCTGCTGACGCTCGATATTCCAAGGTTGATTGTCCTTGAAGCCTCCATCGGCTTTCTGGGGATGGGGATCCAGCCGCCAACGCCAACGCTCGGTAACCTGATTGGCGAGGGCCGTTCCTACATGCTGCTGGCGGAATGGCTGGTGCTGTGGCCAGGGCTGATTATTGCGGCGCTGGTGATCGGCTGTAATCTGCTCGGCGACAGCCTGCTGCGTAAAACCCACACGAGGCTCGACTGATGCTGCGCTACATTCTTTCCCGCTTCGCGCAGGCCGTGCTGGTGATGTTCGGCGTCTCGCTGCTGATCTTTTATAGCCTGCACCTGACCGGCGATCCTGCCGCGGTAATGATGCCTCCAGGCTCTTCCCAGCAAGAAATAGACAACTTCCGCCATGCAATGGGTTTTGACCGTCCGCTGCTCTGGCAATACGGCCATTACCTGAACGGCCTGCTGCACGGCGACCTTGGCCTGTCGCTCCGCTATGACCAGCCAGTGACCGAGCTTATCGCCCAGCGCGTGCCTGCCACGCTGCTGCTGGCCGTTTCTGCCCTGGCGTGGAGCACTGTCGCTGGCCTGCTGCTTGGCCTGGTGAGTGCAGTCTGGCGCAACAGCGTTTGGGACTTACTCGCCCGCCTGTTCGCCTTCAGCGGCCAGGCCGTGCCGGTGTTCTGGCTGGGCCTGCTGATGATTATCTGGTTCAGCCTGCATCTGCGCTGGCTGCCCTCCAGCGGCTACGGCACGTTCAGCCATTTGATTATGCCCGCCATTAGCCTTGGGGCCTATTACATGAGCGCCATTGCGCGCCTGGTGCGTGCCAGCCTGATCGACGTGCTGTCTCAGGATTACATCCGCACGGCGCAGGCCAAGGGGCTGAGCTCGTGGCGGATCTTGATTCGCCACGGCCTGCGCAATGCGCTGATCCCGGTCGTTACCGTGCAGGGGATGTATTTTGCTTCCCTGTTGGGCGGCGCGCTGGTGACCGAAATTATTTTTGCCTGGCCCGGCATTGGCCGCCTTGCGGTGCAGGCGATTCAGAACCGTGACTTCCCGCTGGTGCAGGCGATTGTCCTGCTGGCCGCGCTGGTGTTTGTGGTGGTGAACCTAATCATTGATTTGCTGTACGTGGTGCTGAACCCGAGGATCCGGCTATGAAGTCACTTGATACCACGCTGGATCTCCTGCACCAGCTGACGCCTTTCCGCAGCGTGGCGGGTAACATCGACCAGCAGCGCGACCTGGCACAATGGCTTGAGCGTTGGTTAATTGAAGAAACTGACGCTGAAGTGCTGTACCCGGTCAGCCAGCAGCTTCAGGACGATGCCCCGCCTCTGGTTCACGTGCGAATTGATATCGGCTCGCCACGTACCCTCGTGCTGTACAACATGTACGACGTGATGCCCGCCGAAGAAGACGGCTGGGAAGTCGACCCGTTCGTGGGCGGCCTCAAACACTGGTCGGATAAAGGCGATGTGTTTATTTCTCGCGGGGCGGAGAACAACAAAGGCCCGCTGGCAGGCATGCTGATGGTGGTGCGCGACCTCTATCATTCGGGCCGCCTGCATACCAGCATTGAGATCCTGCTGGAAGGCGAAGAAGAGATTGGCAGCGGTAACCTGCGCCGCTACCTCGCCCGCCAGCCTTGTCCTGTTGCCCCGGCAGAAGCGGTGCTTTTCCCTTCCCTGTGCGAATACGGCGGTGGCGCACCGCGCATTTACCTGGGCTTCACCGGCCGCAGCGGTGGCCGCCTGGTGGTCAGAGGCGGTAGCTGGGGCGGGCCGAAAGCCGCGATCCACGCCAGCAACGCGGCGTGGATTGATAACCCGATCTGGCGGCTGGTGCAGGCGTTAGGCACCCTTGCCCCACCTCACGCCAACGGCGTACTCGAAACGGGCGAGCTGGATGAAGAAGCCAGCTCAATTCTGGACGATCTCGCGCTGGAATTTAATCTGGCGGAGGAACTGACCTTCCGCCGCAGCGAAAAATACGCGATCAGCGGCGACAGCTTCAGCAACCTGGCTTACCTGCTGGGTAGCGCGGTGTTGAGCGTTTCAGAGATAGCCAGCCTGCCTCGTGGCGCTCAGGGCGTGATCCCCCCGGAAGCCTTCGCCGATTTGGTGCTAAGAACGCCGCCCGTCGTCGATGGCGAACGCCTGATGCAGCGCATAAAAGAACAGCTTGCCAGCCCGGCTCTCGCCGGAGCCGTGTTTGAGCCGGGAGACAGCTATCCCGGCTACCGCTTCAGCATTGATGACGCTGGCGTGCTTGAACTGATGGCGAGCTATCACCAGCAGCAGGCAAAACCGCAAATCTGGCCCTGGGCGCCAGGTTGCGCACCGGCCTACGCCTTCGCCCCTGTGGCACCAGCCTTCCTGATTGGCGGCCTGGGCTACGGTGGCAACGCCCACGGCGTGAACGAATTCGTCACGCTCAGAGGCTTACAACGCTACCAACAATCGCTTAATGACTGGCTACTTGCCTTTTAAAGACCGCCAGCACCCGGGAACCAGACAGGATAATGCATGAAAAACGTCAATGATTTTGAACGTGTTACGCTCGGATTCTTCCCCACGCCGCTGGAATCTTTACCTCGCCTGAGCGAAACGCTGGGCGTTAACGTAAAGATTAAGCGCGACGACTACAGCGGCTTTGGCGGCGGCGGTAACAAAGTCCGCAAGCTGGAGTACCTGATGGCCGAAGCCTGCCGCGAAGGCGTAAACGTGGTGATCACTACCGGCGGCCACCAGTCGAACCACGCGCGCATGGTCGCCGCGGCCGCCCGTAAATTTGGCATGAAGCCGGTGCTGGTTCTACGCGGTGATGAGCCACAGACTTATCAGGGCAACCTCCTGCTGGACAAACTTTTTGGGGCGGAGCTGCAGTTCCTCGACCCGGAAGGCTATTTTACCCAGATCGAAGGCGCGATGCAGGCCCATTCCGATGCTGCAACGGCGCGCGGCGAAAAGCCGATGATCATTCCGCTGGGCGGGGCCACGGCGCTGGGTGCGCTGGGCTACGTTCGCGCCGTTGAAGAGATGGATGCCCAGCTTCGCGCCGCGGGCGAATCTGCCCCGGACGTCATTATCGCCCCAACCGGCTCTGGCGGCACGCTGGCCGGACTGTATGTCGGCGCCCGTCGCTACTGGCCGAAAACGCAAATTATTGGCGTCAGTGTCAGCGCCAAAGCCGACTGGTTCCAGACTCGCATTTCGGCGATGGCTGACGACTGCGCTCGCCTGCTCGACTGGGATCAAAGCTGGCAACCGCAGGATATCCTGATCGAAGACGGCTTTGTCGGCAGCGCCTACGGCGTGCCTTCTGACGGCGGCATTGAGGCGATTTACCAGGTCGCTCAGCAGGAAGGCGTGCTGCTGGATCCGGTTTACACTGGTAAAGCGATGCACGGTTTAATCACCCTCGCGAAAGAAGGCCGTATTGCCGCCGGTAGCAGCGTTGTGTTCATGCACTGCGGGGGTTCTCCGGCACTTTACCCGTTCGCTCAAAAACTTCTGGAGCACTGATTATGCAGATAGTGAACCGTCAGCAGGTGGCCGACCTTGGGGGAAACGACCCGGTACAAGCTCTGCAAGACATCGAGGATACAGTACGGTTGTTGAGGCACGGCGAGGCCGTGATGCCCGCCGAAACCCACGTCAACCTCGATACGCCGCTGGGCAAGGTTTATGCCCTGCCTGCAAGGGTCGGCGGACGGTTCAATGTCACTGGCGTAAAGTGGACGGCGCATCGCCCTCGCGCCAACGACGGCTATCCACAGGCGATGGCCACTACGCTGGTTAACCGAGCAGACAACGGTTTGCCGATAGGCCTGGTCGAAAGCGGCAGCCTGACCGCGACGCGAACCGCCGCCGTGTCTGCCCTCGCCTTAAAGCTGGCGGCTCCCCGCCGCCCTTCACGTATTTTATTGCTCGGCGCAGGCGTGCAAGCCCGCGCTCATCTTGAGATGCTGGTCGCACATTTTCCCGATCTGGATATGGTCTATTGCTGGAACAAAACGCCGGAGCCTCTCGCCGACATGCTCAGCCATGCCGACGAACTCCCCTGGCCGGTCACCCAGTTTGAAACATTAAGCGATGCGTTGCGCCAGCATTGGGACGCGCTGATTACCTGCACCAGCGCCAGCGAGCCGTTTTTACGCCCTGGCATCTGGCGTGCCGGAACCGTAGTTTTGCAAATCGGCTACCACGAAGTGGCTTTTGAAACGATTGCCGCCGCCGACAAAGTGGTGGTCGATCTCTGGGGCGACTTCAAGCTGACCAGCGCCAAAAGCCTGTTTCAGATGTACCGCGCCGGGCTTTTTGACGAGCAAAACGTCGCGGCAGATTTAACACATTTGCTGGTCGATGGCTGGCGGCCTGCGGAAACGGACAAGGTTTACTTTTCTTCTTTCGGCCTCAACGTGTTTGATATCGCCCTCGCCGCTCGCGTTCTAAGCGCTGCTGCCGAACAGGGCAAAGGCAGCAACTTGCCTTTTGGCTGGGAAACCGCCAATGCTGATTAACGCTCCCGATTTGGCAAAACGCATGGCGGACGGCGAAAAATTTGCGCTGATCGATGTCCGTGAACAAGCAGCGTGGGAAACAGCCACCCTGCCCGGCGCACTAAGCCTTAACGTCTACGACTATTTTGTCTCTGACTCTACCCCAAAAGGTTACGCCGCGATGGCCGGAGCGTTTGTTCATGCCTGGCAACAGCTAAAGATCGCGAGCGGGACAACGCCAGTGTTCTTCGAGCAAACCGTGGGCATGCGTTCTCCTCGTGGACTTTGGTTTTTGTGGTTTGCGCTGGGTACTGAAGGGGTAATTTTGGATGGCGGTGTGGATGCGTGGATTGAGGCCGGGGGGAAATTAGCGCCGGGGACAGGCCCTTCGGCGATTGTTTCTGACGCCGGAGCCCCTGAATGTCAACCGGCCATGCCTCAGCTGGCCGCCACCCGCGCCGAAACGATCGACGTCGATCCGGCCACAGCTATGCTGCTGGATGCCCGCCGACCAGCGGAATATGACGGCAGCTTTGTGCACGAATGCTGCGCGCGAGCGGGACGTATTCCTGGCTCAACGCTGCTTTTTTGGGAGGATGTGGTCGAGAATGGCCAGTTCAAATCCGCTGCAGAGCTGGCGCGCCTCGCCACCGAAGCCGGATTCACACCGTCAAAAAGAGTGATAACCTGGTGCCACCGCGGCGCACGCGCCGCCACTGTTCTGGTGGCACTCAAACTTGCTGGTTACGAGAACGTGGCCGTTTACGTCGGTTCCTGGCACGAGTGGGCAAGCCACCGGGAATTACCGCTGCTTAGCGGAGAGTAATCATCCCGCCTTACGCAGCTTCAGCGCCTGCTGAATATTCGGCGCGGCGGCAATCAGCTGCCGCGTGTATTCATGCTGCGGCCTGTCCAGCACCTGCTTTGTGACCCCGGTTTCCACAATTTCACCGCGATATAACACCGCAACTCTGTCGCAGGCCTGCCGCACGGCACCAAGATCGTGGCTGATAAACAGCACGGTTAGCCCCAGACGGTCACGCAGATCGGCGAGCAAAGCGAGGATCTGGCCTCGCACCGAAAGATCGAGCGCTGAAACGGCTTCGTCGGCCACCAGCAATTCGGGTTCAAGCGCCAGTGCTCGGGCAATGGCAATACGCTGGCGCTGCCCGCCAGAGAAAGCCGCTGGCAGTCGATCTGCCGCAGCGGCCTCCAGCCCAACCAGTTCCAGTAATTCGCGAACACGGTTTTGAACTTCCCCGGCAGGTCTCAATTTATGCACGCGCAGCGGTTCAGCAATCTGCTCGCCTACCGGCATTTTGGGATCAAGGCTGGCGTAGGGATCCTGGAAAATAATCTGCGCCCGACGGCGCATTCCCTGTTGTTCCTCACGGCTGGCACGACGCACGTCCAGACCGTCAAAAATAATGGTGCCGCTGTCCGCCGGAATTAAACCTATGGCCGCCCTGCCGAGCGTCGTTTTACCCGAGCCGGACTCGCCGATCAGCCCGACAATCTCACCTCGTTCAATTTCGAGGCTGGTGGGTTTAAGCACGGTCTGGCGGCTGGCGGGGAAAAACGGCAGCGTATGCGCCTGCGGGTAACTTTTGGTGAGCTGCGACAGCTGCACCAGCGGTGAACGAGTGACGTCTTTGCGCCGGGTAGGCTGAGGCTCTGGCTGAGAAGCGGCAATCAGCCGGCGGGTGTAATCAGCCTGCGGCGCGGTCAGCAACGTCGGCACGTCGCCCTGCTCAACAATGTTACCCTGATAGAGCACGCAGGCACGGTCTGCATAACGGGCCACCACGCTCAAATCATGAGTGATAAACAAAATGCCCATCGCCATTTCCTGCTGCAATTCCTGCAGCAAAGCAAGAATTTGCGCCTGAATGGTCACATCCAGGGCGGTGGTTGGCTCGTCGGCAATCAGCAGCGCGGGTTTGCAGCTAATAGCGCTGGCAATCATCACGCGCTGGCGCATGCCGCCGGAAAGCTGATGAATATACTGTTTAGCTCGCTGTTCAGGGTTCACAATCCCGACCCTGTCCAACAATGCGACCGCCTCACGGTGCGCCTGCTTCCAACTGAGTTTTTGGTGGCGCACCAGCACTTCTGCGATTTGCTCCCCCACTTTCAGCACCGGGTTCATGCTGCTCATCGGTTCCTGAAAAATCGTGGCGATTTGCTGCCCGCGAAGCTCACGCGGATAGGCTTTCCCCACCGCAGAAACAACCTGCCCGTTAAACGTTACATCACCGCCGGTGTGCCGGACGCCCACAGGCAGCAACCCCATAACCGCCAGCGAAGTTAACGTTTTCCCCGAGCCAGATTCACCTACCAGCGCAACAATCTCTCTGCGTGCAACGCTGAATGAAGCGTCCTTCACCAAAGGCTTGCCTTCCAGCGTATTGATACAAAGCGAATTAACGGTTAACAGCGGGTTTTGATTGGTCATACCGGTTCCAGACGGGCGCTAACAGCGTGATTTTTGAGACTATAATATCTGCCCTGACGCGACAAGATGATTTGCTGATAGCTTATTCATTTGGTCTTACTCTCCGGTGTTATTTATACTTCCGTCATACCAACCTGATGTGATTGTTGCCATGACGACCCAAACTCTTCCCCGCCGCTGGGCGCTGCCTGCGGGCCTGCTGGCCTTGCTGTTAAGTGCGCTGGCGCTGGTGTTTATCAGCCATCACTGGAGCGCTTTTATTCAGTGGTGCCTGAGTATGCAGATCAGCCTGCACCGCTACCTGGTCTTCTATTTACTGCAAATCAACAACCATCAGTACAGCGGCGGCGTCTGGCTGCTGGTCGGCAGTTTTTTTTATGGTGTCCTGCATGCCATTGGTCCCGGGCACGGTAAATTTATCGTCACCACTTATCTCAGCACCAACCAGGAAACGCCGCTTGCCGGGCGTGTGGTGCCGTTTCTTGGCAGCCTGATGCAGGGCGTGAGCGCCATTATTTTTGTCTTTGTGCTGGCGATTGCGCTTAATTTGTCCAGCGGCGATCTCAGCGAAAGCCGCTGGTATGTGGAGAAAATAAGTGCGGTACTGATTGGCTGTTTCGGGATCTTTATTGTGCTGAAAGCGCTGCGACAGCAAGCGCCGCTCCGGATGAAATCCTTCACGCCGATAAGCAGTGATGCAACAACGCTGCAGCATCATTCACACGATGATCGGTGCGGTTGTGGGCACAACCACGGCGTTGGCTACGATGGCCGGAACGGTAACTTGCTCACGCACCTGGGCGTGATTCTGGCGATTGGCGCTCGGCCTTGCAGCGGTGCCATCATGATTTTGGTGTTTTCGAATGCGTTGGGATTTATTAGCTGGGGCATTGCCGCGGTGATGACTATGGCTCTCGGTACTGCCCTGTCGATTCTTGGGCTGTCCGTGCTGGTCACCCGCACCCGCGACTCAGTGGGTAAACTCTGGCTTTCGCGCACGCCCACTCAGGTTCGCATTATTACCACCGGGCTGAAAGTCATTGGTGGCTTACTGATCGTGCTTTTTGCCATAGTGCTGTTTATCACCACGATTCCCGTTAGCGCCAACGGCGACTTTATCGCAGCGGGCTGCTAGCACAGAACGGATTAGAACAGAGAGAACAGCAGCGCGACCGGGAAACTCATCGGCCAGGTGGCGCCAATCAGCACCGAACAAAGCAGCTTAATGCGTTTGGAGTCTTTGGCGAGCAGCCAGGTGATCCCGGCACAGATCAACGCCATTACGGCGTAAAAAACCAGCATGTGTTGATAAAGCGTCATACAAAACATTACTACTTGTTAAAAAATTTTGCAGAATATGCTCTTTTTTATGACGCAGATCAAGTTTAGAAACTTTATTTACTCAGTAATAGCTGACTTCCGTCGTCACCTGATGACGCTGGGTTTGCTGCGTTTTTCCGATACCGGTCACCAGGGTGATGTCGCAGGCGATGGGCGATAAATGCTCGTCGTAGCGGCAGTGGCTTTCCGCCGTCAGAAACGGCGTTCTCATCGTTTCAGTCACCAGTTTGTAATCGAACGGACGATGCTCCGCGTCCTCGTAGATGACTTTGGTTTGCGAAGCGACTTTGTCGCTCATGTAAAAATCCACCTGGTTGGGAAGTCCGTTAGCATCATACTCGTGATGAGCAATCCGCTGGCCGCCCGGCATGAAAAAAATATCCTTCAGCAGTCCGTTAGGCCAGTAGGCATACTTCACTTCGCCCAGCTCATCTTTTTTCTGTTTCACCAGGCACTTTTCATCAAGCTTGAGGGATAGCGGTTTGCCATTTTGGATTCCTGTCAGCGTGTTACCTTCACGATGAAGCTGTAGCACCATTTTTTGCGCCGAGTCCCGGATATCGAGGCTGGTCACGCACCCTGTACGATCCACCTTTAGGCGGTTCTCATAATTTATCTCCCCCGACGGGGGGTTCATGACGGTATGCATTTCGCGCACGTTGCCTGCTGGCGCATTGAAATCAAACATCGTCGCCAGGTTGGCGATAACCGGGTTTCTTGCCATTTGGGCATAAGAGAAGGAACAGAAAAGGAGTGGTGCCGCCAGCAGAATGGCTTTTTTAAACTTCATACATCTTCCTTGAAAGCAGACCAACACCTCGTCGGCAACTAGCAGAAAATAAACAGATTAATTCTGGGATTTAACGTGACACTTTACGCGATCCGCCAAACAAAACCCACCGAAGTGGGTTTTTAGGGCACTTACAGCTTAGGAATAATCAATACCTGTCCGGGGTAAATTTTATCCGGGTGGCTTAGCATCGGTTCATTCGCTTCAAAGATGGTGTTGTACTTGTTGGCATCGCCATAGACATGTTTAGAAATGGCGCTCAGCGTGTCGCCCGATTTTACCGTGTACCAGGTCGATTCCTGCGCCGCATCCGTTGCCTGAATATTGTTTTCAACGCTGCTAATACCGGCCACATTACCCACCGCGACCTGAATTTTTTCTTTCAGCGCTTGAGTCAGCCCATCTCCCCCGGAGATCACCGCTTTGCCGTTTTCTACCGTGACATTCACTTTGTCAGCGCCGGGAATGCCGCTGTTTTTCAAATGTTCCTCAAGTTTGCTGCCCTGCTCGCCTTCATTCCCTTTCAGCGAATCCCACAGTTTCGCACCTGCGTCTTTGACAAAATCAAATAACCCCATGGTCTTTTCTCCTGTTTACTGGTCCCTGTAAGTCTGGCAAAAGAAGCAAAAATCGCCAGCTCGGTGTTTATCATCATGCACGGGGTATTTTTTATGATGTGAGATGAAGCAAGCTAAAAGCAGGTTGCTTAACCGAATGGTGTTAACCAGGAGATGGCCTTTGTGATGGCAATTGATTTTTTTATAAAACTTAATGATATTGATAAGGTTGAATAAAAAGGTTAACCCATATGTTCTCATTCTTGAAAACACTTGGCCGGATGTTTGACAGTCAGGATGCAGGCAAAAGTCAAAAGAAATACTCTGACCAGGAGCTTATTCAGTGGGCTACCGGCTGTATGCTGGAAGGTCTCCCTGATGATTTCTATCAAGCCAGGCTTCTATGTGTTCGTTTCCCCAACCCAGGGAAGCCAGGCTGTTGGATAGTAAGCATAAACCACGATGTAATGTTAACTGCTGAATCAGACTATGAGCGCTTCCATCCTGCTGATGATCTATACCCAACGCAGTGCGTTGAAATGCTCCTTGATGGTAAAGAGTGGCAAGAGGCCACTATGATTTTTAACAAGGAAAAAACTTCATTCAAATGGATTTGACATTATCACAGGCACTCAGTGAGTGGCTGCCGTTATGCCTCGAACCGTTGTTTTTATCACATGCAAAATCACTGGAACCGACAAAATGATTCGGAACGCAATCAGCATGTTAATAGTGATTTCATAGATAATGTCTACGGTCATATAGTCGATGAAAGGCGTATACATTAGGATCCTGAACACAACAAGATATAAGCCGACCAAAAAAATGTAAGCGAGGACACTCTTCAGGATAAATACCATCAGCGGCTTTAGTCCTAATTTTTTTTGCCAGTAGAAGGCGTCTTTCATCGTACGAAAATAATTCAACATCCTTGATTTCCACTCACTAAACCTCATGGAAACATTTTAACGAATTAATTCACTTGAGACACTGTGTTTGGATGTACTCCTGCAACCCTGCTATTTGCTTGCTGCTGGTTTCGATTTTCTCCCTGAGACGCAAATAATTCCGTTCAGCGGCGGCAGTAAGTCCGGGGCTTGTGCGTCTCTGCTCTTCGTACATAATCACGATAGCGCTAATTGTTTTTTTGATTTGCGGTCACCCTGCTACAGCGATTCGCAGCGAAGAGTAATTTGTCACCGCAAAGCTTATGAGTCACGCCATACATTTGCATGCTGGGCGTTGAGTGCTGGAGCGAACCCGAGCTTTATTGCCAGTCAGATGGGACATACAAATGCGCAGATGGTTTTTAATGTCTACGGAAAATGGATGACAGAGAAAAACGGCGATCAGATTGCTATCCTCAATAGTAATTTTGACTTCTCTGCCCCTTCACTGCCCCATAAGAAAGTGGTTGAAACACAATAATATTGTATTACAACCACTTAAAACCTAATCAGTGCTTAATCATCACATGCCGAATAACGGTGTAATCCTCCAGCCCGTAAAGCGACATATCTTTTCCGTAGCCGGACAGTTTTTGCCCGCCGTGCGGCATCTCGCTCACCAGCATAAAATGTGTGTTCACCCAGGTGCAGCCGTACTGCAGCTGGGCGCTCAGGCGATGTGCACGGCCCACATCCTGCGTCCAAACCGAGGATGCCAGGCCATAGCTGGAGTCATTGGCCCACGTTAATACCTGCTGCTCATCGTCAAACTTAGTGATGCTAACGACCGGGCCGAACACCTCTTTTTGTACAATGGCATCGCCCTGCTTCGCCCCGGCCAGTAGCGTAGGCTGATAGTAATAACCGTCGCTTGTCACCTTGTTACCGCCCGTCACTACCTTGATATGCGGCAGCGCTTTGGCTTCTTCAACGGCTTTGCTGACTCGCTCAAGATGTGTCTTTGAACTCAGCGGACCCAGCTCGGTGCGTTCATCCTCAGGCGGGCCATATTTGAGACTGGCCACGGCTTCCCCTAGTTGCTCAACCAGCCTGTCGTAAATGCCGTTTTGGGCGTAGATCCGGCAGGCGGCGGTGCAGTCCTGCCCGGCGTTGTAATAGCCAAAGGTACGCACACCTTCGACCACTGCCTGTAAATCCGCATCGTCGAACACGATAACTGGCGCTTTGCCGCCCAATTCCATATGCGTACGCTTAATCGTCGGGGCGGTATGGCTAATAATGTGTTCCCCGGTAGCAATGGAGCCGGTAAGTGACACCATGCGCACTTTTTCATGTCCGGTCAGCGCATCGCCAACGGTTTGCCCTCGCCCAAACAGCACGTTAATCACGCCAGCGGGGAAGATATCCTTCGCCAGCTCAGCCAGTTTAAAAGCGGTCAGCGGCGTAATTTCAGAGGGTTTGATCACCACGCAGTTCCCGGCGGCCAGCGCCGGAGCCAGTTTCCAGGCAGCCATCATCAGCGGATAGTTCCAGGGGGCAATAGACGCCACCACGCCAACCGGATCGCGGCGGATCATCGAGGTATGCCCGCTCAGATATTCTCCGGCAGCCAGGCCGCTCAGACAGCGGCTTGCCCCGGCAAAAAAACGGAAGACATCCACAACAGCCGGGATTTCGTCATTCAGCACGCAGTGGAAGGGCTTGCCGCAGTTTTGCGACTCGAGGCGGGCAAAGTCATCCCCGTGTTGCTCTATGGCATCGGCCAGCGCCAGAAGATGTTCGGCACGTTCTTTCGGCGTCGTTTGTCCCCATGTGGCAAACGCTTTATCCGCCGCAAGTACCGCCTCGTTGACTTGCTGAACGGTGGCTTCAGCCACCTCCAGCAGCACCTTGCCAGTTGCCGGATTGAAGACCGGCTGCTTTTCCCCGAGGCCATCCACAAGCTGGCCGTTAATTAACAATTGGCTTTGCATCCCGATCTCCTTTCCCGTTCTGATAATGAGGCCCGCAGAGGCGAGTTAGCGTAAAAGGACTGAGTAAAAAGCATAGTTCCGGCGGTTCGACGCCTGAGGCAAAGCATGGGGATTTTCATCAGGTTGTGATACACCACGCAGTAAGCCTGTAAAACTGCTTCACTCTCTTTGGTATAACAGGCGCGAGAGAAAATTAGGTATCTATTGAAAATTAATATGCATAGCACGCGGCGCGCCCTATGCTTTAGGCAGCCCTTTTCTTAGTTAACCGCCAGGAGGCACAATGACTATTTCAGCCCGTAATCAATTAACCGGTACCATCAGCAACGTCACGGACGGCGCAGTCAACGACGAAATCGAATTAACCCTGAACGGCGGCGGCAAGCTGGTTGCCGTGGTCACCCGCAGCAGCAAAGAAGCGTTAGGCCTCGTTAACGGCAAACAAGCCCTTGCCCTGATCAAAGCCCCGTGGGTCGTGCTGGCGAGTGAAGATTGCGGTTATCACTTCTCCGCTCGAAACCAGTTTCCCGGCGCGGTAAAAGCGATTGCAGAAGGCGCAGTGAATACCACTGTGCATATTCAGACCGATGCGGGTTTTGAATTAACTGCCGTTGTGACTAACGAAGCCGCTGATGAAATGGCGCTTAAGGTGGGTTCTCGCCTGCTGGCGCTGGTGAAAGCCTCATCCGTGTTGATTGCGGTGAAAAAATAACGCTTTAACGTCCGGCAGCCATTCCGGCTGCCGATTTTCACTCGCTTACTTGTAGCGTACGTCAAGCTTGCTGTAGGCCACCACCGCTTCTGAACCGTCCTTGTTTTTGTCCTGGTTGTAGTTGCCCGCCTTGAAGTAAAGCTGGATACCTTCCCAGCCCTGTTTCGGGTAGTCAAAGGTTTGACTGGCCTTTTTGCCTCCGACGCTGGCTTCAACCTTCACTTTCATGCCGCTCGCCGTGCCTTTAGCTTTAATGCTGTAATCAATTTTGTCTTTCAGCCCGACGCCCGAAAGTAGCGTGGTACGTTTCTCCGGATCGCCGTAGTTTTCTTTCACGCCCGCCACTATCGCGCCGTCTTCCCAGCGCAGTTTCAACATCTCTGAGCCGCCGGGCTTGTCGCCGTGAATTTGAGCAAAAATAATCGAGCGCGTGGACGGATTTTTGACGATATACACCGCCCCTCGCTGTTCATTGTCAAAATCACTGCCATTGACGAAATTGTGCGTAGCTCTTAGCTCGACGCGCGGAAATTCGCTGTGCGGCGTAGAGCCAAAACCGGACGGCGCTTTAAACACCATCGCCCCGGTAGGAATGGCAGAATCACAGTTTTTGTCCCCGCCGCAGTTGCTGTAGAAATAGCGGTTATGCAGCCCCGGCGTGATCTTCACTTCATTCGGTTTTTCACTGCCATCAAAGGATTGCAGCAGATAGTCCTTTGTCAGCACCGGATAATTTTCCCCCGGCGCGTTCTGGCCACTCTCGGCCCATGCGCTGCCGCTCAGCACCGCCAAAAACAGGCTAACAGGCAGCCCGTAACTTACTGTTTTACGCTTCATCTTTAACCCCAATGCAAAATGTAAACCCGCCCAAGCAGCTAACCACTAATCAGCGTAGATGCTTTACTTAAAATCTGTTGCGGTAACATGTCAGTAGTAACAATGGGTTTCCGGTAATTAACTTGATGCATAAAGGGAACAATCATGATCAAAAAACTGCTCGTTTCAGTCCTGTTTGCGGCTAGCTACTCCGCCTTCGCGCTGGCGGATAACACAGGCGCAGCGTTTAAAACGTTTCCGCTCGGCAAGCTTGAGTTAACCGCGCTGCACGATAAAAACAACGCCCTGCCCAACGATGGCAAAGTGATTGGCGTTGACGTGGGAGAAAAAGCGGTCGCGGATGTGCTGTCTGCGGCGGGCGCGCCAACGGACAATATCAAACTCAGCGTCGATGCCCTGCTGGTCAAAGACGGCAGCAAAGTCATCCTGCTGGATACCGGGCTTGGCCCTGGCGCTCAGGGGCAGTTGATTGCGAGTCTCGCAAAGGCGGGATATCAGCCAGAGCAGGTAACCGACGTGCTGATCACCCACGTTCACGGCGACCATGTTGGTGGGCTGCTGACGGCAGACGGCAAGCAGGCGTTCCCTCACGCCACGGTGCAAATCTCCGCTCCGGACTGGGCATGGCTGCAAACGTTGCCGAAGATGAAAGCGCTGGCTGAGGCCATCCAGCCGCAGGTGAAAACCTTTAAACCTGGCGATCAGGTGCTGCCGGGGATCACCTCTGTCCCGCTGCCAGGCCATACGCCAGGGCACGTTGGCTACCAGATTGTCTCCGGCAAGCAGCGAATTCTGGACATCGGCGACTCGGCGCACAGCTCGATTGTTTCGCTCACGAAGCCCGAATGGGCGATTGCCTATGATAACGACCGTAAGGAAGGGATCGCCAACCGCAAGGCGCTGCTGGCGAAACTGGCCGCCGATCGTGAGCTGATTTTTGCTCCACACTTCCCGTTCCCGGGCGTCGGCCATATTGTGGTGAAGGGCGACCATTACGTTTTCCAGCCGACAGAATAACTGTGACAGAAGCCGGTTCGCCGGCTTTTAAATTTCCGGCCTGTGGAGCTGATACCAGACATGCCGCAGCAGCGGATGCTGCTCCGGCACCATGGGATGATCAAACTCACCGTTTCGGCGCATGCCCAGTTTTTCCATCACCCGCTGGGACGGCAAATTTGGCAGTGCGGTAAAAGCCACGATGTTGTCCAGATCGTATTCGTCGAAACCAATGCGCAGCGCTTCCCTCGCGGCCTCAGGCGCGTACCCTTTGCCCCAAAACGCTTTTCGTAGCCGCCAACCGATCTCGACACACGGGCCAAACGGCAGCGAGTAGCCTGGCCGGTTCAGGCCAACGAACCCGGCCAGCTCTCCGCTATGGCGTTCTTCCACCGCCCAGAAACCAAAGCCGTTTTCCGCCATACGCTGGCGGAATGTCTCCAGATAAGTCCGGCTTTCTTCCGGTGTCAGGGGCTGCAGGAAATAACGCATCACGTCCGGGTCGGCGTTCATTTCGGCAAACGGAACTAAGTCCTCATCTCGCCACGCTCTCAGTAGCAATCTTTCAGTCTTGTACATGTTGCTCCTCAATCAATTCCTTGATTAAACGTGACAACGTCACTGCTGCCTGGCGCTCCCTGTCGCCCCACGCCCACGAGGCGTTGAAGCGGAAATAGTTATCCCAGGCTCTGCCCGTAGTGAACATTTTTCCCGGAGCGATGCTTATCTTATGCGCCAATGCTCGCTCGTTAAGCACGCTGGCGTCCTGCCCCTCCGGCAACTCAATCCAGAGGAAATAGCCGCTTTCGCTGCGGTGGATTTTGACTTCTGGCGGGAGAAGCTCACTCAGCGTTTGCCAGGCCTGCTGTTTTCGCTCGGCCAGCATCCTGCGCAGTTTTCGCAGGTGCGTGTCGTAGCGGCGGGTAGCCAGAAAATCGACCAGGGCCAGCTGCATCGGCGAACTGGTGGACAGCGTGCTCATCAACTGCAACTGCTGAATGCGGCGGGCGTGCTTCCCGGCGGCAACCCAGCCGATGCGAAACCCGGCCACCAGACATTTTGAAAATGACGAACAATGCAGGGTCATACCGTGGGTATCATACGCCCGGGCTGGCAACGGCCTCTCCCGCCCGTAATAAAGCTCGCTGTAAACGTCATCCTCAATCAGCGTGACGTTATGCGCCTGCAACAGCTCCACCAGTTGCACTTTTTTCTCCGGCGGCAATGTCACACCCAGCGGGTTCTGGCTGTTGGTCATTAGCCAGCAGGCTTTGACCGGGTATTCCGCCAAAGCCTGCGCCAGCGCGTCGAGATCGATCCCGCTCACCGGGTCGGTGGCAACCGAGAGCGCTTTCAGCCTCAGACGCTCCAACGCCTGCAGCGCGCCGTAGAAGCAAGGGTTCTCGACAATCACCCAATCACCCGGCTCGGTAACTGCCTGTAGGCTTAGATTGAGCGCCTCAAGTGCGCCTGCGGTAATCACGATTTCATCCGGTGAAACGTGCATCCCCTGCTGGGCGTAACGCTGGGCAATGGCGTGGCGCAGCGCTTCGTTGCCGGGCGGAAGGCTTTCAATCACGCTGATGGCGGTCGCCGTTTTGCTGACCGCCGCCATTGAACGGTGCAGTGCCTGAAGCGGGAACAGTCGCGGGTCCGGGAACGCAGAGCCGAACGGCACCACAGAGGCATCCGTGCTCGCCTGCAGCACATCAAAAATATAGGTATTGATATCGACGGTTTCAGCACGGGTCACCTGCACCGCAGGCGGCGCACTGCGCGCCACGGGCCTGGGCGCAACGTAGTAGCCAGACTGCGGCCTGGCCACAATCGCCCCCTGGCTTTCAAGCATCTGATAGGCGTGTCCGACGGTCATAAAGCTCATGCCGCTGTGTCCGACCTGCTCGCGCAGCGACGGTAAACGATCCCCCGGCTGCCAGACACCGAGGGCAATCTGGTCGAGGATCTGCTGCGCCAGCTGCTGGTACTTTTTCATGCACTGCTCCCTGTCTATATCACAGCGCTAAAAATACGCTGTTTTGTACAACTGTTATAGTCAGAAAGTGATTTTTAAACACGGAAAAACGGGCGGCAAAGCCGCCCGTGAGGAGATAAATGCGGGGATTTTACTTCACATCGGCCAGCGCCGTTTTCTCGACGTAAGGCTTCATCAGGCTGTCCGCCGTTTGCTGGGCGGATTTCGCGGCCGCTTCCGGGGTCACTTTCTGATCGTTCACCACCGCCGCCAGCTGGTTTTCCATCGCCTGACGAACAGCAACCGTTTCATAAGTCGAATACCAGGGATGGGCATATTTCAGCTGATCCAGCGCGATTTGCGCCCGCGGATCTTTCTGCAGGTATTCTTTCATTTCCGGCGTGTCGTAAGAGGCTTTTAGCGGGGAGAAGTACCCGGTGAAACGGCTCCACGCACCGTTAACCTGCGGACTAACCAGATAGGTCAGGAACTGATAAGCCGCCTTTTTCTGCGCGTCGGAAATGCCTTTGAAGCTCACCAGGCTCGCCCCGCCGATGGGCACCGCCCGCTGTTCTTTGGCGGGCATCATCGCCACTTCCATATCAAAATCTTTGCTGTTTTCACGCATAAAGCCCAGCGTGCCGGTGCTCAGCATCGCCATGCCCAGTTTGCCGCTGAAGAACGCGGCGCTGATCTGCTTGGAGTTAAGCACGCCGGACGGCATTACTTTGTCGCGGTAAACCATGTTCTGCCAGAAACGCAGCGCGCCAATGGTGGTCGGCGAGTCGTAATACACTTCGCCCGGGTAGTTTTCGTTGAAGTAGTTGCCGCCGTTGGCGCGAACCAGCGAGGAGAAGATCCAGCCGCCGTAATCGTCGTTGGTGGACGGCAGCATGATGCCCCACTGCCCTTTGCTGGCGTCAGTCAGCTTCTTCGCATCGGCCAGCATTTCGGCCCAGGTCTGCGGCGGCTGCTTAATGCCCGCCTGGTCGAACATCGTTTTGTTGTAGTACAGGATTGGCGTGGAGTTATGGAACGGAATCGAGTAAGTCACGCCCATGACTTGGGCATTCTTGTGCATTGCCGGCCAGAAGTCGTTCATCAGGAAATCGCCTGCTTTGCGGTTGCCGTATTTAAACAGCTCGTCCATCGGCAGGATTTCGTCTTTTAGCGCAAGGTCGGTGGTGAAGTTGGCCGACATAATGACCAGCGCCGGTGGCTGCCCGGCTTTCTGTGCGGATTCCGCTTTAATTTTGGTGGTGTCGTAGCTGCCGGTAAAAATACCGCGGACTTCGACGTCCTGCTGCGAATCGTTAAACGCCTTGATGACGCGGGTCATCTCCATTGTCAGCTTGCCGTCGACCGGCGCCGGGAACATAAAATCAATTTTCTCTTTTGCCAGCGCTGCGCCGCTAACGGCCAGCGAACAGCAAACGGCAAGCGCCCGCCATTTATGCATCAGGGGGTTAAACATGGTCAATCTCCTGGTGTAAGTTGTGGTGAAGGTCTGTGTGGAAAAGGTGTATATCCGATGAAGAAAAACCGAGGGTAAGCGTATCGCCTTTTTCTGGTACCTCGCCGCGGTGGCGACGGGTATAGCGTAACGTTCCCAGGGGGGTGCTGACATGGAGCAGATAATCTGCGCCCATCAGTTCTCGTTGCAGCACCGTCGCCGTTAGCGTCAGGTGCCCGTTTTCTGGCCTGTCGGTGAGGTGCTCGGGGCGGATCCCGAACCAGACGCTTTGCTCTTTTTCCGCAGCTGGCGGCAGAGGTAGATTCAGCGTGGCAGGCAAAACGCGGCCGTTTTCACAAGGCAGAGAAACCAAATTCATGGCCGGGGAGCCAATGAAACCGGCGACAAACAGGTTGGCTGGATGAGCATAAAGGTGCTCCGGCTCGCCCACCTGCTGCACCACGCCCCCGTTCATCACCACAATACGGTCGGCCATAGACATGGCTTCCGTCTGGTCATGGGTGACGTAGATGGTGGTGGTTTTCAACTGATGATGCAGCGCCATGATGCTGTCGCGCACCTCGGTACGCAGGCGCGCATCCAGGTTGGAAAGCGGTTCATCCATCAAAAAAAGACGCGGATTGCGCACAATGGCTCTCGCCATCGCCACGCGTTGGCGCTGCCCGCCGGACAGTTTGGCCGGTTTACGATCGAGCATTTCGCCCAGTTGCAGCATCGAGGCCACCTGCTCCAGGCGTGGCTGCCAGCTGGCTTTGTCTTCTTTGCGGATCTTCATGCCAAAGGTGATGTTGTCCCGTACCGTCAGGTGTGGAAACAGCGCATAGTTTTGGAAGATCATCGCGAAGTTACGCTCACGCGGCGACATCGCCGTAATGTTCTCCCCGCCGAGCCAAATCTCGCCGCCGCTAACCTCTTCCAGCCCCGCCAGCATCCGCAGCAGCGTACTTTTACCGCAGCCTGACGGCCCGACCAGCACCACAAACTCGCCTTCGTCGATGCTGAGCGACAGCGCGTTCAGCGCCGCTTTGCCTTCAAACTGTTTGCTAACCTGATTCAGTCTTAACATAGCGATTAGCACTCATCCGTCGGGCAACTGATCGCCGCGTCATACAGCCACGGGCCAGCATAATGCGCCAGCGAATGCTGATAGCTTACCCACTGGTCGCCCACCTGACGGTGCATCAGGCAGGACGGCGGCGACAGATCGTAATACGGGCGGCTGTCCTCAAAGTGGTATGGCACCTGGTGAACCGTACCGGGAATAGTGGCTATCGTTGCCTGGCGGTATTGGGTCATCGTCAGGCTGTGGTTGTGGCCACAGAAAATACGCACCAGTGACGGGAATCGGGTCACTAAATCCAGCAGCAGGTGGCCGTTTTCGCAGGCAATTTTGTCCATTTGCGCATTACCCAGCGGCAGCGGAGGATGGTGCATAAAGACGGCTGTCGGCTTGTCGCCTCTCGCGGTTAACTGCGCCTCAAGCCAGGCTACGGTATTGTCGGTCAGCCAGCCTTTGGAGTGCCCGGCGAGGCTAGAGTCGATAAACAGCAGACGGGTAGCGAAGTCGTCCACCGCATAGCGGATGTTTTCCGGGTCGTCCCCCAATTGCGGGCAAAGCGGACGCAGGTATTCCAGAAAATGTGCCTTATCGTCGTGGTTGCCGGGGATCAAATACAGCGGCGACTTAATGGTGCCCAGCACCTGGCGCGCAACCTGGTACTCCGAAGGGCGACCGCAGTTAACGATATCCCCGCTGACGATGACAGCGTCCGGGCGCTCACGCAGTGCGTTTAGCTGCGAGGCCACGTCGGCATTGCCCGCGTTAATGTCGATAAAGCCGTACAATTTCTGGTTCTGACTGCGGAAATGGGTGTCGGAAATATGGGCCAATAACATCACTCAACTCCTTACTTGATACCTGAAAAACCAAAACTTCTCAGAAACTGTTTCTGGAAGGCGATAAAGGCGAGCATCAGCGGCAGGCAAACCATAATGGTCCCGGCGCTGATCGTGCCCCACTGGCCGCCGGATTCGGCGCCCATAGCAAACGAAACGAGCCCGACCGTCAGCACCTGTTTGTCCGGGTCGTTGAGCATCATTAGCGGCCACAGGTACTCGTTCCAGTGGTAGGTAATGCTCACGGTGGCGAAAGCCAGCACCGAGGGCCAGCACATCGGCAGCAGCACGCGGTAAAGCACCTGCCACCAGCGGCAACCCTCCATCAGCGCGGCCTCCTCCAGCTCTTTGGGGATGGCGAGGAACGCCTGACGCATCAGGAACACGCCGAACGCGGAGGTGAAATACGGCATCATCACGCCGGTCAGCGTGTTGAGCAGCCCCAGCGTTTTGAGCGTCATCATGTTCGGCACCATCATCACGACGGGCATGATCATCAGCTGCACCAGAAACAGCAGAAACAGCGTTTGCTTGCCGCGAAATTCATGGCAGGCAAAAACGTACCCGGCGGTGGTGATGGTGATGAGCTGCACGAAGAAAGTGCCGAAGCTGAAAATCAGCGTATTAGCGTACAAACTGAGCCAGTCGGCGCTCTGCCACGCATCGCGGAAGTTGTCCAGCGTGAGCGGAAAACGCGGCCATATCGAGGCCATACCCTCGCCGAAGGTGCTGGCGCTAAAAGCTGACGAAAGCATCCAGATAAACGGGCTTACCCACAGCAGCGCAAGGCAACACATCAGCACGGAAAACGTAATGCCCTTAGATTTCCGTAGCCGCAACCACAGCGGTTGCGGCACGCTACGCGCGTTGACAACGGACCCAGAAAACTCAACGCTCATGGTGTGCGCCCCTTTCTAACAGCTTGAGGTTAACGAACGAGAATACAAACAGCCCGGCCAGCGTCAGGAAGGTGGCGGCAGAGGCTTTGCCTAAATCATGGGTGTCCCAGGCGAGACTCTGGATGTAATACAGCAGCACGGTCGTGGCGTTATCCGGCCCGCCGCGCGTCATCACCGCTACGTGATCGATCTGGGTTATGGAGTAGATAAGCGCTGTGGTGATCACAAAGCTCAGCGTCGGGCGCAGCAGCGGTAAAGTCACTTTGAAGAACACCTGCGTGGAGGTCGCCCCTTCCATGATTGCCGCTTCACGCGCCGAGGCTGGCAGGCTTTGTAATCCGGCGAGGAAGAACAGCATGTAATAACCGGCGAACTTCCAGACGCCAATCAGCGCCAGGGCGTAAAGCGCACTGTTGCTGCGCCCGAGCCAGTTGTTATTCATCGGCCCGAACAGCTTCGCGAGGTAATAATCCAGCATGCCCATGCCCGGCATAAAGATGAACAGCCACAGCGCCGCCGCGCTCACCATCGGGATAATCATCGGAAAGAAAAAAGCCGTCCGCAGCCAACGGTTAACGCGGTGGTTTTCCCAAAGCGCAACCGCCAGCAGCAACGCGAGTGTCACGCCGGGGATCACGGTCAGCACGATATAAAACAGATTATTCACCAGCGATTTCCAGAAAACCGCGTCGGCAAAAAGGCGAACATAGTTACCTACGCCCACAAACGCGCCTGCCTCACCTGCCATACGCGTATCAAACAAGCTGTCGTACACGGAGCGGATCAGCGGAAACCAGGTAAAGAGCAGTAAAAAAATCAAAGATGGCGTAAGGATCAGCCACGGAAGCCAGGGACGTTTTGCCATTGTCTGCAAACCTGTCAGGGGTCAGAAGTCAGTCAGTATGGGAGGGGTTTATGGCAGAAACGTGACGGGGAAATGGCAGTTTTGCGCCAGATAAAACAGGCAGCGTCCCGGCTGAGGGGTAACTGCCTGTCGCTCAAAGAGATTGTCTTTGCAGGGATATATTCTTTAACCGGACAAAAATGCTACTGCATCTGTTCCAGGCTGGCCTTTTTCGTTTTGCGGTTATAAAGACACAGCTCTTTGCCCGGCACAGGGTTACTGTTCTTAAATTTGTAGTTGCCTGAAATCACCACCGCCGAGTAACCGACCTCGTCGCTGAAGTCAGTCCGCTTCCCTTCGATCTTTTTCTCCTGCAGGGCACTGATGGCAAGACAGCTTTTTTGCACGTCTTTATCCAACTGCTGCCAGGCCGCTTCCGAGGAAGCCAGGCTGCTAAAGGTCGTCAGTAATACCGGGATTGCGGCAAGAGCATATCGCTTCTTCATGAACACCTCGTAAACAAACGGATAACGGGGTTTCACACCCCTCAGGCGAATAATCTAAAACATTATCAGCCCGGAATTATCTGTATTGTAGCCAATGCCCGGTATCACTTGCCCAGCTTCGACAGCATCTCAGGCCGCATAAATTTATGGATGACCAGCATAAACAGCAGCGACGGCACCAGTAAGATCAGCGCGGTAATCGACGACACCTGGTAATTCCCGGACATGCTGGCGTTGTAAAGCAGCAGCGGCAGCGTGGTGATATCCGGCGCGCCGACGAAAAAGGTACCGGTAAACTCATCCAGCGACTCAAGGAACACGAAGATCCCGGCGGCCATGATCCCCGGCAAAGCCTGCGGCAGCACGATATGCCAGAAGGTAAACAGCGGCCCAGCCCCTAAATTGCGCGATGCCCGCGCCAGCAGTGGATCAATCGCCGAAAATGCGGCCACACAGATCCAGACTGAATACATCAGGCCATGTACGCTGTGCACCAGCACTACGCCAGCCACGGTGCCGTTCAGCCCCCACTGATAGAAAAGCCGCGCGATGTTCATATACACCGTCAGGTTTGGAAACGCCTGTGGGATCAAAAACAGCAGCATAAACATCACCCGGAACGGCATCGCCCGACGGGAAAGCGCGTAGCCTGCGGGAATCGATATCAGCAGGCAAACCAGCACCGACAGCACGGCAATAAACACGCTGGTCAGCAGCGAGCCGGACACATCACTGTACGGGCTAAACACTTGATACCAGTACTTTAATCCCCACTGGCTCGGCAAGGTGTGCGGATAAAACCAGCTTTCCGCCACCGTCCAGACCAGCAGGTTCAACAGCGGGCCGAACATCGCAAACAACATAAAGGCCAGCAGCAACACCTGCAGCGGCAGCCCGAGTCGTCCTTTCATCAGGCTCATGCTTCTCCTCCTTTCTGGCGCAGGCTGTGGCGCAGATAAAACCAGGACAGTGCGCCGCAAATCAGCAGCGAGATCACGCCCAGCGCATTAGCCACCGCATAATCGCTGTAGGAGTTCACGCGGAATGCCATGTCCACGGTCATCATCGTTGGCGTTCCGGTGCCAATCATCAGCGGCACGGACAGCACGGACATCATGGTCACTGTGGAAAGCACCAGCGCGACACCAATAGCCGGTAACACCTGCGGCAAAATAATGTCGAACAGAATGCGAACGCGTGAAGCCCCCAGGTTTCTGGCAGCCAGAACCTGCGAAGGCTCCAGCGCCGCCATCGCCCCACAAATCAACAAGGTGGCAAACGCCAGCTGTTTCCAGACAAAGGTAATGATGATCCCTTTCCAGCCGAGCCAGGAAATCGTATCCAGCGGTTGCACCAGATCGCTCGCAACCAGCATGTTATTCATCAGGCCGTTTTTGGCGAGAAATGTGCGCATCATCTGCGCGGCAACGATAAACGGAATAAACAGCGGCAGGCGATAAAGCATGCCCAGCAGCCGAACAACAGGGCGGCAGGAAGAAAGCGTAATCACCGCCGAGATCGTAATCGACAACACGGCGAGCAGCGCAACCGACACCAGCACGATAAACACCGTGAACAGGATATCGTTTGAATACAGCGTCAGGACTTTGGCAAAGTGCTGTAACGTCAGCGCCCCGGTATCAGAAGTAAAGGCGACCACCAGAGAAAAGCCCAGCGGGTACAGAAAAAGCACCACAATCATCAGCGCGGCGGGGCTCACCAGCAGCAGATAGTTTAGCGAAACGCGCATAGTAAACCTTTGAGCTTGAGCGTGGCGCCCGGCCTGAACCGGGCGCCGGGAGAGGATTAGTTAGACACCTGGCTTTCGTACCCTTCTTTGATGTCATCAAAGTAAGGCGCTATCGGGAAGCTTTTGCCGTAGTCGGCGAGCGCTTTCGGGGAAATCTCGGCAAACAGTTTGCTCCAGGTTGCGTCGTCCAGCTTTGGCTTAACGTATTTCGCGTCAATCCCCGGATACCAGTTGAACTGCTTCACGATCCCGTCGGCCTGCACTTCCGGGCTGGTGGCCAGCGCAATGAACTCGCGCGCCAGTTCAGGCTGTGCCGCTTTGGCCGGCGTGACGTAATACATCGGCTGCCCCGGCATGCCCGGTGAAAGTAAAGCCAGCTTAATGGACGGCGGTAGTTTGCCCTGATCTTTCCAGGTGTAGAACATATCCACCCAGACCGGCCCCATGGCGATTTCCCCGCGGGTCAGCATGTCTAAGGTGCCGGCGTTGCCCGGCGTAAAGGTCACGTTCTTATTGAACGCTTTCAGTTTTTCGAAGGCCTGCGACCAGTTCTTTTCTACGCTTTTATCGTAAGGCAAGGCGGACAAGCGCTGGGCGTCGGTGCCGTAAGCGTAGATCCAGCCGACGACAAAACTGACGCCGGACATGCCGTTTTTAATGCCGTTGTAGCCAAACGCCTGCGGGTGTTTCGCCGCCCACTCAACCAGCTCGTCATAAGAGGCCGGTGGCGCTTTCATGGTTTCGCTGTTCCAGGCGATGGCCGTCTGGCTCAGGAACATCGGCATCACATAGCCGTCCACGTTCACGCCCAGCGCATTTTTGGCGTTGTCTGCGGTGACCATGTCGCCCGTTTTAATTTGCTGGCGGTACTTTTCCAGCAGCCCTTTTTCCACCAGTTCGCCGCCCGCTTTCTGGTGCACCACCGCCACGTCGATATCCCAGGTTTTCGCCCCGCTCTGCTGCTGAGCGCTCAGTTTTTCGATGATTTTATTCGAGCCTGCGTCCCCCGGCCCGGTGCCCACCACGCGCACTTTCACGCCCGGATGCGCGGCCTCAAACTTTGGCCCCAGCCAGGTTTTGACGTAATCCACCATATTCTGGTCACCGGCGGTGGCCACGTTTAAAACGGTTTCCGCCTGTACGCCATAACTTAAAAACAGCGCCGTGACGGCGGCAATCCTGGTTTTAGTAAACATAATTACCCCTCAGAGAAATAGAATGGTTCAAGCTGTGTGGGACAAACTAAAAATATGCAGGGCTGACTCAGGCACATGCAGCCTGACTTTTGTATTCAGCGGCAAATTATCAACAGAATCGGCATGGAAAAGACGCTGCCGACAGCGAATGGCATAGCGGTAGTTGTGGCCAATAAAAGCATTCTGCTCAACCACCCCTTCAAGCGTTAATCCACTCTCCGGGAAAGCTTTATTTAATGGTGAAAGCGCGGCATCCGAACTTCTGAAATAGATTTCCTGTTCGCCCTTATTATTTAGCGAGGCCAGGCCCAGCGCCTGTATTTCTTCCGACGTAATACGGTTGTCGGCGCCCATAAAATCAGCCACAAACGGCGTGGCGGGCTTTTGGTAAATCTCTTCCGGGGTGCCGGTTTGCTCGATTTGCCCATTATTCAGCACTACGATGCGGTCGGCCATCACCAGCGCTTCCTGCTGGTCGTGGGTGACGATCACCGAGGTAAAGCCCAGTTTTTTCTGTAGCTGCTTAATTTCATGGCGCACGTTTAGCCGGACTTTGGCGTCCAGGTTCGACAGGGGTTCATCCAGCACCAGCACGTCTGGCTCAATGGCCAGCGCGCGCGCAAGGGCCACGCGCTGCCGCTGCCCGCCGGAAAGCTCGGTGATTTTTGCCCCGGCCAGGCCGTTCAGGTTCACCATCTGCAAAAGTTCAAGCACTCTCGCCTGAATTGCGTCCCGCCGCCACTTCCGAAGCTTCAGGCCATAACCAATATTTTGCTCCACCGTTAAATGCGGCCACAGCGCATAGCTTTGAAATACCATGGTGATATTTCGCTGTTCCGGCGGACTTTGGGTGATATTATTTCCGGCCACAACAATTTGGCCCTGCTTAACCGGAATAAACCCACACAAAGCGTTTAATAACGTTGTTTTCCCGCAACCAGACGGGCCAAGCAATGCAATCATCTCGCCTTTCTTCACGGCAAGATTAATTTCTTTTAGCACCACCTTCTCGCCGTAACTAATTTGCAGGTGCGCCATTTCCAGGTAGCTCATAACGGTGTCCGGGATATCTGTTTATGACTTTTTTTTGCTCTGAATGAACACGTGTTCATTTCGCTGTAAAAAAAATGAAACGCCGCTCAGAGATGATGTGAGCCTACTGTGGCGTGTCTTTGTGACACTTTAATTAACCGCGATAAATTTTTAGCGAGGGGCAATGAAAATCGACGTGCTTGGCTGCGGCAGCGCTTTCTCCCGCTGGCAAAATACTTCCGCGCTGCGGATTGTTGATGACGAAAACCGGCAATGGCTTATCGACTGTGGCCCTACCGTACCCCGCGCGCTGTGGCAGCGCGGCGGCGGCATCAACGACATCGACGTGCTGTTTTTCACCCATGTGCATCCCGACCACTGCACCGGGTTAACGGCGTTGCTGAATCACTGGAAGAGTTTTGGCCGCCAAAAGCCGCTGGTGATCTACAGCCAGCCGGAACAGCGCGAGGTATTGATGCAGCTGGCATCGCTCGCCAACTGGCCAGAACCTTCTCTCTGTTTCCCTATCGAATGGCGCGACAGCGAAGCGGATTTCCACTGGCATCACTGGCGGGTTCGCACCGCCCCAACCCGCCATGAAATGCCGAATCTGGCGCTGCGCGTGGATATTCGGGAATATGCCTTGTTCTATAGCGGCGACGGGCGGCCAACCGAAGATTCCATCGCACTGATGGCCGGAGTGGACCTGGCGTTTCAAGAGTGCGCCTCGCTGTCTGAACTGGCGGAGGACGCCTCCCACGGGGATTTCCCCGGCTGCCTGAAGCTGTTTACTTCGTTGGGGCTGCCGTCGCTGGGGTTGTACCACTGTAACGATGCCATTTTACCTGCGCTGAAGCTGGCCTGCCGCCCTTACGCAGGGCTGTTCGTCAGCCATGACGGGCTACAGTACGACTTCCATCAGCAGCGGTTTTATACCGAGGATTATTTGCCTTGAGTTCGTCAATGCATAAACAAAGCGTGACCGCCGAAGATGTCGCGCGCCGGGCGGGCGTTTCACGCGCTGTGGTTTCTCGCGCACTGAGCAATAACGGCAGTATTTCCCCTGCCACGCGAGAACGCGTGCTGCAGGTAGCCGAAGAGCTTGGTTATCAGGTCAATTTTCTTGCTCAGGGGCTTAACCGCCGACGCAGCCATCTGATTGGCGTCATCGTGTCTCGCATCAACGATCCGTTTCGCAGCAGTTTGCTTGACGGCCTTCTCAGTGAAATTCAGCGCAACGGCTTTCAGGCTCTGGTCACGGAGATCCGCTCTGAGCAGGAGCTGGCGGAAACGCTACGCCATTTCACTCAGTTTCGCGTCTCCGGCGTCATCGTCACCTCCGGCAAACCGCCCGAAGCGCTGGTGAACGAGTGTGTGCAGCAGCACATTCCGGTGGTCGGCATCAACCGCCAGCCCGACATTCCCGGCGTGGATTACGTCTGCGCGGATAACGCCTCCGGGGCGGTGCTCGCCGCTGAACAGTTGGTCAACAGTGGATGCAAACACTTTGGCTGGCTCAACAATCACGCCTCAACCTGGGCTGGCAGAATGCGCGGCGAGGCGTTCCACCAGGCGCTTCTCGAGCGTGCCGTAAACGTTGAGCAAAATCTTGTTTCACTGCTTTGTGCGGAAGAAGGCTATGAAGGCGGCTGGCAGGCCGCAGCGGCTGTGGAACAGATCCCGGAGGGTATTTTCTGCGCCAACGCTCAGCTGGCCTGCGGCTTTCTCGACGGGATGCGCCAACGCGGCAAACATGCCCCACAGGATTTTCAGCTGATCGGCTTCGACAACACGCCGCAAACGGCGCAGTACAGCTACCGGCTCACCACCCTTAACCAGGATGTGGCAGAAATCTCACGGCTAGCGCTGGCTCACCTGCTGGAGCGTGCCCGGACACCTTCACAGCCTTCACGCACCAGCTGGGTGAAGGTCAACATGATTCACCGACATACGTCGATTTCCCTTACTTAAGAGCAAAACATGACCGAACAACAGCAACAGGCGTTATGCACGTTAATCCGCGAAGCCGGAGCCCGCGCCCAGGCGCTGCGCGATGCAGGCTTAAGCGTTGAGAAAAAAGGCCGCCAGGACTTCGTCTCCCAGGCGGACATTCTGGTTGAGCAAGAGATTAAAAGCTGGCTACAAACGCATTGCCCGCAGGACGGCTTTCTGGGGGAAGAAAGCGGCCTGGTGGAAGGCGAACGCGGCGTCTGGGTGCTCGACCCGGTAGATGGCACCACTAACTTTATTCTTGGCATGGACTATTGGTGCATCTCCCTCGCTTACGTCAGGCAGAACGTGATTGAGCTGGGAATTATCTACGCCCCCGATCGCGATGAGTTCTTTTTTGCCCGGCACGGTGCGGGCGCCTTCCTGAACGGCAAACCGCTCAAGCTTCACGATCCGTCTCCGGAAAGCGTGGTCATCGGCCTGGGGCGCTCTAGCCGCGCGCCCGTTCCTCTTTATGCACGCACCATAGAAGATGTGCTGAACGACGGTATGGAATACCGCCGTTTTGGCGCAGGCGCACTGATGCTGGCGCACGTTGCCGCGGGCCAGGTTCACGCGTACTACGAGGAGCATATGAACAGTTGGGACGCGCTAGCCGGGCTACTGCTGATCACCGAAGCGGGCGGCGGCAGTAACGCTTTTCTCGCCAACGGTGGCCTGTTGAAAGGTAATCTGGTGCTGGCTGGCTGCACCAGCGTGCAGGAAAGGTTAATGGTGCTGCTGGAAGCCTAAACGATAAAACCCGCGGCTCACTTCGCGGGTTTTATCCCTCTCAACGGTCGATCATAAAGTCTTCATCATTGGTTCGCCAGCGCAGCGGTGGCGACAGACTGTAATTCCCTTCCCTGAGGAAACGGCGTTGTTCAAGCTCAACTCGCGACGTATCTTCATGGGCTTTTTCTTCCTGCATAATAATCACCCTCGCATCTAAAAACGCGTTCAGCCAGGCTTTTTCGTTGCCGCCCTGCGCGGGGGTTTTGGCCACGGCTTTTGCCGCCGCGCGAATCCCCCCAAACGCCTCTCGCTGGTTGCCCGGCCCATGCATGACAAGCGCGTCATAATAGATAAATTGCCCGAGTGTGCTCAGCCCGTCTTCTTTCGCTTGCCTAACGGCTGGTTCAAGATACTGATCTGTCAGGATTTGTTCCTGTGCTACCCTGAAGGCAGGATCGCTGGCGGCTCTTTTCCAGGCGCGAACAAAATCAGGGTCAAGTCCGGTGTGAGCGCTGCTTTCTTCTTCCGCGAGCGTTTTCAAGGCAGGCAGATACTGCGCAAGCGGATTGGCCGCCCGCCGCTTGGTGTAACGCGCCACAACGTCGAGCATATCGCCATTGGCAGAGGTGAACCCGATAAGTCCGGCGGTATAGCCACGATCGTCGTCGATATCTTCTATGTAGGCATACTGTTTTCGCCAGTCCAGGGAGGCGTTTTCCGCGCTGGACACCAGTTGCATGGCGATATCCCTTTTTGCGGGGGACAGCAAATCCTCTGCGGATACCTGAAAAGTCAGACAGAACCCAACCAGTAAAAAAACGCCCAGCTTTGGTGGCAGCATCATGTTCTCCTGCAAGATCGTTCGCGATATAGACCGGAGAGTTTCGCATTGGTTCTCAGTCAAACTGTTATCCCTTTTTCCTGCCCCTCTGTTTCTACACCCCAGACGTGGCGCGACCTACAATCGAGCCGAATAATTTGCTATGCGGAGTTCTGCATGTTCGGTTTAGACGCTTTTCACCTCGCGAGGATCCAGTTTGCATTCACTGTCTCCTTCCACATTATTTTTCCGGCTATCACCATCGGGCTTGCCAGCTACCTCGCGGTACTTGAAGGGCTCTGGCTCAAGTCTAAAAACCCGGTTTACCGCTCGCTGTATCACTTCTGGTCGAAGATTTTCGCCGTTAACTTTGGCATGGGCGTGGTCTCCGGGTTGGTCATGGCCTACCAGTTCGGCACCAACTGGAGCGGATTTTCCGAGTTTGCCGGTAGCATCACTGGCCCGCTGCTGACATACGAAGTGCTGACCGCTTTCTTCCTTGAAGCCGGTTTTCTTGGCGTGATGTTGTTCGGCTGGAACCGCGTTGGCCCCGGTCTGCATTTCTTCGCGACCTGCATGGTGGCGCTCGGGACCATTATTTCCACTTTCTGGATCCTCGCCTCAAACAGCTGGATGCAAACCCCACAAGGCTTTGAGATCCATAACGGCCAGGTTGTCCCGGTGGACTGGCTGGCAGTGGTCTTTAACCCTTCATTCCCTTATCGCCTGCTGCATATGTCGGTCGCGGCGTTCCTGAGCAGCGCCTTTTTCGTGGGAGCCTCCGCTGCCTGGCATCTGCTGCGCGGCAACAGTACACCGGCCATTCGCACCATGTTTTCAATGGCCCTGTGGATGGCGGTAATTGTCGCCCCCATTCAGGCAATGATCGGCGACATGCACGGCCTCAATACGCTCAAGCATCAGCCGGCTAAAATCGCCGCCATTGAAGGGCATTGGGAAAACCGTCCCGGTGAGCCAACGCCGCTGCTGTTGTTCGGTCTGCCGGATATGGATCAGGAACGCACCCGCTTTGGCCTGGAAATCCCGGCGCTTGGCAGCCTTATTCTTACCCACAGTCTGGAAAAACAGGTGCCCGCCCTAAAAGAGTTCCCGAAAGAGGACCGCCCTAACTCGCCGATTGTCTTTTGGTCGTTCCGCGTGATGGCCGGCTTAGGCATGTTGATGATCCTGCTTGGCGTCGCCAGCCTGTGGCTTCGCTACCGCGACCGGCTGTTTGAGAGCCGCCCGTTCCTGCACTTTGCGCTGTGGATGGGACCATCGGGGCTGATTGCCATTCTCGCCGGGTGGATCACCACGGAGGTTGGCCGTCAACCCTGGGTGGTTTATGGCCTGCTGCGAACCAAAGATGCCGTATCTGCCCACGGTACGCTGCAAATGAGCGTCAGCCTCGCCGCTTTCTTTATCGTGTACATGTCGGTGTTTGGCGTCGGCTACAGCTACATGATCCGGCTAATCAAAAAAGGCCCTCAGCCGTTTGACGACCATCCGGCACCTGGCACCCCGTCCCGCCCACTGTCTGCGGTTGCTGATTCACTTGAGGAGACGCGCTAATGGGCATCGACTTATCCGTTATTTGGTTTGTCATTATCGTCTTCGCCACCCTGATGTATATCGTGATGGACGGTTTTGATCTGGGCATTGGCATTCTGTTTCCGTTTATTCGCAGTGCTGAAGACCGCGATGTGATGGTTAACAGCGTAGCTCCGGTCTGGGACGGGAACGAAACCTGGCTGGTGCTGGGCGGTGCAGCCTTGTTTGGCGCTTTCCCGCTGGCGTATGCGGTTATCGTCGATGCCCTGACAATTCCGCTCACGCTGATGCTGGTGGGGCTGATTTTCCGCGGCGTCGCCTTCGAGTTCCGCTTTAAGGCCACGCCGGCGCACCGCCCCTTCTGGGACAACGCTTTCCTGGGCGGATCGATTCTGGCGACTTTTTGCCAGGGTATTGCCGTCGGAGCCGTGATCTCCGGCTTTACGGTCAGCGGGCGACATTTTGCTGGCAGCCAGCTTGACTGGTTAACACCGTTTAACCTGTTCTGTGGCCTGGGTCTGGTCATCGCCTACGCTTTACTGGGTGCCACCTGGCTGGTGATGAAAAGCGAAGATCCTCTGCAAAGAAAAATGCGGAGCCTTACCCCGGTATTGCTGCTGGCGCTTTTGGCGGTAATAGCGGTGATTAGCGTCTGGACGCCACTTCGCCACGCGAACATTGCTGAACGCTGGTTCACCCTGCCAAATCTGTTGTACCTGCTGCCGGTTCCGCTGCTTGTGGTGCTGTTCAGCCTGTGGCTTTGGCGGAGTGTTCGGTCGGCAAACAGCCTGCACGCCACGCCGTTTGTGCTGACGCTGGGGCTGATTTTCCTGGGCTTTAGCGGGCTGGGCATCAGCATCTGGCCAAACATCATTCCGCCCGGTATTACGCTGTGGCAGGCCGCCGCCCCGCCGCAAAGCCAGGGCTTTATGCTGGTTGGCGCGCTGTTTATTATTCCGATCATTCTGGTTTACACCTTCTGGAGCTATTACGTGTTCCGTGGGAAGGTGCAGCATGGCGAGGGCTACCACTGATGAAAGAAACGGCTAAACGTGTGATGTGGATGGTTATTCTATGGAGCGCCAGCGTAGTTGCGCTGGCCGCAGTGGGGATGGGATTTCGTCTGCTAATGACCGCGGCAGGCTTTAAATCTTAATTAGCTGAACCGTACATCGTGGGGGGAATATATTCATTCCCTCCCCGTTAATTCGTTCTGAGTCCACAGTGATGAAATTGATTTTCTTTAAAACTGTGCTAATTCTTTAATGCGTTAATGAGGAAAAACAGTTAACCGTCTCAATGAATTATTCAGAGGATGACAAAGATGAAATATATGCTACCCGCCCTGGCTTTAACCTTGTTGGTTTCGTCACCTGTTTTTGCGGCAAAACAAATAACGCATGAAGAATCATCTGGTTATACAAAAGTTGGCGATCTTTCCCTGTCACAAGACGGCACCCCAACCGTCGGGCACAAGGATTTATCCAAAGAGGTAAATCAAAAATGTGAAGAGTCCAGCGTGAAACCTGCCGACTGTTTTTATGTGATTGTCGCCGCCACGGGTGATGAATCCAACCATAAAAACATCAATATTGAAGTCTTCAAGAAATAAAGACCTGAGTGGCCCTTAATAAAGGGCCCTTTATTTTATTACCGCCCCCCAGAATAACCCTCTGCCGCGTTCACTCTGCCCCACTTCACCATCAAGTCTCGCCAGTTGCGCTTTTCCGTCTCGGAGGTAAACCGGGGATGATGGCTGGCAAGATAGGCTCTCAATGCCGGGTAAGCTTTTCTTTCGGCGAGGGACTGTGCATAGGCCAACTGCATACCAGGAGAATTCATCACACCCTGCCGCTGAAGGTCGAGAATACGCCGGTCTCGCTCAAGGTGGAGCAAAATAGCGAACCACTGCTGATACTGCTCTTCATTCAATGTGGCCAGACGATCGTGCATCGCAAATCCGCGGTCAGCAAAGTGCCATTTTTGCAGGTCGATAGCCCGCTGGGTCAAACTGTTTATCAACGTCTGGCCCTGTGACGATGTGCGAAGCACTTCATCATTAAGCTGCTGCAGGGCTATATCCAACTCCCCAAGCCTGACGGCATAGTTGCCGACCCCGGCCCGGCACACCACTGATGGAGAAGCTGCACACTCTTCATCAAGCGCCAGAAGCTGTTCGCGGGTCGTGATTTTTTTCTCCGGCTGCGGGATGGCATCCAGCATTTGACGGATTTGCGCATTGCTAGGCGTTTTACGCAACTGCTCGTTTAACAGCGCGATCGCTTTATCGTTGTGGTTGAAATGGGTATAGGCTTCAGCCAGCCAGAGGGTCAGCCGGATACTTTCCGGCGCCAGTTTGTGGGCATGCTGAAAACTGGCGATCGCCTGTGACTCATTGTTGGAGAGAAGCGCTTTTTTCGCCCTTGTGATATGTGGATAAACTTTAAAGTAGCGGTAGTCACTTAACCCTAGATCATCCTTCGAACCTTCCGTCGTCGCCAGCGCGTATCCGGCAAACATCAGGCCACAGGCCAACGCCACCAGCCATTTCATGTACGGCCTCATGCTAATTCTCCGATAAGACTGGAGATTTGCAGGCTGCTCAACCCGGCGCTTTGCATCAACCCGCTCAACGAAGGCTGCAGTTTTTTCTGCTGTTCCAGCGCGTGGTCGACAGCAGACTGCCCGACGACCCCTTCCTGCACCAGGAAATCGCCAAATTGCATATCACTGCGTTCATAGCGCAGCAGAACTGCTTTCAGCACGGCCGCATCCAGATAGCTTTCAGTGATCAACACTTCCGCAAATAAAATTTGCCCGGAAACGTACTCGTGCCATAACGCTTCTGCCCGCTTCGGACTCAGCATCCCCGCTGCCGCCGCTCTGGAAAGCAACGCAAATTGCTCCGTATTTTGCGTTTCGCCGTACCCGTGCCTTAGCCCAACCACAACCTCACCACGAGGCACGATGACGTAGCGCACAGGTCGGCCAATCTTGCGTGCCAGTGCGGCCAGCGAAACAGGATCCAGCGAGCTTTCACTGGCGAGAACCAATTTATCTGGCTCTTCTCTCAGCGGCAGTACCGCGTAATGACGAGCCACCCCGGCAGGTAACTCCGCGATGAGTCGTTTATCGAGACAGCGGCAATCCATACGCTCCATGGGAACACCAGCCTGTTCTGCCAACGCCTGTGCAAGTTGCAGCACGTTGATAACGCCACTTCTCAGCAAACGCCCGCCAAGTTTCAATCCTGGAATCCGCTGCTGTATGGCTTCATCGAGTTGAGCCTGGCTGATCATGCCGTGTGCCATCAGTATTTCGCCCAGCGGACGCAGGGCCGGATCCCGTGGCAGCGTGTGAGGAAAGTCATGGCGGGTTTTGTCCCAGGCCACACAGCGCGGATCGCCGTACAGGATCACCAGCCGTATAGCACGGCAATTAGCCATAAAATTGATCAGCGCCCCCCAGAATAACCGGGGAATACTGAGTAACCCCTGCCGGAGCCCGTAAAAACCGCTGACGAAAATAATACGCTGCAAGATGCGATTGGCTAGCAGGCCAAGGTTGATCCACAGCAGGATGACGAACCATTGGTCACAGCACAAAATTGACATGAATTGCCAGGCATCATCCACGGTATGCTCATAAATCCATAGCCCACCCAGTTGAATCGCTATCAGCATCACGGCAAAACCCAGGAAATTTACCAGGCCGCTCTTTCTGTCTCGCCACAGGAAGTAATTTAGCCTCCAGCTTGACGTCCAGCGGTGGGTTTTGAACCCCTGAAAGACAGTGCCGATGATCCAGCGTGATTTCTGCCTTACCGCCTCGCGAAATGTATCCGGGAAATATTCACGAACGCACACCACATTAGCCATTCGCCGTCTGGCCCCAAACGACCTCTTTCGCTCCCCGGCATCGTCCATCACCTGAAAACGGCAGAAAGTCTCCGTCATGCCTTTTTTTCGCAGACGGAAACTGATGTCGTATTCCTCGCTCAGGCTTTGTGCGTCGAAAGCACGCCCCTCACCGTCCGCAAGCAGCGCAAGGATGGCCCGGCGACTAAAGCAGGTTCCGACGCCAGCGCTGGGCACTTGTCCCGCCAGGATTTCACGAACGGGTACATCTTTACCCTGCAGTTCGGAAAATTCATCCAGATAACTCAGGCTGGTGAAATGCTTCCAACTTCGTTCCAGCGGGTAAACAGGAAGCTGAATCAGATCGTTGCGGTCGACCAGGGAATTAAACAGGCGCAGCTCAAACGGGGAGATAACATCCTCTGCATCATGGAGAACAAAACCGGAGAAGCTAAAACAGGCGTCGCGCTCAAACAGGAAAACAGCATCCAGGATGTTGTTCAGACAGTCAGCTTTGTTGGTTGGGCCAGGCCGGGCACAAACGACCTTATGCACGTTGGGAAAGCGAGCGCAAACATCTTCAACGTCGCGCTGGGTGGTGAAATCATTCGGGTAGATACCAATGAAAATATGGTAGTTTTCGTAGTCAATCGAGGTCGCCGCAAGGCGGGTCATTTTGCCCACAACGCCCGTTTCATGCCAGGCTGGCACCAATATTGCTAACGGTTTTTCCTGAAGCTGAAGCAACGTCTGGCGGCTGACTTGAGGATGTTGACGACGGACGGTAAAGGCGCGCCACAGGCGACGAAGCCAATACACAGCGTCAATAAAAAGGTCGTCTATTCCACTGATAAATATCAGAATAGCCAAACCCATTGCGATTACTTTGACACCATAAAGATAGCTCGAAAAGTAATCTACCCACCCGTCCATGCCTTACCCCAGAGGTTAAGTTGTCGTTTATCTGGCGGCGGTTTTTTTGTCACCATCAGAATGTTACCGGTATCATAGGGGAACAGAATATTCTGATAAAGCATCATGCTTCATTTATTTTTGATTTAAACCGCAAACAAACTGGAGATTAACTTTTAAACCAGTTGAAGACGCTGGATTTAACAAATTAAACAGCCCATAAACATCAAGCGCGATGGCCTGGCCTTTTTGCTGTGCCGTCTTTCGAAAACTGTGC
Organism: Cedecea sp. NFIX57; assembly: GCF_900177785.1. NCBI lineage: Bacteria > Pseudomonadati > Pseudomonadota > Gammaproteobacteria > Enterobacterales > Enterobacteriaceae > Cedecea > Cedecea sp. NFIX57. Next base: position 179,011 of record NZ_FXAS01000006.1, on the reverse strand, counting down.
CGCCAGGTCAAAATAGCGCTCCGCAATCGCCGTCTCTCACTGGATACCCCAACATGACCTATAGCTGGCTTATTCTCGCAATCGTCGCCGAAGTGATTGCTACCACTGCGTTAAAACTCTCTGATGGTTTCAGCCGCCTGTGGCCCAGCGTCGTGACAGTTCTGTTCTATGGCGTTGCGTTTTATGCGCTGTCTATCACCATGCGCACTATCCCAACCGGGATCATTTATGCGATCTGGTCAGGTGCCGGGATCGTCTTGATAGGTATGATTGGCTGGCTTTTCCTGGGGCAAAAGCTCGACTGGCCCGCGCTCGCGGGGATGGCGTTAATTATTCTCGGCGTGCTGGTAATTAACCTGTTCTCCAAATCCGTAGCCCATTAATCAAAACGGGCTGTCTTAAAAAGGCAGCCCGCGTCGGTCGTCAATTCTGCTCCGCCACCATAATGGCCATAGTGTCCGGCTCCAGCGCACGAAAAATATGCGGCTGATCCGCCGGGTAACAAATATAATCCCCAACCCCCAGCTCAGCAGCAGACTCCGTCAGGCCGACCAGCGCCCGCCCCTGGGTCACAATCATATGCTCCACGGACCCCGGCGGATGCGGCTCCGACAGCCTCGGCGTCCCCGGCTGTGCTTCAACCAGATAGATATCCCGGCGCACGCCTGGCGGGCAGGTTGCCAGCAAAATAGCCACATAATTAGCCTGTTCGGCGGCGATGCGGCTGCCTTCTCCCCGGCGAATAATCTGTGTTCTGGCACTTTGCGGTTCCAGCAGCGTGGCAAACGGAATATTCAACGCCACGCACAGCGCCCAAAGCGTTTCCAGGCTAGGATTGCCGTTCCCGGCCTCCAGTTGTGAAAGCGTGGATTTCGCAATCCCGGCTCTTCGAGCCACTTCCGCCAGCGACAGCCCTGTGCGCCCGCGTTCCCGCACCAGACTTTTGGCGATAGTGTCTATTGGCTGGGTCATAAAACTCCCCCACTGTTCGGTAAAATGAACGATTCGTTCGCTTGATATAGTAGCAGATTGCAGTCATTATAATGGCGATTTCGTTCGATATGGAAACCATTAGATGATGCGCGAACACCTCCGCACCCTGCCCGGAGACACCAAAAAAGCAATATTTCTGGTCTGCCTGGCCGTCGGCGTCGTGGGCGTTTCCTACGGCTCGCTTGCAATGGCCTACGGATTCCCCCTCTGGTTGCCGGTTCTGGCCTCTTTTGTCGTCCTGGCGGGGGCGTCCGAGTTTATGTTTATCGGCATTATTGCCAGCGGCGGTAATCCTTTTGCGGCCGCGATGGCCGGCCTGTTGGTCAACGCCAGACATATTCCGTTTGGCGTGGCCGTGCGTGAACTGGTGGGCACGCGCCTGCTAAGCCTTCTGGGTTGCCATATCATGAACGACGAAAGCGTCGTGTTCGGCCTGTCTCAGGCCACGCCTGAAAAACGCAAAGCTGCCTACTGGCTCTGCGGGGCTGGCGTCGCGCTCTTCTGGCCTGCTGGCACGCTGCTCGGCGCAGGCGTGGGTAGCCTGCTTCCTTCCCCGGAGGTGATCGGGCTGGACGCCGTTTTCCCGGCAATTTTGCTGGCGCTGGTGATCCCGGCGTTTAAAAGCCGTACCACTCTGGTTCGCGCCTCGACCGGTGCCGCCATTTCCCTTGCCGCCACGCCTTTCGCTCCCGTCGGGCTGCCGGTGCTGCTTTCCATGTTAGGCCTGCTGGCGAGGAAAAAATAATGACCAATACATTGACCGTGCTTGCCGGACTGGCCGTACTTTCAGCTGGAACCTGGCTGATGCGCTTTAGCGGCGCCAGGCTCGGCAGCAAGCTGGCGCTTTCCGAACGTTCGCAAAAGCTGCTTAACGACGGGGCAACGACCCTGCTGTTCTCTGTGGCGCTGGCAACCACCTTTTTTGAAGGAGCTCATTTCGCCGGGTATGCCAGGTTTGCAGGCGTTGCCGTGGCCGTTGTCCTTGCCTGGCGCAAAGTGCCGCTGATTTTTGTCATCATCGCCGCGGCACTGGTTACCGCCCTCCTGCGCCTGGCCGGTATTCACTGATGGGCTGCCGCTATTGCGCGGCCTTTCGCATATTCAGCCTTAACCACAGTGCAACAAAACGCCTTCCTTGCTCGTTTTTACCTTGCTGACAAACCTTTAAATCACTTTTGATTCGCCGAATAGTGTCGCACTGGGATTGTCGCTAGAGTAGCGAGGTTCCGTGCTGACACAGCCTCTCACCCCGGCCCTCTCCCCTCAGGGGAGAGGGCCGGGGTGAGAGGAAAAAAGCAGCACCTTACCACCAAAGAAAAAACACCCACGAGGCGTGGCAAGATGGCAATAAAACACCCCCTGAACACTATCCTGTTATTAATTGTTACCGCACTCTTCTCCGGCCAGACGATGGCTGAACGCCACGGGCATGAATACTTCGTGGTGAAAGATATGGATATTCAGCTTAGCCACCAGGCCGACAGCAATGAACTGCGCCAAGCGGCAGAAGATTCCGCTGATGATTTTCGTGAACACCATCATGCGGTAACCCACAGACGGCCAGCCACCTGTTTGCGTTAAGTCGATTTTCAACAATCGTTAGTAAATTTTCTTCGTTCTCATCCTTTATTGCCTGAGTTGTTATGAGTTTCAAGGCGCTGCGCGCGCCGCTAAAAATCAGACAATAAAGGATAACACCATGCCATCATCGCCTCGCCAGAACACGATCGCTCGCGGTCTGGCATTAGCAGCAGCCTTTGCTGCTTTCAGCACCAGCGCCGCCCCGGTAAAAGGCGGGGAATTGGTCTACCTGGAACAACAGGCTCACACCAACCTTTATCCTCCGGCCGGGGGCTTTTACCCGAACGGCGGGATCCTGAACCAAATCACCGACAAACTGACCTGGCAAAATCCCAAAACGCTGGAAGTGGAGCCCTGGATTGCCGAATCCTGGACCAGCAATGCTGACAAAACCGAATACACCTTCAAGCTGCGCCCGGGCGTGACTTTCTCCGACGGTACTCCGCTGGACGCCAATGCCGTCGCCAAAAACTTTGACACTTACGGCCTCGGCAACAAAGCCCTGCGCCTGCCGGTATCGGAAGTGATCAACAACTACGATCACAGTGAGGTTGCTGACCCGCTGACCGTGAAGTTCTTCTTCAAAAAACCGTCGCCGGGATTTTTACAGGGCACGGCAACCATCGGCTCCGGCCTGGTTTCCCTGAAAACGCTGGCGCGCACTTTTGACGAGCTGGGTGATGCCCGCAATATCATCGGTTCCGGCCCGTTCGTGGTGCAAAACGAAACCCTGGGCCGTGAAGTCGATTTGGTGGCACGCAAGGACTACCAGTGGGGGCCGAAAAACAGCCCGCAACAGGCGCCAGCCAACCTCGACGGCATTAAGATTCTGGTGACACCGGAAGACAGCGTGCGCATCGGCGCGCTGCTGGCAGGCCAGGCGGACTTTATTCGCCAGGTGCAGGCTTATGATGAGAAACAAGCCACCGATCAGAAGTTCCCCATTTACGCCGCCCCTACCCGTGGCGTGAACGACGGCATTGCGCTGCGCCCGGATAACCCGCTGGTCGCCGACGTCAAAGTTCGCCAGGCGCTGCTGCACGGTACTAACGCTCAGCAGGTTGTCGATACTCTTTTCTCCGCCAATTACCCGGTCGCCACATCGGTGATTGCCAGCACCGCAGCGGGTTATGTTGACCTGCGCGATAAGCTGAAATACGACCCTGCGCTGGCCAACAAACTGCTCGATGAAGCCGGCTGGCAAAAAGGCAGCAACGGCATTCGTCAGAAAGACGGCAAGCCGCTGGCGCTGACCATTTACGAATCCCTGCCGCAGCCGCAGAACAAAGAAGTGCTGCAGCTGGTTGCCCAGCAGTGGAAGCAAATCGGCGTGGGTTTGAGCGTGCGCGCCGGGGATGCCGGTAGCCGGGTGCTGGATACCAACGATCCGCAGAAAACTGGGGTTAACGTCATCGAAGTGGGTCGCGCTGACCCGGACGTGATCAAAAGCCAGTTCCATCCCGCCAACCGTGACGCCCTGCTGCAAAAAGGCGGCCTCAGCGCCACCTCGCAGTTTACCGACGACAAGCTGAATGCCCTGCTGGTTGGGATCTCTTCCGAAGTGGACCCGCAGAAGCGCCTGGCGCTGGCGGGCGATGCCCAGCGCTATCTTATCGACCAGGCGTACGTCATTCCTATCTTTGAAGAGCCGCAGGTCTTTGCCGGTGCGCCGTGGCTGAAAGGCGTGGCGTTTGAAGCGGTCGGACGCCCGTCGTTCTACGCCGCCTGGCTTGAAAAACACTAAGGGGCAACCATGACACGTTATCTGGCCGGGCGCGTAACCCAGGCGTTGCTGGTACTGTGGGCGGCTTATAGCGTGTCGTTCATTCTTCTACAGCTGTTGCCGGGCGATGCCGTCTTGATCAAATTCCAGAACCCGGATCTCGGCCTTAGCGCCGAACAAATTCAGGAGATGCGGGTGATCTACGGCGAAAACACCACGCTCTGGCAGCAATATTTGACGACGCTCGGCCATATGCTGCGCGGTGAGTTTGGTTACTCCATCGAGGCTGGCGTTTCCGTCAGCAAGCTGATTGCCGCCAACCTTCCTTCGACGCTGCGCCTGGCCGGGCTGGGGTTTGCCGCCGCGATGATTCTCGCTGTGGGCATTTCAGCGGCCTCAACCCTCGCACCGCTACGCGGGTTAAGAACGCTCTTTGCCAACCTTCCGGCGCTGTTCATTGCCGTACCGACGTTTTGGCTCGGTATTGCGCTCATCCAGCTGTTTTCCTTCCAGTGGCGGCTGATTCCGGTGATCAATCCCGGTTTCTGGCAGGGGCTGATTTTGCCGGTCGCCACGCTTGCGGTGCCCATTAGCGCCCCGCTTGCCCAGTTGCTGATGCGAAACATCGACCAGGTGCTGACTCAGCCGTACGTCGCCGTTGCACGGGCAAAAGGCGGCAGCCGCGCCGGAGTACTGTGGCGACACGTGGCCCGCAACGCTCTGCTGCCGGTGCTGACCGTGGCCGGTTTGCTGTTGGGTGAACTGATTGCCGGGGCACTTATCACCGAAACCGTCTTTGGCCTTAACGGCCTGGGTCAACTGACGCAGCGGGCGGTGAATAATCAGGACGTCGCCGTGCTACAGGCAGTGGTGATGATTTCCGCCCTGAGCTTCGTGGTCATTAATCTGCTGGTGGATGTGCTTTATCCCCTGCTCGATCCTCGCCTTAAGTCTATTCGGGGAGTAACCGCATGACGACCGTTGATATCAATACTCCGCTGCCGCGCCGTGCGGTAAGCCGTTTTTCGGGTCTGCGCGCTAACATCCAGCCCGGTCTTTGGCTGGCCTGGTTAACGCTGATTATTGTCGCACTTTGGGCACTGTTCCCGGCACTGTTTACTCAGTGGAGCCCAACCGAAGGTGTACCGGGCGCGCAGCGTCTTGCGCCTCAGGCCGGGCACTGGCTAGGCACCGATCAGCTTGGCCGCGATCTCTATGCGCGAATCGTCTGGGGCGCATCGCATTCGCTTTCCGGGGCGCTGGTCGCGGTGACGCTCGGGCTGGTGGTCGGCACCGCACTTGGCATCCTGGCCGGAGCAACCGGCGGTAAAACGGAACACGCGCTCATGCGCGGCGTGGATGTGCTGCTGGCCATTCCCGGTCTGCTGCTGTCGCTTAGCGTCATTATCCTGCTTGGCTTTGGTACGGTGAACGCCGCAATCGCGGTGGGCGTTACGTCTATTGCTAACTTTACCCGCCTGGCGCGCGCAGAAGTGGTTCGTATTCGCCACAGCGATTATGTCGAGGCCGCAGTCGGCAGTGGCGGTACCTTCCTGCAGGTGCTTTGGCGCCATATTTTACCGAACGCTTTGACCTCCGTGTTCGCCTTTGCCGCGCTGCAGTTCGGCTCCGCCATTCTGGCGCTGTCTACGCTAAGTTTTCTGGGTTACGGCACCCCACCGCCGACGCCGGAATGGGGACTGCTGATTGCCGAAGGCCGGAACTATCTGGCAACGGCCTGGTGGCTTTCTACCTTCCCCGGCGTGGTTGTCGTGGCCGTCGTGCTTGCCGTGAATCGTCTTAGCCACCACTTTGCCCGGAGATCGTCATGAATACGCCGCTGCTAAAAATCACTGACCTGAGCATCGCTTGGCGCCAGCGCGGCGGTAACAAACGCGTGGTGCATAACGCCTCCTTTAGCCTGAACGCCGGAGAGGTGCTGGCGATAGTGGGCGAATCCGGCTCCGGAAAAACCACCCTCGCCCAGTCGATTATTGGGCTGCTGGGCGAAAACGGCGTGATTGAATCCGGTGAAATTCAGCTCAACGGGGAAACCATCAACCGCTGGTCAGACCGCCAGCTCGATGCCCTGCGCGGAGCCAGTATCAGCCTGATCCCGCAGGATCCGGGCAGTTCCCTGAATCCGGTAAAAACCATCGGCCAGCAGGTGGCCGAAGTGCTGAAACTTCACACCCGGCTGCCTAAAGCCGAGCGGGAAAGCCAGGTTGTGGCCCTGCTTGAAAAAGTGGGTCTGAGCCACCCGGCGCAGCGTGCGGGCCAATATCCGCACCAACTTTCCGGCGGGATGAAACAGCGGGTGCTGATCGCCATGGCTATCGCCCTGAAACCCGCGCTGATTATTGCCGATGAGCCAACCAGCGCGCTGGACGTTACGGTGCAGAAACGCATTCTTGATTTGCTGGAGACTCTGCGGCGCGAGTCCGGTACGGCTGTACTGTTTGTGACACACGACCTGGCGCTGGCCGCCCAGCGTTCCGACCACATTCTGGTGTTCCGAGACGGGCGAATCCAGGAGGCTGGCCCAACGGCTGACGTCGTTCGACAGCCTAAAAACCCCTATACCCGCCAGCTGTTTGCCGATGCTCCTGGGCTGTCGCGCACGCTGCGAGCCTGGCCTTTACGCGCCCCGCAAACGGCGGCCATCGAAATCCGCAACCTGAGCCAGCATTTTTCCCTGGGGAAAGGCAGTGACCAGACGCTTCGGGCTCTGGACAATGTGTCTTTTACCGTGGCCAAAGGCACCACCCACGCGCTGGTCGGCGAGTCTGGATCGGGTAAATCCACGCTTGCACGCATTTTGCTGGGTTTCCAGAAACCGGACAGCGGGCAAGTGCTGATCGACGGGATCAATACCACCGATCTCAGCCCGGAAGCCCGCCGCCAGCTCCGGCAGAAAATTCAGCTGGTGTATCAGAATCCTTTCGCGTCGCTTGATCCGAGCCAGACGCTTTTTCGCATCATTGAGGAGCCACTGCTTAACTTCGGCAAGCTGTCGAAGGCCGAGCGGCGCGCCAAAGTAGAAGCGATAACCGAACGCGTGGCGCTCCCGCTGGAGGCGTTGACCCGCAAACCTCGCGAGCTTTCCGGCGGGCAGCGGCAGCGCGTAGCGATAGCCCGCGCGCTAATTCTTGAACCGCAAATTCTGGTGCTGGATGAGGCTACCTCTGCGCTGGATGTCACGGTGCAGGCACAAATTCTGCGCCTGCTCGACGACTTGCAGCAACAGCTAGGCCTGACTTACCTGTTTATCTCCCATGACCTCGCCACCGTGCGCCAGCTGGCACACAGCGTTTCGGTCCTGCGTGCCGGAGAACTGATGGATAACGGCCCGATTGCCGACGTATTTCACGCCCCGGCCAGCGATTACACCTGGCAGTTGCTTAACGCTATTCCCGACATTGGCCCCGGCCATAAGGACGTTGCATGACCATCAAACGACTGGGCTTTTTTACCCGCCTGCTTGACCACGCCCCGGCCGCCGAACGCTATCGGTTGGCAACGGAACAAATTATTCATGCCGAATGGCACGGCTTTGACGCCGCCTGGGTGGCACAGCACCACTTTCACGAGGCCGAAGGCGGCCTGCCCGCCCCGCTGGTCTTTCTGAGCCACGTGGCGGCGCATACCCGGCGCATACGTCTTGGCACAGGCATTATTACCCTGCCGATGGAATCCGCGCTGCGCGTGGCCGAAGACGCGGTTGTCCTGGATCTGCTTAGCGGCGGGCGTTTTGAACTTGGCGTCGGCTCCGGCGGCACACCGGGATCCTTTCCGGCATTTGGGCTACAAAGCGCGGAAAGAGGGAAAATTTACGCCGACAACCTCGCATTACTGCGCTCAGCCCTTAACGACGAGCCGCTTGCGGGCACTGATAACCATCTTTATCCGGCCTCCCCGCAGCTAAAAAATCGGATCTGGCAGGCAACGTTTTCCATTGACGGCGGCGCGCGGGCAGGAAAAGCGGGCGATGGACTAATGCTTTCCCGCACTCAACCTCGCCCGGCTGACGCGCTGGATACCCCGCTGGATGAGATACAAAACCCGATCATCGATGCCTACCTGGACGCCTTGCCAGAGGGCATTGAGCCGCGCATCCTGGGGTCAAGAACCGGTTTTGTCACCGACGACGGCGGACTGGCAAGGCAGCTCGCGGCCAAAGGGCTGCGCCAGCAGGCAGAACAGCACCGGGCGCAGGGGCATCCGGTTTTGGGCGATACGCTGGATAGCCACATTGCCTCGTTTGATGTTCACCTGGGGACGCCGCAGCAGGTCATTGCCTCCCTGGCGCGCGACAGCACGCTCCAGCGCGTGACAGACCTTTCGTTCCAGGTGCATTCCATCGATCCGCCGCACGCTTATATTTTGCGTTCCATCGAACTGCTCGCGCAGCAGGTTGCCCCGGTGCTTGGCTGGGTTCGCAGCAGCGCCCGCCCAACCTCTACATCGTCATTGTCTAAGGAGTCATTATGAGTCATTCGGATCTGCTCAATCACCTGGCAGACATTATTCCCGGCACCGCGCTTGCCGAAGCACGGGAAATCCGCGAGGCCGCCACAGCCCACGCGCAGGGCAGCTATGAGGCGCTTTTCGGTGAGGCCAGCTCAAGTGGCCTGACGTTAGTGGAAAGACTTCACCTCGCCAGGCGAGTGGCGGAATGGCACGACGATGCCCGGCTCACGGATCATTACACCCAGCGTCTGGCAGGCAAACCCGCCAGCGAACGCTTTAGTACTTTGCTCCATCATGCCGAAAGACTGAGTTTCCAGCCGGTGCAGGCGGGCCCGCAGGACGTCAAAGTGCTGATTCAGGTTGGCTTTAGCGAAGAAGAAATAGTGACACTGTCACAGATTGTTGGCTTCGTTTCCTTCCAGAGTCGCCTGCTGCGTGGCTTACGCCTGATTGGCGGTCAGCCGGTAGACGGCGAACAGGTCCGCATTCCCGCCGCCGGAGAGTGGCACCGCCAGCCGTTAACCGCCAGCGGCAAATCCGCCCCGGTGGCGTTTACCCAGGCCGAACTTAACTGGGAGCCCTGGATAGCCGCCCTGCCTTACGCGGAATACGGCCAGGAACAGCAGGAAACTCTGAAACGCTTTGGGCATCAGGATTCGGATTATTTCCGCCTGTTGGGCCGTAATCTGCCGGTACTGGAGCAGCGCACGCTTACCGATAAAGGCATTTTCTATACGCCCGGCGGTTTGCCGCGCGCCGAGCGAGAACTTGCCGCTACGGTGACCAGCAAGGTCAACGGCTGCATTTACTGCGCCTCTGTGCACGCCCGCAAAGCCAGCCAGCTGTCAAAACATAACGAAGCCATCGAGCGGTTGCTTGCCATCGAACCTGCCGGGACGCTGAGCGACGGGCAGTCACCCCGCTGGCAGGCAGAAATTAACTTTTCGGCGGCGCTATCCGCCACCCCGGCGAGCGCCAATGCTCAACAGATACATGCCCTGAGGGAATTGGGATTAAGCGAGCTTGAGTTGCTGGATTTGGTGCAGTCCACGCCCTTTTTTGCGTGGGCCAACCGTCTGATGCTCACCCTGGGCGAGCCGTTTAACTGAGTGCAGCAAGACAAAACGTGTCGGGGAAAGATGATCCCCCGGCACGCTTAGTGATGTCGTAACGGACGATTAATGATTCGCCGCCTGGCGAAGATCGCAAACCCGGATAGCTTTCCCTTCGGAGCGCGGCAGACTGCCGCAGTTCACAATGGTGATATACGTTGAAATCCCCACCATCGACTTAATGCGGTGCCGCAGTTCGTGGCAAACTGCGCAGCGCTGTTCGTGGCTGAGATACAGGCTACTTTCCTTCAGTTCCACCTTGATCGCCAGGGTATCCAGGTGACCGCGACGATGCACCTCTAGCTGATAATGCGGTGCCAGGTGCTGGAACTTCAGGATCTCCTCTTCCAGCTGGGACGGGAACACATTCACGCCCCGGATAATCAGCATATCGTCTGAACGCCCCGTAATCTGATCCATACGGCGCATGGTACGAGCGCTGCCCGGCAGCAGCCGCGTTAAATCTCGGGTACGGTAGCGGATCACCGGCAGCGCCTCTTTGGTCAGCGTAGTGAACAGCAGTTCGCCTTGCTCGCCGTCGTCCAGCGGGACGCCGCTCTGTGGATCAACGATTTCCGGGTAGAAATGGTCTTCCCAAATCGTCGGGCCATCGCGCGACTCCAGGCATTCCATCGCCACGCCCGGCCCCATCACTTCAGACAGGCCGTAAATGTCCAGCGCGGTAATCCCCAGGCGGCGTTCAATTTCCGCTCGCATGGCTTTGGTCCACGGCTCCGCACCAAAAACGCCAACGCGAAGCGAACAGCCGCTGGCATCGCCGCCCATCTGCCGCTCCAGCTCTTCAATCAGGTTCAGGCACCAGGACGGCGTGACCATAATCATGTCCGGTTTAAAATCACGAATCAGCTGCGCCTGTTTTTCCGTCTGGCCGCCGGACATCGGGATCACGGTCGCCCCGAGGCGTTCTGCGCCGTAGTGCGCCCCCAGCCCGCCGGTAAACAGCCCATAGCCGTAGGAGACATGAATTTTATCTTTTGGCGTTCCGCCTGCGGCACGCAGCGAGCGCGCCACGAGGTTAGCCCAGGTATCAATGTCGTTTTGGGTGTAGCCCACAACCGTAGGTTTACCTGTGGTGCCGGAGGAGGCATGGATGCGAACGACCTGCTCCATCGGCACCGCAAATGTATCGAAAGGATAGTTATCGCGCAGATCCTGCTTGGTGGTGCAAGGGAACAGGCGAATGTCTTTCAGCTCTTTAAAATCGTCAGGGTGTACGCCCACGGCGTCAAATTTGCGCTTGTACATCGGGACGTTGCTGTAGGCATGATTCAGCGTCCATTTCAGGCGCTGCGTTTGCAGGGCCTGGAGTTCATCCAGCGATGCGGTTTCAATCGGTTCCAGCTTAGTTTCAGAGGTTATCATTATTAGGGTACTCGCAGGTTTGACTAGCTCACACGCTCAAGGACCAGGGCAATGCCCTGACCCACACCGATACACATGGTGCAAAGGGCATACCGCCCGCCGCGCCGGTGCAGCTCCAGGCTGGCCGTTAACGCCAGTCTGGCTCCGCTCATCCCCAGCGGGTGTCCTAAGGCAATCGCGCCGCCGTTAGGATTCACATGCGGGGCATCATCCGGAAGCCCCAGTTGGCGAAGCACGCCGAGCGCCTGCGCGGCGAAGGCTTCGTTAAGTTCAATCAGATCCATGTCGTGGATGCTTAGCCCGGTCATTTCCAGCACTTTACGCACTGCCGGTACCGGCCCCAGCCCCATCAGGCGAGGCTCTACGCCCGCCGTCGCCATGGCGACAATGCGCGCCTTAGGCGTCAGGCCGTGCTGCAGCGCAGCAGCTTCGCTGGCGATAATCAGTGCCGCCGCCCCGTCGTTCACGCCGGAAGCATTCCCCGCCGTTACGACGCCGTTCGCACGGAACGGGGTTTTTAGCGCCGCCAGTTGCTCAAGCGTAGTTTCTGCACGCGGGTGTTCGTCTTCCCTTACTTCCGTCACGGCACCTTTGCGGCCGCTTAGCGTGACCGGCACAATCTCTTCAGCCAGAATGCCTTTCTGCTGCGCGAGAGCGGTACGCTGCTGACTGCGAAACGCAAACCGGTCCTGGTCCTCACGGCTTATTTTTAACAATTCCGCTACATTCTCTGCCGTTTCCGGCATGCTGTCAGTACCAAATTGCGCCGCCATGAGCGGGTTCACAAAACGCCAGCCAATGGTGGTGTCAAACATCTCGGCCTGGCGCTGGAACGGCGAGCTGGCCTTGCCCATCACAAACGGCGCACGGGACATGGATTCCACCCCACCTGCCAGCATTAACTGAGCATCGCCGGCTTTGATGGCGCGAGCCGCAAAGCCCACGGCATCCAGCCCGGAGCCGCACAGGCGATTGATCGTGGTGCCCGGTACGCCCTGGGGTAAACCGGCCAGCAGCGTCGCCATGCGCGCCACGTCGCGGTTGTCTTCCCCGGCCTGGTTCGCGCAGCCCAAAATCACGTCATCGACGGCGCTCCAGTCGATATTGGGGTAGCGCGCCAGCAGCGCCTTTAGCGGCAGCGCGGCCAGATCATCCGCACGCACGCTCGAAAGCGCACCACCGTAACGCCCAATCGGGGTGCGTACGCCATCGCAAATAAAAGCCTGACTCATAATTTTTCTCCTGAAACCGTCGTACCTATGCGATGGGCGCGGCCACGAAACAGCGCCAGCGTCTTCTCGTCCTGATTAATGATTTCGATGTCGTAGACGCCGGTCTGCCGCCCCTGCTGGCGCACCCGAGCCACCGCTTTCAGGCGATCGCCGGCCTTGCCGGGGCGCAGAAATTCAATGCTGCAGCCGGAAGCCACCGCCGCCAGCCCCTGGCTGTTGCAGGCGTAGGCAAAGGCGGTATCGGCGAGCGTAAACAGCTGCCCGCCGTGGCAGGTCTGGTGCCCGTTGAGCATGGCCTCGGTGATGGTCATGGTGAGCAGCGCAAAACCGTCACCCATCTCAACCACTTCAATGCCCATCTGTCTGGCGCAGTTGTCCCGCGCGTACATCAGGCGGGCGTTATCCCAGGCGTTAGTGCTCATGTTGGTTCTCCAGCAGCGCGCGCTGGCGCAGTAAAGAGGTCGGGCGGTAGCGTTCTTCGCCGTAATGGCGCTGCAGGTTTTCCAGCAGCGTCAGGATGTTTTGCCAGCCCAGCCTGGCTCCCCAGGCCAGCGGCCCATGCGGATAATTCACGCCGAGCAGCATCGCGGTATCGATGTCGGCTTCCGCAGCCACCCCTTTTTGCAGCGCATCCAGCGCTTCGTTGGCGAGCATCGCCACGGTGCGCCAGGCCAGCATGCCGGGGTAGTCACTGATCACCAGCACTTGTTTGCCCTGCTGTTGGAAGTAATGAATGACCTTCGCCAGCTGCGGCGGCGTGACTGAAGCCGAAGGTGCTAACACTTCCAGCGAAGACTCGGCGAGCTTGTCCCGCAGCACCAAGGGGCGTTTAAGCTCAGCCGACATGGCGGTGGCCGTCATGCCACTGGTTATGGCGACAACGATGCCGTCAATGTCGAGGGTTTTACCGGACTGCGTGACCTGTTTAGCCGCCAGTTCGGCAGGCACTTGAGGTTGATATTCCGGCTGCGCCTCAAGCGGCCAGCGATAAACGCCCTGCCCGGTTTTCTTGCCCAGCCGCTTGCCAAGTACCAGTTCCTGCTGGGCGAGAGAAGGCAGGAAACGGCGCTCCTGCCAGAAGGCGTTAAACACCGAGCAGGTGACGGCGAAGTTGACGTCCTGACCGATCAGATCCGTTAACGCCAGCGGCCCCATCGGGAAGCCCGCCCCGTCGCGTAATACGGCATCAATAGCCGCCGCCGGGGCAACCTGCTCCTCCAGCGCGCGCCAGGCTTCGGCATAAAAAGGCCGTGCCACGCGATTGACTATAAATCCCGGCGTGGAATGGCAGCGCACCGGCTGTTTTCCCCAGCGCAGCGCCAGTTCGCAAAGCCGATCGGCAATCTCTGGGGAGGTTTCCAGGCCGCTGACCACTTCGACCAGTTTCATCACCGGCGCAGGGTTAAAGAAATGCAGGCCGACCACGCGCGCCGGGTGGCTGATGCCGCTGGCGATGGCGGTGATAGAAATGGATGAGGTATTGCTGGAAAAGACGGTATCAGCGGCGCAGACCGCCGCTAAATCGCGGAAGATGGCCTGCTTGACGTCAATTTGTTCGGCGGCGGCCTCAATCACCAGCGCGGCCTGAGTCAAATCAGCCAGCGTTTCCGCTGGATGCAGCCGGGCAAGCGTTGACTGACGAAGAGCCTCGTCAAGTTTGCCTTTCGCTACGCGGGCGCTGAGCGCGGTATCAATCCCGTCAATCGCGCGCTTCGCCGCACCGGGCTGAATGTCGTACAGCCACACCGTATGACCCGCACTGGCAGCCACCTGGGCAATACCTGCGCCCATGGTGCCGCTGCCAATCACCGCAATCACGGCCTCAGGAGTTAACATGCTTATTTCCCCTTAAAGGTGGCCGGGCGCTTCGCCAGAAAAGCCGAAACCCCTTCGCGGTAATCTTCGCTGCGGCCGGCCAGGCGCTGATAGTCGCGCTCCAGGTCGAGCTGGGCATCCAGGGTGTTGGTTTCCGAGGCGTAAAGCGCCTGCTTGATAAGCCCCAGGCCAAAGGTCGGCTGGGTAGCAAAGTGCAAGGCCAGCTGGCGAGCGGTATCGCTGAGCTGTTCGTCGTCCACGACCTGCCAGATCATGCCCCACTCATGTGCCTGCTCCGCGGTTAGCGTGTCGCCGAGCAACGCCAGCCCCATAGCACGCGCCCGCCCGGTCAGACGGGGTAAAAACCAGGTGCCGCCACAGTCGGGCACCAGCCCCAGCTTGCTGAACGACATAATGAATTTTGCTGAGCGCGCAGCGATAACCATGTCGCAGCCCAGCGCCAGCGTGGCTCCGGCTCCGGCAGCCACGCCGTTAACCGCCGCAATCACCGGCTTCGGTAATTTCGCCAGGCGGCGCAGCAACGGGTTGTAGAAAGTTTCAACGGAATAGCCTAAATCGGGTGCATCGCCGCTTGGGTCAACATTGCGGTCGTTGAGGTCCTGCCCCGCGCAGAAGCCGCGCCCTTCGCCCGTGATCAGCAGGCAGCGAATGGTTTCATCTCGCTCGGCCTGGGTGAGGACTTCCGCCAGTTGACGATGCATCTCGTCGTTAAAGCTGTTCAGCCGCTCCGGGCGGTTAAGGGTCAGGGTCATCACCCCGTTTTGCACATCGCTAACAATAAAACTCATGATTAACGTCCTTTGAATTCAGCAGGTCGTTTTTCCAGAAAAGCAGCGATGCCTTCCTGACGATCTTCGGTGGCGGCGAGCAGCGTAAAGAGCTGGCGCTCCTGCAGCAGTCCCTGACTCAGGCCTGTGTTCTGCGCCTGTTGAAGCGCATTTTTGGCGGCCTGCAGCGCCAGCGGCGCATGGCGAGCAATACTGACGGCAAGCTTCTGCGCGTATTCAAGCGTTAAGGCTGCGGGATGCACTTCGGCAACCAGCCCGGCACGTAAAGCCCGATCAGCGTCGATAGCTTCGCCGCTCAGCACCATCCGGTAAGCCAGCGCCTTGCCTACGCTGCGGATAAGCCGCTGCGTGCCGCCCGCGCCTGGCATAATCCCCAGCGTGATTTCCGGCAGGCCGAAGCGCGCGTTATCCCCGGCCACGATGATGTCGCTCAGCAGTGCCAGCTCGCAGCCAGCCCCTAGCGCATAGCCGTTCACGGCGGTGATTAGGGGTTTAGGGAAACGCTCGATGCGCGCCCAAAGCTGTGGCCGGGGATCATTGAGCGTGGCCGGCATATCCCGGCTCGCCATCTCTTTTAGATCTGCCCCGGCAGCAAAAAAACGTTCGTTGCCGGTAATAACGACGGCACCAATGGAGGCGTCCTGCTGTGCGGCTTCTAACGCTTCGGCAATCAACGTCAGCAGCGCGTTGTTGAGCGCATTCCGCGCCTGAGGGCGGTTTAGCGTCAGGGTTAGCGCCCGACCGTTTTGCTGGCTAAGTAGTTCGCTCATCACAATCCCTGCGCATCAAAGTCGAGCACCACGTCGTCGCCCTTTGGCAGCGCCTGGCAGCTCAGCACGTAGCCTGCGGCTAGCTGATCCGGCTCCAGGCTGTAGTTAACGCCCATTTCTACTTCGCCCTGCAGCACTTTGCAGCGGCAGGTCGCGCAGACGCCACCTTTACAGGCATACGGCAGATCTGCGCCCTGGCGTAGCGCTGCGTCGAGAATGCTTTCGTCCCCGGCGGTCAGGGTAATCTGGCGATCCACGCCATCTTGACGCAAGGTGACGGTTTTACCCGCCGCCTGAGCGCGTGAACGAGCACCCGGCGCGATGCCCGGCGTGTTGAAATGTTCGAGGTAAATATCCTGCGGCGCGACGCCCATCTCTTTCAGCGCAGCTTCGCTGGCCTGCATCATGCTTTGCGGGCCGCAGATAAACGTGCGGTCAAAGCCTTTGACGTCCAGCAGGTGGTCGCCAAGCTGCTTCAGTTTTTCGCCATCCAGTCGGCCACTAAGCAGTTCGCTGTCCGATCTTTCCTGGCTGAACAGGTAGATCAGCTGCAGGCGCTGCGGGTAGCGGTCTTTCAGGTCGGCCAGTGCCTGGCGGAACATCATGCTGGCGCTGCTGCGGTTGCCGTAAACCAGCGTCACGCTGCTTTCTGGTTCGGTAGCGAGCGTGGCGCCGATAATGGCCAGCATCGGCGTAATGCCTGAGCCAACGGCGAGCGCCAGATAGTTCCCGCGGGTTTTCGCCTCAGGCTGGTAGCCGAACGTCCCCTGCGGCACCATCACCTCTAGCGACATCCCGGCGACTAAATCGCTGACCGCGTATTGTGAAAAACGGCCACCTTCTATGGCTTTTACCGCCACGCAGATTTCACCGGGATTCTCAGCGCGACAGATGGAATAGCAGCGGCGCAACTCCTCCCCGCCCAAACGGGCTTTCAGCGTCAAATGCTGCCCTGGGCGAAAGCGATACTGCCCGCGCAGCGCGTCCGGCACCGCAAAGGTAATCGCCACCGCCTCTGCGGTTTCGGGTTCGATACGTGCCACTTTCAGGGAATGAAACGTTGTCATGGCATCCTCAAATACATTTAAAGTAATCAAAGGGTTCCCGGCAGCTGTTGCAGCGGTATAGCGCTTTACAGGCCGTGGAGCCGAATTCACTGATGAGAGAAGTGTGTTCGCTCCCGCAGCGTGGGCAAGTTACCTGGCCGGCGACCGTCGCGTGGCAGGCATGCCCTTGCGGTGGGCTGATGCCGTATTCACGCAGCCGGGTTTTAGCCTCCGGCGACATCCAGTCCGTCGTCCAGGCGGGATGCAAAACCTGCCGGATATGCACCGGACTGAGCTGAGCGCCTTCCAGCGCTTCACGGATGGCGGCCAGCAAAAATTCAGTGGCCGGGCAGCCGGAATAGGTTGGCGTAAACCCGATATGCCAGCCATCCGGGCGGTGCTCGACACTGCGTACCATCCCGAGGTCGGTGATGGTCAGCACCGGGATTTCCGGGTCACTGATTTCACTCAGCAGACGCCAGACGTCGCGGACGGCAGCGGGCTGAAGCGTGGCGGTTTGCATCCTCTCCTCCTTACCACTGCTGGTTCGGGTAAGCGCGCTGCAGGTACTGCATTTCAGCCAACAGCGGGCCGAGGTGTTCGGTGTGCAGGCCCTGCTTACCACCAGTGCGGTATGGCGCCTCTGCTGGAGCCTGCAGTGAGGCATCGCTCAGCCCGGCGGTCACTTCTTGCAGCCATTCGGCTTTGAGGCTAAGCGGATCGGCGGCGATGCCCTGCTCCGCCAGCATGGTTTCCAGCTCATCGGCAACGAACATTTCACCGCTGAAGCGCCACAGTTTGTTTAAAGCACTTTGCGTTTTTGTCTGCGAAAGCTCAGTGCCGTTGCCCAGGCGAACTAACCAGCCACGACTGAAACGCAGGTGATAGCGCACTTCTTTAATGGCTTTGGCTGCGATGGCCGCCAGCTGCGGATCTTTGCTTTCCACCAGGCGGCTGAACAGCGAGACGTGCCAGGCATCCAGCAGGTACTGACGCACCAGCGTTTCAGCGAAATCACTGTTGGGCTGTTCCGCCAGCAGCAGATTGCGGTATTCGCGCTCGTCGCGGCCAAAGGCCAGCCTGTCTTCGTCAAGGTGCTCGCCTTCGCGCTCGGCGGCGTAGGTCAGGAAGTTGCGAGCCTGGCCTAGCAGGTCGAGGCCAATGTTGGCCAGCGCAAGGTCAATCTCCAGCTCCGGCGCATGGCCGCACCAGGCGCTCAGGCGCTGGGCCAGCACGAGGCAGGTGTCGCCGAGGCGCAGGCTATAGGTCGCTACAGGATCGAGTGTCATCGGCGGCCTCACATGTGCTCGATGCCGTCAGGCAGCGTGTAAAACGTTGGGTGGCGGTAGACTTTGCTGTCAGCCGGGTCGAAAAATTCCGGACGTTCTTCCGGCTGTGAAGCGACGATTTCGCTCGCCTTCACCACCCAGATGGAACAGCCTTCGCTGCGGCGGGTGTAGGCGTCGCGGGCATTTTCCAGCGCCATCTGGTCGTCGGCCGCGTGCAGGCTGCCAACGTGGCGATGGGACAGCCCTTTTTTATTGCGAATAAAGACTTCGTACAGCGGCCAGTAAATTTTGCTCATTTCATACTCCTTCAGGCGGCGGTGCGGGCCTGTTGTTTTTCGGCATACGCAAGGGCGGCTTCGCGCACCCATGCCCCCTCTTCCCAGGCTTTACGCTTGGCGGCGAGGCGCTCTTCATTGCATAAGCCACGCCCGGCCACCACTTCGTTAAATTCCTGCCAGTCAATTTCGCCAAAGCGGTAATGGCCGGTAGCCTCATCCAGATGCAGATCGGAGTCCGGCACGGTCATCCCCAGCAGCTCAACCTGCGGCACGGTGTTGTCGACAAAGCGCTGACGCAGCTCGTCATTGCCGAAGCGTTTGATTTTCCAGGCGAGACTTTGGGCGCTGTTCGGCGAGTTGTCATCGTTGGGCCCGAACATCATCAGCGCGGGCCACCAGAAGCGGTTAATCGCGTCCTGCAGCATCTGACGCTGTTCGGGGCTGCCGTTCGCCAGCACGGTGCAGGCTTCAAACCCCTGCCGCTGGTGGAAGCTTTCTTCCTTGCAGATTTTCACCATCGCCCGGGCGTAAGGCCCGTAAGAGGTACGGCACAGCGCAACCTGGTTAACGATGGCGGCGCCGTCGACCAGCCAGCCAATCACGCCGATGTCGGCCCAGTTAAGCGTCGGATAGTTAAAGATGGAGGAGTACTTCATCTTGCCGTCGAGCATCTTCTGATAGATATCTTCCCGGGCGCAGCCCAGGGTTTCCGCAGCGCTGTAGAGGTACAACCCGTGCCCGGCTTCATCCTGCACTTTGGCCAGCAGAATGGCCTTGCGGCGCAGGCTGGGGGCGCGTGTTATCCAGTTACCTTCCGGCAGCATGCCGACGATTTCTGAATGCGCATGCTGGCCTATCTGGCGGATCAGCGTTTTGCGGTAAGCCTCCGGCATCCAGTCCTGCGGCTCTATGGCGGTCTCCTGCTGGATGCACTCATCAAAGCGTTCTTGTTCTGTCACGGCATCACCTTATGATTCAATTTAACTCAACACATTACGATATTACGAATCACATTATGATTAAAAGTTACAGATAAGTTAATGAAGATCGCAAAGATTACACCGCACGTTTGTGAGGCTTATCACGATAAATATCATAAACTAGAGACTTATCATTGATATAAATCAAAGACAAAAAGCACACCCCATTACAATGTTAACAATTTATTAAATTACAGCTTGATTTTTATGATTCATAAAATAAAAACTATAAGCATTAAATGCAGCATGTAATGGAGAGTGAGATGCAACAGTTAACCAGCTATCTGTCCGGGACGTGGTTTAGCGGCCAGGGGAAAGAAAGAACCATTTTTCATGCCGTTAACGGCGAACCGCTGTGGCAGGTGACCAGCGAAGGGGCGGATATGGCGGCGGCCAAACGCTTCGCCATTGCGCAAGGCGGCAAAGCGCTGCAGGCAATGACGTTTATTCAGCGCGCCGCAATGTTAAAAGCGGTGGCTAAGCACCTGCTGGCACAGAAAGAAGCGTTTTACGAAGTCTCTTATCAAACCGGCGCCACCCGCGCCGACAGCTGGGTAGACATAGAAGGCGGGATCAGCACGCTGTTTGCCTACGCCGGAATGGGCAACCGCGAGCTGCCTGACGACACGCTGTGGCCTGAAGATGAATTGATTCCGCTGTCCAAACAAGGCGGATTCGCCGCCCGCCACGTCCTCACCTCGAAGTCGGGCGTAGCGCTGCACATCAACGCCTTTAACTTCCCCTGCTGGGGGATGCTCGAAAAACTCGCACCGACCTGGTTGGCCGGGATGCCCGCCATCATCAAACCGGGCACGGCGAGCGCGCAGTTAACTCAGGCGATGGTGAAAGCCATTGTTGAGTCAGGCCTGGTGCCGGACGGGGCGATAAGCCTCATCTGCGGCGGCGTAGGCGATCTGTTCGAGCACCTGGATGAACAGGACGTGGTGACGTTTACCGGTTCGGCCAGCACCGGTCAGAAGTTACGTTGTCACTCAAATATCGTTGCCCGTTCAATTCCCTTTACCATGGAAGCGGATTCGCTTAACTGCTGCGTACTGGCGGAAGATGTCACGCCTGAACACCCTGAATTTGCGCAGTTCGTGCGGGAAGTCGTGCGCGAAATGACCGCCAAAGCCGGGCAAAAATGTACCGCGATTCGACGAATTATCGTGCCGCAGAACCAACTGGGATCGGTGATTGAAGCGCTGAAAGCGAAACTGGAAAAAATACAGCCCGGCGACCCGGCGGTAGAAGGCGTTCGCATGGGGGCGCTGGTCAGCCTTGAACAGCGGGATGACGTGCGGCGTAAAGTTGACCAGCTGATCGCCGCTGGGTGTGATGTCCTGCTGGGCGGCAAAGCCGATACTGCGCAATCAGGCGCTTTCTTCCCACCAACTCTGTTGCTTTGCCAGCAGCCGGACGAAACACCTGTGGTGCACGAACTGGAGGCCTTCGGCCCGGTAGCCACGGTGATGCCTTACCGGGACGCTGAGCATGCCCTGGCGCTGGCGCGCGCCGGTCAGGGTAGCCTGGCGGGTACGCTGGTGACCGCCGATGAGCAAACGGCCCGTCACTTTATTCTCGGCGCGGCTCGGGCTCACGGACGCATTCAGGTACTGAACCAGGAGTCTTCCGTAGAATCAACCGGGCACGGTTCTCCACTGCCGATGCTGGTACACGGCGGCCCAGGTCGCGCGGGTGGCGGTGAGGAACTCGGCGGCCTGCGGGCGGTGAAGCACTATATGCAGCGCACCGCCATTCAGGGCAGCCCGACGATGCTTGCCGCCGTTAGCGGGCAATGGAACTACGGCGCAAAAGTTCATGAGGACGCCGTGCATCCGTTCCGCAAACATTTTGAGGAACTGCGTATCGGGGAAAGCATTCTGACCGCCCGCCGCACCGTCACCGAGGCCGATATCACCAACTTCGCCAACCTGAGCGGCGACCGGTTCTACGCCCATACCGACAAAATTGGCGCGGCGGAGTCATTCTTCGGCGAGCGCGTGGCGCACGGTTATTTTGTGGTGTCCGCAGCTGCCGGGCTGTTTGTTGACCCAGGCGTCGGGCCGGTGATTGCCAACTACGGCATGGAAAACCTGCGCTTTATCGAGCCGGTAAAAATCGACGATACGATTCAGGTGCGCCTGACCTGCAAACGTAAAACCGCCAAGCCGCAGAAAACGGCGGAAGATAAACCGGTTGGCGTGGTGGAATGGGCGGTGGATATCACCAACCAACATCAGCAGATCGTTGCCCGCTACTCAATCCTGACGCTGGTTGCCCGTCTGCATGGTGATTTTGCCTCTTGATGGTTCGGCAAGTCCTTCACCTCTGATATTGCTTTTAGTTTTTTACCCTCACCCTGGAAGGGAGAGGGAACAAACAGCGGCCCCATTGCTGGTTTTCTTTTCCGGAACAAGGAACAAATAGCACATCGTTTGTTTCCTCCTCAGTGAACGGAAATAAACAAATCCCCCCGTAGGTTATTTTCCCCCTCTCCCTCTGGGAGAGGGCCGGGGTGAGGGCTGAATTTAACCCGACGCTCATCGGCCCGGAGCAACAATCCTCCCCAATCCCACATTCTGGCAACCACAGCAAAACGCTTGGCAGGGAGCGCAAGGGAAGCCCCGGCGGAAGTTGTTATGTTGAATCCGACAGTCTTTATCCAGCACGCAAATAACAACACAACGCACTTTTAAGGTGAAAAAGCGATGACAATGAAAACTGGAAAAAAAGCGCTGGCGCTGGCTATTGCGCTCCTGATCTCGGCGGGAACTAACGCCCCCGCTTTTGCCCACGGCGGCGAGGCACATATGGTGCCGATGCAAAAAACGCTGACGGATTTCGGCGCAGACGTCCAGTGGGACGATTACGCGCAGATGTTTACCCTTGTTAAAGACGGTGCCTACGTGAAGGTGAAGCCCAGCGCCACCTCCGCTATCGTTAACGGCAAAACGCTGAAGCTTGAAGTGCCGGTGATCTTTAAAGGCAAAACGGCGTTTATCTCCGAAGGGTTTATCAATGAAGTGTTCCAGTCCGGCCTGGATCAAACCTTTGCGGTCGAGAAAAAGCCGCATCCGCTGAATTCTCTGAGCGCCGACGAAATTAATAAAACGGTGGAGATAATCAAAGGCGCGGCTGACTACAAACCGACTATTCGCTTTACCGAAATCTCACTGCGTGAGCCACCTAAAGAGCAGGTCTGGAAGTTTGTGATGGACGGCACCAGCGTCAGTCAGCCGCGCGAGGCGGACGTCATCATGCTGGACGGCCGCCATATTATCGAAGCCACAGTGGATTTGGCCGCTGGGAAAGTTAAGAGCTGGAAACCTATCGAAGGCGCACAGGGTATGGTGCTGCTGGACGATTTTGCCAGCGTGCAGTCCATTATCAACAACAGCAAAGAATTCGCTGAAGCGGTGAAAAAACGCGGTATCAGCGATCCGTCAAAAGTGGTTACTACCCCGCTAACCGTCGGCTATTTCGACGGCAAGGATGGCCTGAAGCAGGATCAGCGCCTGCTGAAAGTGGTGAGCTATCTTGACGTTGGCGATGGCAACTACTGGGCACATCCGATTGAAAACCTGGTCGCGGTGGTGGATCTCGAGCAGAAAAAAATCATCAAAATTGAGGAAGGCCCGGTCATTCCTGTGCCAATGACGCCCCGCCCTTATGATGGCCGCGACCGGCAGGCCGCCAACCTCAAGCCGCTGGATATCATTGAGCCGGAAGGGAAAAACTACACCATCACCGGCGACACGATTCACTGGCAAAACTGGGATTTTCACCTGCGCCTGAATTCACGCGTTGGCCCGATTATTTCCACCGTGACCTACAACGACAACGGCACTAAACGGAAAATCATGTATGAAGGATCGCTCGGCGGGATGATTGTGCCGTATGGCGACCCGGATATTGGCTGGTATTTTAAAGCTTATCTGGACGCCGGGGATTACGGCATGGGCACGCTCACGTCTCCTATCGTGCGCGGCAAAGATGCACCGGCTAACGCCGTCCTGCTGGACGAAACCCTGGCCGATTACACCGGTAAACCCACCACTATTCCGCGAGCTATCGCCATTTTCGAGCGCTACGCCGGGCCGGAATACAAACATCAGGAAATGGGGCAACCGAACGTCAGCAGCGAACGTCGCGAGCTGGTGATCCGCTGGATAAGTACCGTCGGCAACTACGACTACATCTTTGACTGGGTCTTCCACCAGAATGGCACCATCGGTATTGATGCGGGCGCAACCGGGATTGAGGCGGTAAAAGGCGTGAAAGCTAAGACCATGCACGATGCCACCGCGAAAGAAGATACCCGCTACGGGACGCTGATCGACCACAATATTGTCGGAACGACGCATCAACATATTTATAACTTCCGTTTGGATCTCGACGTGGACGGCGAAAACAACAGTCTGACCGCGATTGACCCGGTGGTGAAACCAAATACCAGCGGCGGCCCGCGCACCAGCACCATGCAAACGAATGAATACGCGATCAAAAACGAGCAGGACGCCGCGCAGAAATTTGACCCTGGCACTGTCCGCCTGCTAAGCAACCCGAACAAAGAAAACCGTATGGGTAACCCGGTCTCCTACCAGCTGATTCCTTACGCGGGCGGTACTCATCCTGTCGCAACCGGCGCGAAGTTTGCCCCGGATGAATGGATTTACCATCGCCTGAGTTTTATGGATAAGCAGCTGTGGGTGACACGCTACAACCCGGATGAGCGCTATTCCGAAGGGAAATACCCGAACCGCTCCGCGCACGACACCGGTTTAGGGGCTTACAACAAAGACAATCAGTCGCTTGAAAACACGGATAACGTTGTCTGGTTAACCACCGGCACCACGCATATCGCCCGCGCCGAAGAATGGCCCATCATGCCGACCGAGTGGGTTCACGCTCTGCTGAAACCGTGGAACTTCTTTAATGAAACGCCAACACTTGTGAAGTCAGAGGAAATGACCAGTAAATAAAGGGTTCACGGCGCGCGGCTTCAGCGCGCCGTTTATTTAAGGCTAAGGCTTGATTGCCTGCCAGGCGTGAATGAGCAGCGACTGGAAAAAGGGTTGCGCGCTGGCAAACCCGGCTTCGCGCAGCAGCACCCCGGTTTGGCGAGGCGGCAACAACAGCAACCGCTGGTTGAGTTCAGCTTTCACTTCAGAAATATCTCTCGGGCGTTGGGTATAAGCCTGCTGCAGCGCAACCCAATGCTTTAATTGCCCGTCAAAATCAGGATCCGCCATATCTCCCGCGATTTCAGCGGTAATCAGCTGCCCTGCAGGTTTTAGCCTGTCAGCGATATGCTGATAGATACCCCCTCGCTGAGGATGCTGGATAAAATGCGCCACCAGCAAACAGAGCGCTGCATCAAAAGTCTCCTGCTCAGGCACGTCAACGACGTGACCTTCAATCAGCGTGCAGCGGTCGCTCAGCCCTTCCCGCTCAAGTTTTTCTGCGCAGACAGCCAGCATATCGGGGGAAGGATCGACCCCGGTAAAGCGCCACTCGGGATACAGCTTTGCCAGCCGGACGATTTCGGTGCCGGTCCCTACGCCAACACAAAGCACTTTCGCCTCGGCCGGAAGATCCCGAAGAAGTAAAGACAGCAAGGCATGCAGGTTGTTAGACATGTCTTTCAGACGTTCGCTGCTGGCATCGTACTGGCGGGAAAACTCTGCATTAAAAATATCATTTGTGCCGTTCATGATTTCACCTCCTGTGGTGCGCTGCGGGTAAACATCACCATGGTGGAAAAATGGGCCAGAGCGCCCCTTTAGCGACTCATGTAACTTACGATATCACATGAAAGGTGAGTGTAGAAAGACTTTGTTTCCGGGCCTGTGGGCTGGTTTTCAGTTCAACAAGCTCGTCACCACGTCCCAGCTTACGTACGACTTCATATTGTGTGTGTTTTTTCAGCGGCAGTAGCCAGTGCCGTTTTTCTCCGGACGTCTGCCAGTGATGAAGCAGTCCCAGGGAGTAAAATCCTTTATCGAACAGAGTGATACTCTCATCCGGTGTTCTCTCTGCCAGCTGCGCTGCCAGTCGCATTTCGCTGACGTTCTCGCTGTCAAAGGCGCTGGCGTTGATCAGATGACTGCTCAGCTCCATCAGGCAGACTATCAACCCCTGCCGCGCCTTTGTTTTCCATCACCCGCTGATACGCCAGCATCAGGTTTTCTCTCGTTATCACCGTTTCCATCGTCAACAGCACTTCCGCTTTCGTTTGCCCGCTGGCCGCCGTGTTGATTTCAGCACCATCAGACAGCCCCGACAGATTCGTCCGTCTCCTCCGCCTGTGGCCGCAGTGGCCTGCGCTTGTGCTGCATTAATCATCATCGGGTTCCTGCGTCCTAATCACGGTTAATCATGTTCAGCCCTTCATGCTGTCGGTTTTACAGCACTACTACGGCGTCGGCTGACTTCTGCTGCTCAATCCCGGCCCCTCACGGCACCGGTAGCACACTGGCAGAACGGCAGATCTCCCGGGATAATTCACGCGACTTTCCTGCTTATATCTGTCGGCTGTACGTCGTAGTGTTCCGTGCAAGTATTGGGCTTTGACGATAATGGCCGCCTTACCCCACTACGCCGCCTTAACCGCTTCCTGTTCGTCAGACCAGCATTTTGCTTCCGGCTTCCTTCAGATTCCCCTCACGGTGGACGCCCTTGCCTTCCGCTAACACTTCCCCTTGCCGGGTGTGTGGAGGACTTTCACCTCTTAGTCGTTCTTTGACTACCACAGCCAGAGAACAGCGCCTGCCACGGCGCTGCGCACCATGCCCGGCGCACCATTTAAAAAGGGTCCATGATAAACATGAACCCTTTTTACACCAGCCACCGGATCGGTCAACCGATCTTTAAACGATCGGCATTAGGGAAGACCCGGTCTGAAGGTAGTAACATTTCTTATCAAGAGTAATGGTCAAGATCGGAAAACGATCTTCCCTCGCGGGAGGGAACCAGCAGATTACCAGCCGCGACTTATTCCGGAGCGTGATAAGTACCGAAATGTGCCAACGTTTAATAACGCACGCAGACGGTTTTGGTCTCGGTGTAGGCATCAAGCCAGTCCGGACCAAAATCACGCCCTGTGCCCGACTGCTTCATGCCGCCAAACGGCATATTCGCGTCGATCAGCGTATGGCTATTCACCCAGACCGTGCCCGCCTGTATCCGCCCGGTGTATTGCATCGCCGCCTGCAGGTTGTTGGTCCACAGGCTTGCCGTCAGCCCGTAGTCGCTGTCATTGGCCTGTCGCAAGGCTTCTTCCGCATCCGCCACGCGCACGAGGTTAACCACCGGGCCAAAGACCTCTTCTCTGGCAAGGCGCAGCGAAGCGGCAGGGTTCACCACCAGCGTCGGGGCAATATAGTACCCGCTGCCCTGCGGGCCTTGATTGCCGGAGATAATCTCCGCATGTTGTGCTTGCGCCTGCGCCAGGTACTCGGCCACTTTTTCCTGCTGCACTTTGGATACCAGCGGGTTGATGTGGGCCGCGGGATCCATACCCGCCCCCACCTGCAGGGACTTAACCGCTTGCTCAAAGCCGCTCACCAGCGTGTCGAACAGCGGCGCTTCGATATAGATCCGCGAACTGGCAGCGCACACCTGCCCCTGGTTAAGGAAACTGCCCGCCATTAAACCTTCAATGACCATCGCCGGGTCAGCGTCTTTCAGAACGATGGCCGGGTTTTTCCCCCCCAGTTCCAGCGTGACGCGCGTTAACCTGTCCGCCGCAGATTTGGCAATGCCTTTGCCCGTCGCCGTTGAACCGGTGAAGCTGACTTTGGCAATCAGTGGATGTTCGGTCAGGGCTTTACCACAGCCGGAGCCGCTGCCGGTGACAACGTTAAATACGCCATCCGGCACGCCGGCTTCTGTCGCCAGTTCTGCCATACGCAGCAGTGTCAGCGGCGTGGTTTCTGAGGGTTTGATGACAATCGAGCACCCTGCCGCCAGCGCCGGCATGACTTTCCACATGCCAATCAGCAGCGGGAAGTTCCACGGCACTATCCCGGCCACGACCCCAACCGGTTCTTTACGCGTCCAGGCCTGATAACGCGCACCTTCCGGCATGGGGATTGAGACATCCAGCGTCCGGCCGCTGATTTTGGTCGTCAGGCCAGCGGTATAACGCATCCAGTTCAGCGTACAGCCCACTTCAAATGCACGAGAGATGTTGATGGACTTGCCCTGCTCCAGGGTCTCAAGCTGCGCAAGTTCTTCCATGTTTTGCTCAAGCAGGTCGGCAAACCGCAGCAGGATCCGCTCCCGCCCGGCAGGCAGCATGTTTGCCCATACACCACTGCTGAAGGCACGCCATGCAGACGTTACCGCGCGATCCACATCCGAAGCGCTGGCGTCGGCGCTGCTAGAAATTTGCTGCCCATCCGCCGGGTTAAAGACCGGCAGGCGCCCCTCGCCGTCTGATGTCTGCCAGCGGCCATCAATGTACAGCCCGTGTGAGCGCTGAAGAAACTGGCGCACACTGCCCAGCACGCTTACCGCTTCTGGCTCAGTCATAGCATCTCCTTATCAAGGTCATTATCGTGTAGCCCACCTTCATTCTAGGCGCTATGTTGAGGTTAGGGTTTTCTGCGGCTGACATTCGCTTTGCTGGCTGTGACACGCTACACAAATGTCGATGATGATTCTTTTTTTGAATCGCATTTACCTATAGTTATGGCTTCTGGCGGCAATAAGTGAGGATATATGGCGGAAAAACAGCACGGCGAGCGATTCGAAAAGTGGCTTGATCAGGTGAATCGCGCATGTGGTCGCTTCTCAGGTGTGGCGCTGGAGCAAGGATTTTACGGCAGCCTGAGAGAGCATCTTGCCCATGCTATCAAGCTCAGCGTGGTGGAGATTAACCAGGCACGTCTGCTGAGAACAAACCGTGAAGTCGCCCAAAGCAACGACGCCTGGTTCTATACCGTCTTCCAGTTGGAGGGCAAAGCCGTGATGGAGCAAGGCGAAAATCAGGCCGTTCTCGGCCAGGGAGATATCACTCTTATCGACGCCTCACGCCCCAGCTGTTTTACCTATACCCACGGCGCGAAGCAGGTTTCACTGTTACTGCCCCGCCATCTGCTGGAGCAGCACCTGCGGATGGGTGAAATTCCCTGTGCGCAAAGACTCCCTGCCGATATGCCCATGGTTCGCCTCAGCCAGGGTTTGCTGCGCGAAAGTATGGGCAGCGACAGTTTGACCGGCGGAGAAAGTGAAGCCACGCTGGAGGCGATAGCCTGCCTGCTTGCCCCGGCGCTCATCCGGCACAGCCTGCCGACCTCAAAGCGCGACCGCCATCTGCAGAAAGTTATGACGCTGATTGATGAGCATATTCAGTCTGAAACGCTGCGACCGGAGTGGATCGCCGCCGAGTCCGGGATGTCAGTGCGCAGTCTTTACCGCCTGTTTGCCGATAAAGGCCTGGTTGTCGCGCAATACATTAAAAACCGTCGGCTTGATCTCTGCGCCCAGGCACTGCGCACGGCCAACCATAGCGAGAAGCTGGCGGGGATTGGTTACAACTGGGGATTTGCCGATCACAGCCATTTTTCAACGGCGTTTAAGGGCAGGTTTGGCGTGTCGCCGGGGGAGTATCGCAAGCGTTTTCAGTCTGCCTGAAAGGTACTTAATGCAACCCTCACCCCAGCCCTTATGTCTTGATCTTCCCCACCAGTGCGGGGAAGATCCCCGACTGATCATCGGGAGGTTGCCGGTGAGCATCACCCAGCCCTGGTGCCTCTGAGCCCGCGGGAGAGATTATGCCCCGGCAACCTTATTCCCTGTCGCCTCAAGACCGAACGGTATCCTGTGCCGCTGAGCACCCACACATAAGGATGGTCTGGCAATATTATTCATAAGGTTATGGAGAATCAGATGACACTCATTCCTGTCGGCGTTGATATTGCTAAGCTAAAATTTGATGTCGCTGTCCTGCTGCCTAATCAGAAATACAAAACTAAAAAGTTTGCTAACACGCCCGCGGGATGTCGTGAGTTTATTCACTGGCTGGCCCGCTTTGGGGAGTGTCATGTCTGTATGGAAGCGACCGGCAGCTACAGCACGGAGCTCGCCACGGCACTGTCTGATGGTGGCTATTGCGTCAGTCTGGAAAACCCTGCCCGCATTCATGCCTTCAGCAATACCGAACTGACGCGAAACAAAACGGATAAAAGCGATGCGGCTCTGATAGCACGGTATTGTGCCCTGCATCAGCCAGCCCAATGGCATCCGGCCCCTCTCAGCCAGCGACAGCTGACCGCACTTGTGCGTCATCTTAAAAATCTTGAAGAGATGCGTCAGATGGAAGAGAACAGGCTGGAGGCCGCAGATGAGGTCATAACAGGTTCGTTAAAAGAACACATCGCCACGCTGGACGAACTGATAAAAGAAACAAAAAAGAAAATCAGGCAGCACATTGATGATGATCCGGACCTGAGGAAAGACAAAGCGCTGCTGGAGAGTATCCCGGGGGTGGGCGATGTACTGAGTACGAGTCTTCTGGCCTTCGCGGGAAACCTGAGGCGATTTAGCAGCAGTAAGGCTCTGGTGGCTTACGCAGGCCTGAACCCACGGCGTTGTGAATCCGGGATGTGGAAGGGAAAGAGCAGATTGTCCAAAGTGGGGAGCAGTGAGCTGCGTAGCGTGCTGTATATGCCCGCGGTGGTGGCGGGAAGGTGTAATGAAGTGGTGAAAGACCTGATGACCCGGATGGGGAGCAGAGGGAAGACAGGAAAAGAACACGTATGTGCAGGAATGAGAAAGCTGCTGCAACTGGCTTATGGTGTGGTGAAATCAGGGCGGGAATTTAACGCTGAAATACCGCTTGCCGGATAGCCGACAAGACGGTATCTCTCCCAGAGTGAGAGGGGGAAAACAACCGATGGGGAATCTTGTTCACGCCCTCTCGCAGAGAGAGAAGGACAAAGCTATTTCTTCATCCACTGCCCGTTCAGCCCACGCACGTATTCCCCGGCAGGCGCTCTGTCCACCAGTTTCTGTCCCGCCAGGCGAGCAACGTCATCGAGTGAGACATTGTTGGTGTCTGCCAGTTGCTGATAGTGCTGCGCGCGGCCTTCATTGATGCTCTTCACCAGCGCCAGCGTTTCCGGATCCTGCTTGATCGGCGCCAGGTAGCCGCTTAGTGTTTCACCCACCCGCCCCTGCTCACGCGCTTCGTTTAACGTCAAAGCCATCGCGGAGGTACTGAAGAACAGGCCGGCCAGCAGCGCGCCTTTAATAATAGAGTTCATCGCCGTTCCCCTTCTCAGAACAGATCGCTACGGTTTTTAAGCAGGCTTTCGACGTCTTTATCCACCTTGATATGAATTTCGTGTTCAATTTTGACGTTCATATTGATGGTGATCGGCTCTTTAGGGGCAGCCACTTCAATGCGCGGCGTGCAGCCTGCCAGCATCAGCGCCGCTGGGGCCAACAGTAGAGCGGTAAAATCATTCATTTGGATTCCTCACAGGCTTCGCCGGGTTGGGTGCAGCGAGCCTTTGGTAACGCGGCGTTCTCTTCCAGCCAGGTTTGTAAATTATCGCCAAAGCGCAAACTGCGCCACAGAGTAAACAGGTTTTCCTGATGGGTATAGTTGAGATTGACGGTGTTGGTCTTGCCTTCGACGTGGCTGATGCCGGTCACGCTGGAGCGCATCCTGACGACGCCGAGGTTGTCGAGGTCAATCTGGGTCCAGGACCGCGAGATTTCCATGTAGCGCAGCCAGTTGATTGCCGCACCCGCGGCCATATTGTTGTCCACAATGGCGTCCGCCATGTCTTTGTCCATGCGGAACGTCATCGGGCCAGGGTTGGTCAGCCAGCCATCTTTGATAATCCACTGCGGGTGATTGAGCCACAGCGGCAGCGCGCCGTTGAAGCGTCCAGACATACTGAACTGTTTGGGGTTAATGGCGGTAACAAGCTGGCTGGAGGACAGCCCCTGCAGCCGTAAGAGTGCCGCGTCCCGCTGCGGCATGCGCAATTGCTGCATGGAGATCTTGCCGCCCAGCACATCCGCATTGACGTTGGTCAGCAGCAGCGGTTGTTGCTCACTCCAGGGGTACCAGCCTTCCAGATCGGCGGTAATATTTTGTGCCGCTATCTGGTTGCGAACCTCAGCAATGCGCAGCGTGACTGGCCCACGTGTGCCAAGATGCCAGGTCGAATCACTAAAGCGGAATGGCAACACAAAGTCGACGCCGTTGATCTGGTTATCCGGCATCCACACGCTGCCGCTTTTGACCACGCCATGGCCCCCGGCTTCAAAGCCTTGTCCAGCCGCTGCGGAGAAGGCCACCTGGGCGTAGAGATCGCCCCCTTTGAGATCCATTTTCCAGTCGGCAGGCAGCAGCGGCTGGAATACGGTGAGCGTTTGTTTTGGCCACCACGCATTCCCCCTCAGGCGCTCCCCGTCCCAGCGCCCAACCACACGCACCGGGCCAATCTTCCCGGCGTGTAAATTACCTTTGAACAAGAAAGAGGTCGGGTTTTGCCCGTCGACGCTGAATTTAAGCGTCGATGGCGGCAAAGTGCTGCCGCCGCTGAAGGTTGTTGCCCCTGCGTCGAGCGAGAAATCGCCGGTGAAAGCCTCTTTTTGTTCATTTCGCTCCCAGCGCAGCGGGTTGTCCAGGCTAAGCCGGGGTTTCGACATCAGCATTGAGCCGTACTCAAGTTTGTCGAAACCGGTGGATAACGAACTCAGTTCGATGGCGCTGTCACGCCATTCGCCCATGCCGCGAACGTCCCATTTCGCCTGCATCGGTATGAAACTGCCTTTGCCCCAGTAGCGCCATTGCCACAGCCCGGCGTCCGGCAGGAAGTCATTGGCTTTCCCGTCCAGATGCAGTTCCACGGCCCCCATTTCATTGTCGTGGGCACGTAAGATAGCCTGCAGCCTGCCGTCGATGCCTTTACTGGAAACACGAACGCCCGCCAGCGGCCAGCGCACATCATCAATATTCAATGTTTCAATCAGGCGGCCGCGAGATCGCAGCAGCGCGCCTGGATGGAACAACAGCGTCGGGTCGGTCAGGGCACCCGTCAGTTCGCCGGGCAGCGCTGCATAGAAAATCAGTTGGTCCTGTTTCGCCTCTCCGGTGAGCTGCAGCGGCAAGGCGCTGTCGGTCAGGCTGAGTTTGCCGGGGCCAATATTCAGCACGGCGTTGCCTTTCCCGGCTTCACCCTGAGTCAACACATTCAGCCGCCCGGTGAAGATGGCGTTATCCAGTCCGGCCTGCCAGTTATCCACTTTCAGCGACACCCCGCCGCCCAGCGGGAAACCTTCATAAGGCCAGCGCCACTGCCCGGCGTTGATCTCAAGGGCATTTTCGCTCAGGCGCCACGGAATGTTCAGCAGCGGCGCCTCGTCACCTGATAATTTTTTCACCGTCAGCATGCCTGCGTTGGTATGCCAGTTCAGGGCCACGTTCAGCCTGTCCGGTTCTTGCGGAATTTGCACCTGTGTGGCCACTTGCCCATCCGTCGGCAGGCCATCCGGCACCAGCGGGAGCGTTAGATCACCCACCAGCTCAAGCGGCGGCAGCCCTTCGAAGGCCCCGACTTTTAGATCGCTAATTTTCAGGTTTTGCCCTTTAAGCGTGGCGGAAAGCGTGAGCAATTTCCCCTGATAATAGAGCTGCTGCTGCTGCGGGGTCAGAGAAAGATGCAGCGCGCCAGCATATTGCAGCCAGGGCGTGACGTTAAACTGGTCGATAGTCAACCAGGTGTTCGGCAGCATTTTCTGCCATTCTTCAAGGGTACGTGGCGCGGCAGGAGGCACATCATCGGCGGGGATCTTGCTGATGCAGTCCGGGTTGAGATTAAGCTCCGCGAGATGAAGCCGCCAGCGGCTTGGATGGCTGAGGCTCGCATCCTTTAAGCTTGCGAGTTCACACTCCCCGGCAAGATAGCGAAGATCGGGAATCACAATCGCCCCGTTGTGCAAACGCGGGCTGGCCTCCATCGCGATACGAGTCCCCTGCGGCAACCAGATACCGGCGAGCGTCGGCAGCCAGTGGGCCACCGTGAGCAACAGCGACAGCGGCAGCAGAATCAACGCAAGTATCAGCGCAAGCGCGGCTTTATATTTACCCTTCATGGGTGGTTAATATCCTGATTCAGCGACAATTTAAGCCGAAATATGTCATTATTCTGGCACGATTCAGGCCGGGCGTGAAGGCGGCGGCTGTAGTAAGCATAGTCTGCCCGGAAAGTGAAATAGTCACCTGCCGTTAAAATTTCAGTTTATAAATTGTATGATTATTTTAAGCATGATAGTTTTGGAACCAACCCTTTCTGGAGATAAGTCTTATGAAACTTGCGGTTTATAGCACAAAACAGTACGACAAAAAGTATCTGGAGCAGGTTAACCAGGAGTATGGCTTTGATCTTGAATTTTTTGACTTCCTGCTAAGCGAAAAAACGGCCAAAACCGCCAACGGCTGCGACGGCGTGTGTATTTTCGTTAATGATGATGGTAGTCGCCCGGTGCTGGAAGAGCTAAAAAAACACGGCGTTAAGTTTATCGCGCTACGCTGTGCTGGCTTTAACAACGTCGATTTAGACGCCGCGAAAGAGCTTGGTATGCCGGTAGTTCGCGTTCCCGCCTATTCACCGGAAGCCGTTGCCGAGCACGCTATCGGGATGATGATGTGCCTTAACCGTCGCATTCATCGCGCCTACCAGCGCACTCGTGACGCCAACTTCTCGCTCGAAGGCTTAACCGGTTTTACCATGCACGGCAAAACGGCAGGCGTGATCGGCACCGGGAAAATCGGCGTTGCCGCGCTGCGTATCCTGAAAGGATTTGGCCTGCGCCTGCTGGCATTTGATCCGTATCCGAGTGCAGCGGCACTGGATTTAGGCGTGGAATATGTTGACCTCGAAACGCTGTTTGCACAGTCCGACATCATTTCGCTGCACTGCCCGCTGACGCCGGAAAACTATCACCTGCTGAACCAGTCCGCCTTTGATCAAATGAAAGATGGTGTGATGGTCATCAACACCAGCCGTGGTGGACTGATTGATTCTCAGGCGGCGATTGACGCTCTGAAACATCAGAAAATCGGCGCGCTCGGCATGGACGTGTACGAGAACGAACGCGATCTGTTCTTTGAAGATAAGTCTAACGACGTGATTCAGGACGACGTGTTCCGCCGCCTTTCCGCCTGCCACAACGTGCTGTTTACCGGCCACCAGGCATTTCTGACGGCAGAAGCTCTGATCAGCATTTCCGAAACGACGCTTGAAAACCTGCGCCAGCTGGAAAAAGGCGAGCCTTGCCCGAACCAGTTGAATTGATTTTTCGCCCGTCTCTCGCAGGAGGCGGGCTGATTTTAAGAATATCCTTACTGATTCATGCGCCACATCCTGCGAAAGTGGCGCGCTTTCATTGATGACACATAAACCTTAGGGAGAAGAGATGAAAAAGTTTGCTTCACTGATGCTGGCAAGCGTTGTACTGGCGGGCTGTGCCCAACCGGCGGATAAAGGCAGTGTGACTGCACAAGATTTGCAGCACCATCGCTTTGTGCTGGAGAGCGTAGACGGCAAGCCTCTGGACGTGAAAAACAGCAAGCGCGCGCCTGAGGTGAGCTTCGGTGAAAACATGCATATTTCTGGCGCAATGTGTAACCGCTTTATGGGCCAGGCGACTCTCGAGAACAATACGCTGAAGGTGAAAGGTCTGGGCATGACGATGATGCTTTGCGTTGAACCGCAGCTGAACGACCTGGATCACCGCATTAATGACATGCTGACCAGCGGAGCCAAGGTTTCTCTGGCTAACCAACAGTTGGTGCTGAAGAGCGGCCAGCATACGCTGACGTACAAACTGGCCGATCTCGTTAATTAATCAGTAGCTGCCACAAGTGCCAGCGGCAAGCGAGTTTTCGTTACAGCGCTTGCCGTTCGGCATAGCACACATGCCAATTGCGCTGCCGTCGAGTTGACGCGCAACGCTCATCGTACCGCCAATCATCGCACAGTTCGCTTCGCCCTGGCTGGACATCGCCGCCCTGAGGCCTGGAGGGACGTGGGCCGCAGTGGCCTGTTGAGGGGGTTCATTACTGCAAGCTGATAATAACAGTGCGGCACAACCGGCTAAAAACGCAGCGCGCATGGCTTCTCTCTCCCGTCTGAATATGCAAAACCTTTGCATAATGGCGCATGGCTCCCGCTGCGTCGAGAGCATAACGCAATAAAATGTGTTGGTTTTTGTGGCTTACATCACCTTTCAAAGCAAAACATCGGAGTTTTCCGATCGGCTCGCGCTCAGCTCTGCTCTTCATCGATAAGTAACAGCGTGCCGTGGCTGCCAGGCAGTACGCGATGTACTGCCTCTTTAGGGACAAGATAATAATCTCCGGCGTCGAGCGTGAAGGTTTTCTCATTCACCACGAGCGTCATCTGCCCTTCAATCACCACCAGTAACTCCGCAAACCCGGCATGGGACTCATTCGGTATTCCCTCTCCCCCCATTTTGATCAGCTTAATGTTGGCTCGCCCGACTTGCCCAAGCAGCCGCGAACGCCAGACATCCGATAATGTTTCCGCAAGCGTTGGTAACGATCCTGTAGACATTTGTTCGCCTTCTTCTGAGAAAACGATATCCATACCGCATCGCGCCTGCGTTACAAATTCTTAATCACCATAAGATATTCAGGTAACACATTTCACTCACCCTTCACGTCAGGCCTGGATCAATTTGTGCACTCGGAGGCTCAGCAACTTCAAGCAGATAGATGGACGTACTATAATTGGGGGTTATTACGGGACTCAAGGCAGGCAGGCGAGTCCCTTTATTTTGCGCAATGTAAGGGTGTCTTATGATCACTATCGACGGCAACGGCGCAGTCGCCTCCGTGGCGTTTCGTGCCAGCGAAGTAATTGCCATCTATCCCATTACTCCCAGCTCGACAATGGCGGAACAGGCCGATGCCTGGTCAGGCGATGGCAGGAAGAACGTGTGGGGAGATGTCCCTCGTGTAGTCGAGATGCAGTCTGAAGCCGGAGCCATTGGCGCAGTGCACGGCGCACTGCAAACCGGCGCGCTTTCCACGTCGTTTACGTCATCGCAGGGCTTGCTGCTGATGATCCCAACGCTGTACAAGCTTGCGGGCCAGTTGACGCCATTTGTTCTCCACGTTGCCGCGCGCACCGTGGCCACCCATGCACTTTCCATTTTTGGCGATCACTCAGACGTGATGGCCGTGCGCCAGACCGGCTGCGCCATGCTGTGCGCAAGCAGCGTCCAGGAAGCACAAGACTTCGCGCTGATTTCCCACATTGCGACCCTGAAAAGCCGCGTGCCGTTTATTCACTTCTTCGACGGCTTCCGCACCTCGCACGAAATCAACAAAATTGTGCCGCTGGCGGACGATACCCTTCGCAGCCTGCTGCCGCAAAAAGAGATCGATGAACACCGCGCCCGCGCGCTAAACCCGGAACATCCGGTGATTCGCGGGACTTCGGCCACCCCGGATACTTACTTCCAGTCCCGTGAAGCGACCAACCCGTGGTACAACGCGGTTTACGCTCACGTTGAACAGGCGATGAACGACTTTGCCGCCACCACCGGCCGCAGCTATCGCCCGTTTGAGTATTACGGCCACCCGGAAGCGGAACGCGTGGTTATCGTGATGGGCTCCGCCGTCGGCACCTGTGAAGAAGTTGTCGATGAATTGCTGACCCGTGGCGAGAAAGTTGGCGTGCTGAAAGTCCGCCTGTACCGTCCCTTCTCCGCCGAACATTTGCTGGAAGTTCTGCCGCAAACCGCGCGCCAGGTGGCGGTGCTTGATCGCACCAAAGAGCCAGGTGCTCTTGCTGAACCGCTGTATCTCGACGTGATGACCGCGCTTGCCGAAGCAGTGAGCCGCGGCGATCGTGAAGCGTTGCCTCGTGTGATTGGTGGCCGCTACGGGTTGTCATCCAAAGAGTTCGGCCCTGAATGCGTGCTGGCTATCTTCAACGAGCTACGCGAAGCCAAACCGCGCCCGCGCTTCACCGTGGGCATTTACGACGATGTGACCAACCTGTCGCTGCCGTTGCCGGAAAACACCCTGCCGAACCGCGCCAAACTCGAAGCGCTGTTTTATGGTCTGGGCAGCGATGGCAGCGTTTCTGCGACCAAAAACAACATCAAAATTATCGGTAACTCCACGCCGTGGTTTACCCAGGGTTATTTCGTTTATGACTCCAAAAAGGCCGGGGGGCTGACGGTTTCTCACCTGCGCGTGAGCGAACAGCCGATCAACTCCACCTACCTGATTGAGAAAGCCGATTTTGTTGGCTGCCACCAGTTGCAGTTTATCGACAAGTACCAGATGGCTGAGCGCCTGAAGCCCGGCGGTATTTTCCTGCTGAACACGCCTTACGCCGCCGACGAGGTGTGGAGCCGCCTGCCGCAGGAAGTTCAGGCGGTGCTCAACCAGAAACAGGCTCGCCTGTACGTCATTAATGCGGCGAAGATCGCCCGTGAGTGTCATCTTGGCGCCCGCATCAACACCGTGATGCAGATGGCGTTCTTCCACCTGACGCAGATCCTGCCTGGCGACACCGCGCTGGCAGAGTTGCAGGGCGCGATTGCCAAAAGCTACAGCAGCAAAGGGACGGAAATCGTCGAGCGTAACTGGCAGGCGCTGGCGCTGGCTCGTGACTCCCTCGCCGAAGTGCCTCTGCAAGACGTTAACCCGGCAAGCGCGATGCGTCCGCCGGTCGTTTCCGACGCTGCGCCTGATTTTGTAAAAACCGTCACCGCCGCGATGCTCGCTGGCCTGGGCGATGCCCTGCCGGTTTCCGCTCTGCCGCCGGACGGAACCTGGCCGATGGGCACCACCCGCTGGGAAAAACGCAACATCGCCGAAGAGATTCCTATCTGGAAGCCGGATATTTGTACCCAGTGCAACCACTGCGTCGCCGCCTGCCCGCATTCGGCTATTCGTGCCAAAGTGGTTCAGCCTGAAGCAATGGAAGGCGCCCCGGAAGCCCTGCAGTCGCTGGACGTGAAGTCCCGGGATATGCGCGGCCAGAAATACGTCCTGCAGGTCGCCCCGGAAGATTGCACCGGCTGTAACCTTTGCGTAGAAGTCTGCCCGGCAAAAGATCGCCAGAACCCGGAAATCAAGGCCATTAATATGCTGTCTCGCCTTGAACACGTTGAAGAAGAGAAAGAGAACTATGACTTCTTCCTCGCGCTGCCGGAAATCGACCGTACCAGCCTGGAACGTATCGACATTCGTACTTCGCAACTGCTCACGCCGCTGTTTGAGTACTCTGGGGCCTGCTCCGGCTGCGGCGAAACGCCGTACATTAAAATCCTCACCCAGCTCTTCGGTGACCGGATGCTCATTGCGAACGCCACGGGCTGTTCGTCTATTTACGGCGGTAACCTGCCGTCCACCCCGTACACCACCGACGCCAACGGCCGCGGGCCGGCCTGGGCCAACTCGCTGTTTGAGGATAACGCCGAATTTGGGCTGGGCTTCCGCCTGACGGTGGATCAGCACCGCGCCCGCGTCATGCGTTTACTCGGCCAGTTTGCCGATAAACTTCCTGCCGAGCTTAATGAGCAGCTTCACGCGGAAGCGACGCCGGAAGTTCGCCGCGAACAGGTTGCCGAGCTGCGTAAACATCTGGCGGACATTGACGATGCCGATGCCCGTCAGCTGGTGACCGATGCCGACGCGCTGGTGGAGAAATCTATCTGGCTGATTGGCGGTGACGGTTGGGCCTATGACATTGGTTTTGGTGGCCTCGACCACGTGCTGAGCCTGACCGAAAACGTCAACATTTTGGTGCTGGATACGCAGTGTTACTCCAACACTGGCGGCCAGGCGTCTAAAGCCACGCCGCTGGGTGCCGTCACCAAGTTTGGCGAGCACGGCAAGCGCAAAGCGCGTAAAGACCTGGGCGTCAGCATGATGATGTACGGCCATGTTTACGTCGCGCAGATCTCACTGGGGGCACAGCTTAACCAGACGATGAAAGCCATTCAGGAAGCGGAGGCTTATCCTGGCCCGTCACTGATCATCGCCTACAGCCCTTGCGAAGAGCACGGTTACGATCTGGCGCTGAGCCACGACCAGATGCGTCAGCTGACCGCCACCGGCTTCTGGCCGCTCTACCGCTTCGACCCGCGCCGCGCGGACGAAGGCAAACTGCCGCTGACGCTGGATTCCCGTCCACCGTCTGATGCGCTGGCCGATACGCTAATGAAGGAGCAGCGTTTCCGCCGCCTGAACGCCCAGCAGCCGGAAGTCGCCGAGCAGCTGTGGATAGATGCCGCCGCCGATTTGCAGAAGCGGTATGACTTCCTGGCACAATTGGCGGGTAAAGCGGAAAAGGTTAGCGAGTAACCGGGAGGATCACCCTCACCCCGGCCCTCTCCCTGAAAAGGGAGAAGGGGAAAACAAACAGTGGCGCATTTTTTATCCCCTCTTCCTTTCAGGGAGAGGGGCAAAACCAAAAACTGTAGTGCCTTGAATAAAAACACTAGTGCCAGGCACGCTGTCAGAACACCACCCCAAACATCCCTGCTAACTTGCGCTTACCGCTCTCGGACACATGAAGCTCTCGGCTGACTAAATCCCGCCGCATCCACCCTTTCTGCTCGCAGGTGTGCAGTAACGCTTTCCCTAACTGCCCCCCCAGATGTTCGCGTCTTTCACTCCAGTCCAGGCAGCCGCAGGCATAGCGGCGACGTGATGCACTGTGTTCTATGTTTACCCCCAGGAGCTGCAGTTGCTCTTTGCCGTGGGCAGTAACGGAATACTCTTCACCTTCCAGCCAGTTAAGGCGAAATAATGCGTCATGCAGTGCCACCGCAATTTCCCCTGCCATATGGTCGTAGCAGGTTCTGGCATAACGAAGATTACCGGGTGTTTTAGTGCGCATAACCGCGTCATCACGCCCCACTAATCCCATTAACCCTTCCAGTGCCCCGGCAATTTGGCTGCTGTACAGCCGGTAATAGCGGTGTCGCCCCTGCTGCACGCAGGTAATTAGCGACTGCTCCATTAACTTTGCCAGATGGCTGCTGGCCGTGGACGGGGCCACATTCGCCATAATGCTCAGTTCGGTTGCCGTCCAGGCCCGGCCATCCATTAACGCGCACAGCATGCTGGCCCGGGTT
Organism: Cedecea sp. NFIX57; assembly: GCF_900177785.1. Taxonomy (NCBI): domain Bacteria; kingdom Pseudomonadati; phylum Pseudomonadota; class Gammaproteobacteria; order Enterobacterales; family Enterobacteriaceae; genus Cedecea; species Cedecea sp. NFIX57. The sequence goes on along the minus strand of NZ_FXAS01000006.1, from coordinate 138,377 downwards.
TTGTCCGCAATGGCGGCGGCAACGGCGGCAAGTCGGGTTTCGAGAAAATCTGTTTCCATATTTCGATGCTCAGCGAAGCGTCCTGTGTGGCGATGGATTAGGGTTAGCACGACAGAATAATAAGGAGCAACCTGATGATCGCCGTAATCTTTGAAGTCCTGCCTGCAGAAGGACACTATAGCCGCTATCTTGAACTGGCGGCAGAGCTAAAACCTCTGCTTGCCGATATTGATGGGTTTATTTCCATTGAACGTTTTCAAAGCCTTAGCGAACCGGGAAAAATCCTGTCGCTTTCGTTCTGGTGCGATGAGGCCGCCGTGCTGCACTGGCGCAATCAGGAATTACACCGCAATGTTCAGCATCAGGGACGTGACTCGGTATTCAACGATTACCGGCTCAGGGTGGCGGGTGTGATCCGGGATTATGGCATGTTTGATCGCGAACAGGCTCCGCTGGACAGTCGTGACGCACACAAGGAAAGCCCCCATGCATGATCTCAGCCTGAGTCTGGCCATTGCCGCCACTTTTGTGCTTGCTGGTACCGTGAAGGGCGTAACGGGCATGGGCCTGCCGACCGTTGCCATGGGGATTTTAGGGTCACTGATCTCTCCGGTTGTGGCTGCTGGCATGCTGCTTTTACCCTCTTTTCTGACCAATATTTTCCAGCTTTATGAAGGGGGCAACCTGGCTGAATTGCTCAAACGCCTGTGGCCGATGATGCTAACCATTGTGCTGGGCACCCTCGCCAGCAGTAGCCTGTTGGCTTCGGGCAGCAGCCATGCAACCACCGTGGCGCTGGGCATTGCCCTGATCGTTTATGCGTTATGGACGTTGTTTGCCAGGCCACTTTATGTTCCCGCCCACCACGAACGCTGGCTTTCGCCGCTGATCGGTTTCCTTACTGGTTTATTGACCGGCGGAACAGGCGTGTTTGTGATCCCCGCCGTGCCCTATATTCAGTCGCTGGGGCTTGAGCGCGATGAGCTGGTACAGGCGCTCGGGCTGTCCTTTACCTTCTCGACACTTGCACTCGCCGCCGGGCTCTGGTGGCACGGTGCGCTGCAGGAAATCGCCATCAGCACGTCAGTCATGGCGGTGGTTGCCGCGCTTATCGGTTTGTTTGCCGGCCAGCGTATTCGCAAACGCATCAGCCCATTGGCCTTTAAGCGCGGCTTCCTGATCTGCCTGGTTCTGCTTGGCGGCGACATGGTGCTCCGCGCATTAATTTAGGCGAAAGGCAGACCTTCATCTTCCCAGCCGGTTATGCCGCCGGGCATAACCTTCACTAACTTGCCGAGCTGTGCAAGTTTTAATGCCGCACGGTCGGCGCCGTTGCAGTGCGGCCCGGCACAGTACACCACAAACAGCGTGTCGTCGGGCCATTCGTCCATGCGGGATTCAGTGATGAACCTGTGTGGCAAATGAATAGCCCCCGGCAGGTGCCGCCGGGCAAATGTTTCATCGGACCCCACCACGTGCAGCAGCACAAAATCAAGATCGCCGCTCTGGATCGCCGCGTTGACGTCGGCACAGTCGGTTTCAAGCGACAGTTTTTGCAAGTAATAGGCGGCGACAGTTTCTGGATCAGCCGCTGGGTAATCAGTCACGTAGCTCATGTTTATCTCCTTTTGGTGTGCGCTTTGATTCTGACGCCGCGACGGATGCTTGACAGCAGGCACGAATGACAATTAGCGTAAATATCATGACAAAATTAGCCGCCCTGCCTAAAAATCCTCTCGTTGTCGCGCTGGCTTACGATGGCCTTTGCACGTTCGAATTCGGTGTGGCCGTAGAAATTTTCGGCCTGCCGCGCCCCGAGCTGGGCGAGAGCTGGTATCGCTTTACCGTCGCCGGCATTGAGCCAGGCGAGCTGCGGGGGATGGGCGGTATTCGTCTGGCGGTGGATGGCGGGCTGGATTTGCTGGCTGAAGCCAGTTTGATTGTTGTTCCTGGCTGGCGTGGGATCGATCAACCCGTGCCAGAATCGCTTATTGAGGCATTGCGTGCGGCACATGCGGGCGGCGCACGCCTGATGTCCATTTGCTCCGGCGTGTTTGTGCTGGCGGCAACAGGCCTGCTTGATGGCCAGCGGGCAACCACCCACTGGCGCTATACCGAAGCGCTACAGGCGCGTTATCCGAAGATCGAAGTGATCCCTGACGTGCTTTATCTGGATAACGGGAATATTTTGACCTCGGCGGGCAGCGCGGCGGGGATTGACCTTGGCTTGCATATGGTGCGCCGGGATTTTGGTGCCGCCGCAGCAAACAGCGTAGCCCGGCGCTTAGTCGTGCAGCCTCATCGCGAGGGAGGCCAGACGCAGTTTATCGAACAAGCCGTCCCCGTGGAGTACGAAGGCGAACGCTTTGCGCCGCTGTTTGATTATCTGCAACGCCATTTAAGCGAGCGGCACTCCGTAGCACGCCTGGCCGCCTTTGTCGGCATGAGCCCGAGGACTTTTTTACGCCGCTTCGAAGCCGCCACGGGCATCACGCCCGCCGCCTGGCTGCTGCAAACCCGCCTTAAACGCTGCCGGGAACTGTTGGAAAACAGCACCCTGCCGATAGAACATATTGCTGAAAAAACCGGGTTTGGCTCGGCGGCGACGCTGCGCCATCACTTCCGGAAACATCTTCGGACGTCACCCGGCACATACAGAAACTCATTTACTTCACAAAACGAATAATTTACCAGCGGTTAGGGATTGTTTAAGTTGTGTACGGTATGATAGCTCCACTCATCTGAGTAAACCCTTTTTTATCACGCGAGGTATTTCTATAGAAATGCAGTAATCTGGAGGATTAACTATGTTAGGGAACATGAACGTATTTATGGCAGTACTGGGATTCATCTTATTTTCCGGTTTCCTTGCCGCCTGGTTTAGCCACAAATGGGATGACTAATGAACGGTGACCTTCCCCCGCCTACGACGCCTCTCGCGAAATAAACTTTCCGGGAGGCGTTTTCATTTCTGCTCCAGCACGGTGGAGGATTTGCTAACAAAAAAATACAGCGCGTAATGAGTAAATCGGCACAATTTGTTGTCTTCCTATACGGAATCAACAAAAGCAGACTGGATTCACTCTGGAGAATTTATGCGCAAGTCAACAAAAGTAGCGGTATTAACAGCGGTATGGCTCGCGGGCGCGCTGCCCTCTCTGGCCTTTGCCTATTCAGGGGACAAGCAACTAAAAGCGACGGCACCGGGCACGTCGGCACAGTCCTATGAACTGAAAGAATTCTCCTCAGATTTCAAAATGTACAAGATCGGCGACATTGCGCCAGACATCTATCGTACCGAACCCTATAACATCAAAAGCTGGCAGCTTCGCCACCTTCCTGCGCCACAGGCCGGTAGCCACTGGACTTACATGGGCGGCAACTATGTCTTAATTACCGACGCCGAAGGAAAGATCCTTCAGGCAATGGCGGGTGATATATTTTATCAGCACTAAGGATAATCCAACCCTGAGGCTGGATATCCCTAACACCGAAAGGGTTTAATTTAATAAATTTCTCAGGGGATCGATTTCAGCATATTGATTATCGATCTCCAGTAGCCCCGCAATATCCAATACCTGCCTGTACTCATCAGGGCTAATACGCACCTGATAATTTGCGATATGTCCACACAGCGTTTCAAAAGCCAGTACATTTTCTGAAAAATCGATATATTCCAGCGCAAAGTCAATGAGTGACGAATCGAGCCGGTTTTTAAGAGCCTCACCAAAGGTTTTGATTTTTTCGTTGATATCCATATTGACCACGTAAAGTTAATTGTTATTTGCGTGCCATCATTGGGAATGGGAAACGGCATCCTGCCGAAATACATCCCTATGGATATCGGATTGCGGAGAAAATTCTTGAGGGGCTACGTAATACTTATTTTAAATACCGATCCAGCACTAACTTTTCGCCAACCATTTCGCGTAATGCTCGGGCCATTTCATGGTTGGCGTGCCAGGTTTACCCATGCCAAAACCGTGGCCACCGCTACTGTAGCGATGCATTTCAACCGGAACATGCTGCTGCTCACAGGCCGCAGCCATAATCAGCGTATTTTGCGGGTCGGAAATGGGGTCGTCTTCTGCCTGCACCAGGAAGAACGGCGGCGAATGTGGGGTGACATAATTCTGCACGGACCAGGCGGCATTCTCGGCTGATGAAGCATCCTTCCCGACCAGAATTTTATGGGTAGAGGTGTGCTCATAAGGTTTTTCCAGCGTAATCACCGGGTAAATTAACGCCGCGCTGTCGGCAAAGGCGGGTTTATCGTCTAAACGATCCTGCTTTGGATACGAACGAAAATCGGGGCGCGTGGCGGCCAGGCCAAGCAAATGCCCGCCGGCAGAAAAGCCCAGCACGCTGACGTTATGTTCACGATCGCGTACGATTCTCAAGGCGCGCTGTGCGTCCTGCAAGGCAACCGAATTGCCGTCAGCCCAGCCTTCCGACGGTAAACGGTAACTCAGCACATAAGCCGTGTACCCTCGTGCCACCAGCCATTCTGCCGCCGGCCACGCTTCTGACCCCATTTCAATGCGTTTATATCCCCCGCCCGCAGCCACCAGCACGGCATGCCCATTAGGTGATTCGGGTTCAATCACGGTCAGAATGGGGATCGCAATATTGCTTTGCGCTCCGCGCGCCGAAGTCTGAATACTCCCTGTCGGCCCACCGCCGCCGGGAGGTGTGCCGTTCCACAGCGGAATAACCGTGCGTTTCACGCCCGATGCAGCAAAAGAAACGCCCGCTTTAGCCGCGAGTAAACCAGCAGTAACACAGATAATAAAATGGCGACGATCCATAGTAAGCTCCTGACAACACAGGTTAATCACTATGCCAAAAGAGTGTGTCTAAAGTCATATTCTAAACCAGTAATACGTAACCAGCCGTTTCGCTTGAGTTAATTATGGAGAAATACCACATCCTGGAAATCAGGCCGTCCACTTTACTGGCCGCAAAATAATTACCAATTCATCATACAATTTGATTTTGATTAATGAATTCTGCCTCACATCGGCCTTAAATAGTCTCCGGTCAAACTGTTTCATTCGTTAAGAGGAGTGCTCAACATGATGATGACCTGGGATCGCAACCGTAATGCCATTACTACCGGCAGCCGAGTTTTGATTAACGGCACAGGCAAAACCGGGCTGATTAAAGCCATTCACGGTGAAGGTAAGAATGCCGAGCAGATTCGCCGCAGCAAATGCGTGGAAGTGGAAGGTTGTGAAGGGCAATTTGAACCGACGGAATTATTCCGCCTGGGCTTACATTAATTGCTAAAAATTACCCGGCCTGCCGCCGGGTAACTGATGTTATTTGCGCAGCGCCCTGACCTGCGAAAATCCGTGTTCAAACACGCTGTCAGCGGCACAGATAATCACGATAACGTCACCACCGGAGGCTTCATCCAGCAAACGCGCCAGCTCGGCATCCAGCTCACGGTTCATTTTCGGCATCGCAAGGTGCATTTCCCCCGGATAATCCTCGTCTTCGTCAGGCGGCATGTCTTCGATGCGGCTGCCCTTCACCACATAAATCAGCAGGTCATTGTCGTTATGGGTGAGCTCTAGTCTCAAATATTTGCCAACCGGATGTTTAGCCATGCGTTACCTTCAATAGCGTATAAAATAATTTGTCGGCAATGTTAGCAAAGCAACGAGGATAAAACGATGCAGGACTGGAACCCCGCGCTCTATTTGCAGTTTGAAGCTGAACGTACCCGCCCGGCCGCTGAGTTGGTTGCCCGAATTAACCACCCTGGCGCAAACACTTTTACCGATTTGGGCTGCGGCCCTGGCAACTCCACTGCGCTGCTGCGTAATCTGGCGCCAAAGGCCACGATCACCGGGCTGGACAACTCTCCCGCGATGCTCGCCAAAGCCGGCGCCGCGTTACCCGACTGCCGCTTTGAAGAGGCGGATATCGCTACCTGGCAGCCCGCTGTAAAACAGGATGTGATATTCGCCAACGCTTCTCTACAGTGGATAGCCAACCATAAGCAGGTCTTCCCGCATCTCGCCGCGCAACTGGCAGACGGCGGCGTGCTGGCGGTGCAAATGCCCGATAACTGGCAGGAACCCACGCATACCCTGATGCGCCAGGTGGCAGATGAACTGGGGATCTCACGTTCGAGCCGCGAAGCCTTGCTGACGGCTCAGGAGTATTACGATCTGTTGGCCGAAAGCGGCTGCACGGTGGATATCTGGCGCACGACGTATTTCCACGTCATGCCGTCCGCCCGCGCGATCATTGAATGGTTAAGCTCAACAGGTTTGCGGCCTTATCTGAACGGGCTGGACGCCATTCAGCAAGAAGCGTTTCTTGAGCGCTACCACCAGTTGCTGCAGCGTGCCTACCGCAAGCAGCATGACGGGAACGTGCTGATGCCGTTCCCCCGCCTGTTTATTGTGGCGCGGAAAACGGCCTAAAACGAAGTGCCCTGCTGGCGCAGGGCATCAATGTCCTGCAGCGGCGATGCACCAAATGCCCGGCGGTATTCACGGTTAAACTGGGAGGGAGAGTCATACCCCACTTTCCAGGCAACGCTGGCCACATCGCCTTCGCAGCTCAATAAACGGCGGCGGGCCTCCAGCAGGCGAAGCTGTTTCTGGTATTGAAGCGGGCTCATGATCGTCAGGGCTTTGAAGCGGTGATGCAGGCTGGAAGCGCTCATGCCGACGCGCTTCGCCAGCTCATCAATGACCAGTGGCTCGGCGTAATTCTGTTTGATCCAGTTAATGGCTTCCCCCACGCCTTTGCCCTGCGCCCAGCCCAGCGCCTGCTTCCAGAATGAAGCCCCTGCGGGAGCGATGACCAGCCGGTAAAGTATTTCTTGCTTGATGAGCGGTGCGAGGGCATGCAGATGCTGCGGGCTGTCCAGCAGCGTGACCAGGCGCAGAAAAGCGGCCTGGAGCTCTTCTTCTGCGGCGGCGACCCAGGCCCCGGTTTTCTCCCCGTTGCCGTCCGGCAGCACCACGTTCATGTCCATGATCAGGTCGGCAATTTCTTTCCCATCGAGGTCGATACGCACGCCGTAGTAAGGCTCTGCTTCGCTGGCACGGGTCACCTGCCCGGACACCGGCATATCCACGGCGGCCAGTGAATAGCTGCCTGGGCCATATTCCGTGACATTGTCACCGATCAGCATTTTTTTGCTACCCTGCAGCACCATGCACATGGACGGGGAAAGCATTCCGCGATTGAGCAATGTCGGCTGTTCGATACGAATAAAGCTGAGCCACGGCAGCGCGCAGCTCAGCTCTTTCACCCCGCCGCTGCCCGCCGGGTAACGACGGGCGACACGCTGTTGCAATTCTTCAATAATGCGGCCCGAAGGCCGCTCGGTTTGTTGCATATTACTGCCCCATGATGGCTTTGGGTTCAAGATACGCTTCCAGCCCGTAAGTGCCAAATTCGCGGCCAAGACCAGACTGTTTAAAACCGCCGAACGGCGCGAGCGGTTCATCATAAACGCCGTTGACGAACACGCGCCCCGCGATAAGCTGGCTGGCAACGGCAGCCGTGCGTTCTGCGTTTTTACCGCTGACGTAAGCCTGCAGGCCGTAAACCGTATCGTTGGCAATTTGCACCGCTTCGGCGTCATCACGGTAGGTAATGACCGACAGCACCGGGCCAAAAATTTCCTGCTGGGCGATGGTCATATCATTGCGCACGTTCACAAATACCGTCGGTTTGACAAAATAACCGCTTTCCAGTCCTTCCGGACGCCCTTCTCCTCCGCTAAGCAGCTCCGCACCTTCGGCAATCCCGCTACGAATATACTCCTGCACGCGCTGATACTGGCGGGCGGTCACGGCGGCTCCGATGTTTGTTTTCGGATCCCGTGGGTTGCCTGGTACCAGAATAGGCAGATATTTGAGGATTTGCGCTTTGACCTCTTCCAGCTTGCTTTCTGGCACCAGCAGTCGTGTCCCTGCGATACAGGCCTGGCCGCTGTTCCAGCTCATCACCTGCAGCGCCAAAGGAATGGCGGTGTCGAGTTCGGCATCGTCCAGCAGAACGTTGGCAGATTTGCCGCCCAGTTCAAGGGTTACGCGCTTCATGGTGGCCGCCCCATCGCGGGCAATCGTTTTGCCCACCGCCGTTGAGCCAGTGAACGATATTTTAGCCACGTCCGGATGACGCGTAATTTCCGCTCCAACCACGTTACCCAGGCCGGTAACGATATTAATCACGCCGTCAGGCAGCCCGGCTGCGTGCAAGCATTCTGTGATGATCGCCGTTTGCCGGGCGCTGAGTTCGCTGGGCTTAATAACCGCCGTGCTGCCGGAGGCAATCACCATCGACAGTTTGCCGGCGATAAAGCCGTAGTTCGCGTTCCACGGGGTAATGAGTCCCACCACGCCCAGCGGCTCCATGACGACTTTCGCCATTCCCGCCTGGGTTTCAAAGGCATAGTCTTTCAGCAGATCGATAGCCTGCAGGAAGCTGTTGTACGAGCGAGCCACGGTGCTTTGGGCGAAAGCGACCGGGCAACCGTATTCGTCCACCATGGTCTCAACCAGCTCTTCTTCACGCGCTTTCACTGCGTCGTGCAGCAGTTGCAGCCAAATCATTCTTTGTTCACGGCTTGATAGGCGCATTTGCGGAAAAGCGGCTTTTGCGGCGGCGATGGCAAGGCGGGTGTCTTCTTCGTCTGCCAGGCGAACCTGAGCGACAGGTTGCTCGCTGACGGGATGAATCAAGGTCAGCACCTCAGTGCCGTGGGGCGTGACGTGCTGACCGTTAATATAGAGGGTGTCGATAGTTTTCATTTTTGCGCTCCAGGGGGTGTGTTTGACGCTTAAAGTGTCGTCCAACACGGCCGTTTTCCTGTAGCGCAATCCTGTTTGATGCTTGCACAATCCTGCAAATCAGGACTGTTTTTTCATCTCTGTGTTGCCCGCGTTCTGAAAACGTTTGGCGCGCAACCAGTCGTAGCACCAGTTATAAGCCACGGTGTACGGCAGGAAGAACAGGAAGAAACCAATCTCTACCATTAGCGCTTGAAGCAGCGTGACATTCAGCATCCACGCCGCGAGCGGCAGGCCAATCAGAATAAAGCCCCCTTCAAAGCCCAGCGCATGGGCAACGCGCAGCCCCATGCCACGTTTGCGTGACGGCGGGTAAAATTTATCAAACCCGGCGTTGTAAATAATGTTCCATACCATCGCGACGGTGGACAGCATGATGGCCAGTGCGCCCATCTGGAACAGCGGTTTGTTCATCAGCCAGGCGGCGGTTGGCGCACAGATACCGATGGCGATGGCCTCGAAGCCGACGGCATGCACAATGCGCTCAGACAGGCTTCTGTTGTTTTGCGATTTCATTTTGATGACTCCTTTTTCACAAGGTCGCCATTATCATCGTAATTATTGATATGATATAGCTAACAGCCATCGATAAAAGCGATAGTTTATGCGTTACTCCCCGGAATCACTGGAAGCCTTTTTGCAGGCCGTTGAAACGGGTTCTTTTTCTGCCGCCGCACGTAAGCTGAAAAAGAGCCAGTCCACCATCAGCAGCGCCATTGCCAACCTGGAGGCCGATCTCGGCGTTACCCTGTTTGACCGCCACGCCAGGCAGCCCACGCTCACCCCGCACGGGCAGCGGGTTTTGCCCTATGTGCAGGCGATTTTTGCCGCCAGCGAGCGGCTGGATGAAGTTTCCGTCCGGCTGGCGGACAACGTCGAACCGCGCTTAACGTTTGTGCTTTCCGACATGTGGCAAACCGCCCACCACGAGTCGATCCTGCAGCAGTTTTCCGAGCGTTATCCGGACATCGAATTTGAATGCATCATTGCCGAAGATGAAGACGTGATTGATAGCCTGCAGATTGGCCGGGCCCACGTCGGCGTCCTGCGCGTGCAGGAAAGTTACCCGCCGGATATCACCGTCGCTCGCCTTCAGGTTGGTGCAGAAATGACCATTTTTATTCATCGCGATCACCCGCTGGCGAAGCAGACAGAGGTGCGGATGGATGAGCTACATACCGTGCGGCAGCTGGTGCTTAAAACCTTTGTGCGCCCCGGCAAGGTCGCCGCGCACGGCCCCATCTGGTCGTCCCCGTCTTTATTGCTACTGCTTGAAATGGCGGAACAGGGTTTTGGCTGGGGGATTTTGCCGAGCTGGCTGGTTAACCAGTTTGGGCACGGCGTGCTTAAGCCGCTGAAAGTGGAAGGCTGGCCGCAAAATCTTGAGGTGGATGTCGCCTGGTCGAACAAAACGCCGCCCGGCCCGGCTGGCCGCTGGATGATTGACCGGCTGCGCGAGCGGCGGTAATAAATCGGCACACACTTGCGGTTGTCACCCCGATCGCTTTCAGGTTAAAAAACTGTTTTCCCACCAACAGGATCCCGTAGATGAGCGCCATCACCACTCTTTTTGCTATTACCGCTACCGTTACGCTGGGCGCTATGAGCCCTGGCCCAAGTTTTGTTTATGTCGCACAGAATGCCGTGGCCCGTTCCCGCGCGCATGGCCTGGTGACCGCGCTGGGGACTGGCGTCGGGGCGGCGGCGTTTTCACTGATGGCGCTGCTGGGTCTGCAGGCTTTTCTGCTGGCGGTGCCGGTGGCTTATACCGGGATCAAGATAGCCGGGGGGCTTTATCTGCTGTGGCTGGCGTATAAGATCATCAAACACTCGCGCGAGCCGCTGCACGTGGGCGCCGTGGGGAAAAGCGATAAAAGCATGATGGCCACCTTCCGCGACGGGCTGTTCACCCAATTGAGCAACCCGAAAACCGCCGTCGTGTTTGCCAGTATTTTTACCGCGCTGCTGCCGCGCGAGATCCCGGCCTTTTACTACGTTGCGCTGCCGGTGCTGTGCTTTGTGATTGATGCGGGATGGTATTCGATTGTCACGCTGGTGCTTTCTTCAGAGAAACCGCGCAATGCCTACCTGCGTTTTAAAACCGTGATTGACCGCTTAGCGGGCGGCGTGATGGGGATTTTGGGGCTGAAACTGATTTTCTTCTCACGCTAAAAAGCAGAAAGCCACCCTTGGGGTGGCTCTTGTGCTCGACGGCTGACAGAGAGGGATCAGTGAATCCCCAACCGGTGCGCATGGAAAATTTCTTCACGCAGTTCAAGGTGGGTTAATCCCAGCAGATCGGCAAACTCCAGCTTGAGCTGCTGCAGGCGGATCAGGAATTGTGCGGGGGTTAACTGCTCTTGTTCACGACGAAGAAATTCAAACGCTAAGGTGGTTGGGGTTATCTCGGTGTCCATGGTAATCCTCTGTTTGGTTGTGAAATCGACACTATTGTACCACCAATAAGCTGTGCAAAAAACAGCCAGAACAGGATTTCTGGCGCTTAACTTACCTAACACCATCAGGACTGAAACATGTTTTCTAAGCATTATGAAGTGGATGAAAGCCATATTGATTTTCAGGGCGTAGTCGACGGCCTGTACTATCCGTTTTACATGGAGTGGACGCGTCACGCGTACATGCGCGAGGCGCTGGGCATTGATATCGAGGAAGAGTTCCGCCAGGGCAAGCTCTACATGGTGCTGGAGTACTCTCTGCGTTTTCGTAAGAGCCTGCAGAAAGGCGACAACGTTGAGGTCACTTGCCAGCTTGAGCGCAATGAGAAACGCAACCGCGTGAACTTCGCCCAGCAGATCAAAGTTGACGGCGTGGTTTATGCCGAAGCGACGTTTGTCGCCACCTGCCTGGCCAATGGCCGCCCTTCCATGCCGGAAGCCGTGCTGAACGCACTGGAACAGCTCTAACGTCGATTAGCGAAGGGCAATGCGCTCTTCGCTAACGCTTCTCCAGCGCCTGGAGGATAAAATCTGTTCTCCATTCCACGCTCCCTGCCGGCAAGGTAATGATTCGATAACCTAGTTTGCTGTAGGTTTCCGCCATAATCTCGGCAGTCTGTACCGCCTCTTCCCAGCTCTGCTTTCTTTCTGTATCCCTGGCATAAATAACTTCCCAGGGCGGCGCCAGGAAAATATCAGGATGGTAGGGAAACCGTTTAACAGCCTCCGTCAAATGTCGCGGAATGGGGAGCTGCATTAGAGTGAGATAGCCTAGTATGTCCGGCACGCCGCGATCGTAGAAACAATAACGTTGTTTTTCGTCTGCCCCATGCCAGGAACGCATATCCCAGCCAAGCATCTGCTCAGCAAATGCCGCAGGATCCAGCCAGGGTAAGGCATGACCGCCAATTTGCTGCTGGTGCTGAATAACGCTCCTCCCGGCCTCCGGCTGACAGTAAAAGCCCCGGCGCTCCAGCGCATTAATCACGGTACTTTTCCCCGAACCAGGCCCGCCGGTAATCACCACGCGTTTCACCTGAATGCTGTTCATAAACCTCCCAAACATTAGTATCTTTACTGATTTATGGTGATTCCTCGCCCCCGTTCCTGCTACCCTCTGGCAAAAAAGTGAATAAGATTTAGGATCACCTGCGATGCAAGAATTTACCCGGCCAGTTTTACAGCTGCCAAACAACGAAAAGAAACTCCTGCTGCACTCCTGCTGCGCGCCCTGCTCGGGCGAAGTTATGGAGGCTATACACGCGTCCGGTATCGAATACACCGTGTTCTTCTACAACCCAAACATTCACCCGCAGAAAGAGTATTTGCTGCGCAAGGATGAAAACATTCGCTTTGCGGAACAGCACGGCGTGCCGTTTGTGGATGCGGATTACGATACCGATAACTGGTTTGAGCGTGCGAAAGGTATGGAGTGGGAGCCGGAGCGTGGGGTCAGATGCACCATGTGCTTTGATATGCGTTTCGAGCGTACCGCACTTTACGCGCATGAGCACGGATTTAATGTCATCAGCAGCTCGCTGGGTATTTCCCGCTGGAAAAACATGCAGCAGATTAACGATTGTGGGCACCGCGCCGCCGCACCTTATGAAGGTATGAGCTACTGGGATTACAACTGGCGCAAACAGGGCGGCTCCGCGCGCATGATTGAAATCAGCAAGCGCGAACAGTTCTACCAGCAGGAATACTGCGGCTGTGTCTATTCCCTGCGCGACACCAACCTGCACCGGAAAGCCAATAACCGTCCGATGATTAAAATCGGCAAGCTTTTCTATGGGAAAGACGACGAGTCAACGGAAGCGTAAAGCGAAAGGTGAAAATCCGGGAGCCTGCCGACATCGATCAGGCCCCGTAATCGTTCAAAATAACCCAGAAGTACCCTGCTTTTTCCCGAGCAGGTTTGCAATTTATAGCCAGCAACCTTGTACATTGCACGGATATATTCTGTTTGATTTTTAAGGCACTTAACGCAAATCAGGGCTTTGCAGTTTGCGTTAAGTGCGATTTCACTGCGGCTACACTAGTGAGAGCGCTTTCTTCACAGTTATTGCTCCGCCAGCCCTCGGTTTTTCAGCATCGGTTCGCTGTGCGGATCGTGCCCTCGCCAGTCTCGGTATAACGCTTCCAGATCGCTGCTGTTGCCCCGCGAAAGAATGGCCTCCCGGAAGCGCTGGCCGTTTTCGGCGCTGAGTCCGCCCTGCTCCACAAACCACTGATAGCCGTCATCCGCCAGCATTTGCGTCCAGATGTAGGCATAATACCCCGCCGCGTAACCGCCGCCAAAAATATGGGCAAAATAGCTGCTGCGGTAGCGAGGCGGGACTTCAGCCAGATTGATATGCTCTTTTTCCAGCGCTTCGGCTTCGAAACGCGTCACGTCTTCAATGGCCGTGTCTGGCGCCAGGCTGTGCCAGTTCATGTCCAGCAGCGCCGCCGCCAGCAGCTCGGTCATGTCGTAGCCTTTGTTGAACTGTGCGGCTCGGAACAACTTGCTGCGCAGCGACTCCGGCATTGGCTCGCCGGACTGATGATGCCGGGCATAATTGGCAAAGACCTCGGGCTGGCTTGCCCAGTGCTCGTTAATTTGCGAAGGGAATTCCACAAAATCTCGCGGCGTGTTGGTCCCCGAAAGACTCGCATAACGCTGCGTAGCAAACAGGCCGTGCAGCGTGTGGCCGAACTCGTGGAACAGCGTTATAACATCGTCCCAGGAAATCAATGCCGCCTCGCCGCTGGCCGGTTTGGTGTAGTTACAAACGTTGTAGATCACCGGCATGGCGTCAAACAGAGTGGATTGCTCGACAAAGTTCCCCATCCACGCCCCGCCGCCTTTGCTGTCGCGGGCGAAGAAATCACCGTAGAACAGCGCCATGCCGCGCCCGTCGTTATCAAAAATCTCCCAGGTACGCACATCCGGGTGGTAAGTCGGGATATCAAAGCGTTCCACAAAACGCAGCCCGAAGAGCTGGCTGGCGGCCCAAAATACGCCGTTGGTCAGCACGCCATTCAGTTCAAAATACGGCTTAATCTGCCCTTCATCGAGATCGTACTTCGCGCTACGCACCTGTTCGGCGTAAAACTGCCAGTCCCATGCCGTGGCCTGGAAGCCGCCGTTTTGGGCATCAATCACGTCCTGAATATCTTTCAGCTCGCGACGTGCGCGCCCGGTTGCCGCAGGGACAATATTCCGCATAAAGCGCAGCGCGGCATCAGGGGTTTTCGCCATCTGGTCGGCCATTTTCCATGCCGCATAGTTTTCAAAGCCCAAAAGCTGAGCTTGTGCAGCCCTCAGCGTCGCCAGACGAGCGACGATGGCGCGGGTATCGTTCGCATCGTTACGCTGAGAACGCATCCAGCCAGCCTCAAAGAGTGCTTCTCGCGTGGCGCGGTTGCTCAGGCTTTGTAAAGCAGGCTGTTGGGTGAAATTCAGCAACGGAAGTAGCCATTTCCCCTGAAGGCCTTTGTCAGCCGCTGCTTGAGCCGCTGCTGCAATTTCCGCGCTGGTCAGGCCCTGAAGCGCCTCAGCGTGGTCAACCACCAGGCCACCGGCTTTGTCCGCCGCATGAAGACGATTGTTGAACTGGCTGGTGAGCTGGGCGCTCTCTTTATTCAGAGCTTTCAGCTGCGTTTTATCCTGCTGGCTTAACGTGGCACCCGCCAGCTTGAATGACTGCCAGGTCACTTCCACCAACCGCAGGGATTCCGCATCCAGGGTAAGATCGTGGCGCTGCTGATAAACGCTATTCAGCCGGGCGAATAAGGTGTCGTTAAGGCGAATTTCATCGGCAAGTTCAGCCAGTTCGGTGGAGAACTCTTCATCAAGCTGCTGGAGGAAATCGTTGGTGTGCGCCGAAGTCATGGCGTAGAAAATGGTGGTCACGCGGCCCAGCATCGCACCGGTTTTCTCCAGCGCGAGGTAGGTATTTTCAAACGTCGGCTCAGCCGGATTACCGGCAATGGCGGCAACTTCTTCACGCTTGATGCGCTTACCTTCATCGAAAGCCGGTCGGTAATGGTCGTTAATTATCTCATCAAAATGCGGGGCCTGATAAGGCAATAAACTCGGCTGGAAAAACGGGTTGCTCTGCAACATCCTCTACTCCCGGTGACCTGAAATGTGGGTTAGTTATAGCGCATTTAACCTCGTTTCTTAAAAGAAAAACTAAGATTACCGAAGCCCGTTAGCGTGCTAAGGTAGTGCCGGACAAAAGCGTTGAGGAACAGAGAGATGATTGTACTGGTTACGGGTGCTACCGCGGGCTTTGGTGAAAGCATTACCCGCCGTTTCGTTAAAAATGGCCATAAGGTTATTGCCACCGGCCGCCGTCAGGAACGCCTGCTCGAACTGAAAGAAGAGCTGGGTGACAACCTGTTTACGCTGCAGCTGGATGTACGCAATCGCGCGGCAATTGAAGAAGCGCTCGCTTCTCTGCCGGCCGAATGGCAACAGATTGATATCCTGGTCAACAACGCCGGGCTGGCGCTGGGCATGGAGCCGGCGCATAAAGCCAACGTCGATGACTGGGAAAACATGATCGACACCAACAACAAAGGCCTGGTTTACATGACTCGCGCCGTGCTGCCGGGCATGGTCGAACGCAATCGCGGCCACATTATTAACATCGGCTCTACGGCGGGCAGCTGGCCTTACGCCGGTGGCAACGTCTACGGGGCGACCAAAGCCTTTGTGCGTCAGTTCAGCTTGAACCTGCGTACCGACCTGCATAAAACGGCCGTTCGCGTGACCGATATCGAACCAGGCATGGTAGGCGGCACCGAGTTTTCCAACGTTCGCTTTAAAGGCGACGACGACAAAGCAGGTAAAACCTACGAAAACGCCAACGCGCTGACGCCGGAAGACGTTACCGAGGCCGTCTGGTGGGTGGCGACGTTGCCAAAACACGTCAATATCAACACGCTGGAAATGATGCCGGTCAGCCAGACATTTGCCGGGCTCAGTGTTCACCGCGAAGGATAAGTGTCGCGGAAGTCATGCTGAAACGGGGCCTTTGCAGCCCCGTTTTTTCATCTTATTACGTAGCGATCAGGCTCGGCCCCAACCGGCAACGATGATAAGCATCCCACAGAAGGCAATCGCCGCCCCGGTCCAGTCGTAAACGCTGAGTTTCACACCGTCCACCACGCGTAGCCACAGCAGCGCCGTCACAACATAAACCCCGCCGTAGGCAGCATAGACCCGCCCGCTGGCCGCTGGATGCAGCGTCAGGAGCCAGACAAAAATCGCCAGTGACAGCGCCGCGGGAAGCAGCAGCAGCGGCGATCCGTTGCGTTTTAGCCACAGCCAGGGCAGAAAGCAGCCAATAATCTCCGCCAACGCGGTGGCAAAAAATAGCAGTGTTGTTTTGATCATATTGTCTTTTCTTCAGTAATAATGATGCCCACTAACTCTGGCATTAGGCACGAATCAAGCCCAATGATATGATTAGTTTTATTAAACTAAAAAGGAAATCTCAATGAACTCAATCCTTCGTAAGTCTTTGTCATGGATGCCGTTAGCCTTGCTGGGAGCTGCATTCATGGTTTCTATGCCAACACAGGCCGATACTAACGTGATCGTTGTTCCGGGCGGAACGAACGGCGTCGGTGGTCAGGAAAACTCCCTGACCCGCCAGCGCGCAGCGGAAGAAAAAGAGCAGTGGAATGACACCCGTACCCTGCGCCAGAAGATCAACCGCCATAACGAAAAAGTGTTCGACCGTGAGTCGGCGCGCGGGGACAAAGACTGGGCCAAACAAGATGCCGCCCAGGACACCTTCGACAAATGCCAGCAGAGCGCCAACGTAAACGCCTACTGGGAGCCGAACACCCTGCGCTGCCTGGATCGCCGCACCGGCCGTGCGATTAATCCATAATAGCTCCCGCCCCAAACGAGGCTTCTGCTCAAGAAGCCTCACCATCATCAGCGCAAGGATTTGCTATGAGTAACGAACTGCCTATTCGCCTTCGCCCGCTTGAGCGCGAAGATCTCCGCTTCGTCCACCAACTGGACAATAACGCCAGCGTCATGCGCTACTGGTTTGAAGAGCCTTACGAAGCGTTTGTGGAGCTTTCTGACCTGTATGACAAACATATTCACGATCAGAGCGAGCGCCGCTTTGCCATCGACTGCAACGGCGTGAACGCCGGGCTGGTTGAGCTGGTCGAAATCGACCACATTCACCGCCGGGCTGAGTTCCAGATAATTATTACGCCAGAGTTCCAGGGCAAGGGGCTCGCCTCTCGCGCGGCCAAACTGGCCATGGATTACGGTTTTACCGTGCTCAATCTCTACAAGCTTTACCTGATTGTCGATAAAGAGAATGAAAAAGCGGTACATATCTACAAAAAACTGGGCTTTATCGTGGAAGGCGAGCTGATCCACGAATTCTTCATTAACGGCCAGTACCGCGACGCCATTCGGATGTGCATTTTCCAGCAGCAGTTCCTGGCGCAGAAAACCCCGGAAAAAACCCTGCTGAAGCCGACGGCTCAGTAACCGCGTTTCACAGATGAATGCCACCCTGCGTGTGCGTTCATCTGCCTCTCCCCTGCTTCTCCTGCCAACCTTCTTGCCGCTTCGTCTATTTTCCAGACGATCAGACGGGTTTTTCCTGCAAACCACCCAATCAGAACTAAAATAATAGGGCTGTAAAATTTTGCGTTTAAAAGGCAACGGCTATCAAATTCGTAGGCCCATCCAGATATTAATTATTGATCGTACAGATTATCGTTATCGGGCATACATATAACGGAGAGCAAAATGAGCAATTCTACTGACTTACACGGTGCTTCCTCAGCAAGCGCAGGAAAGTGCCCATTTAACCACGGCCAGAGCACGGACATTGCGGGCGAGGGAACCAGCAACCAGGACTGGTGGCCGCACCAGCTGCGCGTCGACCTGTTGAATCAACACTCCAACCGCTCCAACCCGCTGGATGAAAACTTCAGCTACCGCAAAGAATTTAGCAAACTCGATTATTACGCCCTGAAAGGCGACATCAAAGCGCTGTTAACGGATTCTCAATCCTGGTGGCCTGCCGACTGGGGCAGCTATATCGGTCTCTTTATCCGTATGGCATGGCACAGTGCAGGTACCTATCGCTCCCGCGACGGTCGCGGTGGCTCCGGACGCGGTCAACAGCGTTTTGCGCCTCTTAACTCCTGGCCGGATAACGTCAGCCTCGATAAATCCCGCCGCCTGCTTTGGCCCATTAAACAAAAATATGGCCAGCAGATTTCCTGGGCTGACCTGATTATTCTCGCCGGCAACGTGGCGCTGGAAAATGCAGGCTTCCGCACCTTCGGTTTTGGTGCCGGTCGTGAAGACGTCTGGGAACCCGATCTCGACGTAAACTGGGGGGCAGAGAAAGAGTGGCTTGAGCACCGCCACCCGGAATCCCTGGCACAAGCCCCGCTCGGTGCAACCGAAATGGGTCTGATTTACGTCAACCCGGAAGGCCCTGAGCACAGCGGCGATCCGCTTTCCGCAGCGCCTGCTATTCGCGCCACCTTCGGCAACATGGGGATGGACGACGAAGAGATTGTCGCGCTGATTGCCGGAGGCCACACGCTCGGCAAAACCCACGGTTCTGCAGCCGCCACCCACGTTGGCGCAGACCCGGAAGCTGCTCCGCTTGAAGCGCAGGGGCTTGGCTGGGCAAACAGCTACAAAAGCGGCGCAGGTGCAGATGCCATTACCTCCGGCCTCGAAGTAGTCTGGACACAAACGCCAACCCAGTGGAGCAACTATTTCTTCGAAAACCTGTTCGGCTACGACTGGGTACAAACTCGCAGCCCGGCAGGCGCCATTCAGTTTGAGGCGACCAACGGCCCGGATATTATTCCTGACCCGTTTGATCCGTCCAAAAAACGCAAACCAACGATGCTGGTGACCGACCTGACGCTGCGCTTCGACCCAGAGTTCGAGAAAATTTCTCGTCGCTTCCTGAACGATCCGCAGGCCTTCAACGAAGCCTTCGCCCGTGCCTGGTATAAACTGACGCACCGCGATATGGGGCCAAAAGCGCGCTACATCGGCCCGGAAGTGCCAAAAGAAGATCTGATTTGGCAGGATCCGTTGCCGAAAGCCACCCACGCGCCCTCCAGCGCCGATATCGATGCGCTGAAAAAAGCCATTGCCGATTCCGGGCTGTCCGTCAGCGAGCTGGTCTCGGTGGCCTGGGCATCAGCCTCTACCTTCCGCGGCGGTGACAAACGCGGCGGCGCCAACGGGGCACGACTGGCTCTCGCCCCGCAGCGCGGCTGGGAAGTGAACGCCGTGGCGGCCCGTGCTCTGCCTGTACTCGAAGCGATTCAAAAGGCATCCGGTAAAGCATCACTTGCGGACATCATTGTATTGGCCGGTGTGGTAGGTATTGAGAAAGCCAGCCACAGCAAGGTGCCGTTTACCCCTGGACGCGTGGACGCCACTCAGGATCAGACCGACATCGAATCTTTCGAGCTGCTTAAACCGGCCGCCGATGGCTTCAGAAACTATCGCCGCATTGCGAACGCCACCTCAACCGAAGCGTTGCTGATCGACAAGGCGCAGCAGTTGACGCTGACCGCACCTGAGCTGACAGTCTTAATCGGTGGCTTGCGTGCGCTGGGTGTTAACTATGATGAAAGCCAGCATGGCGTGCTGACTTCTCGTCCGGGTGAGCTGACGAATGATTTCTTTGTCAATCTGCTGGATATGCGTACCGAGTGGACAGCCGCTGACGCAGGTTCCGAAGTGTTCGAAGGCCGCGATCGCCTCAGCGGGGAAGTGAAGTACACCGGCACCCGTGCCGATCTGGTCTTTGGCTCTAACGCGGTACTGCGCTCCCTGGCGGAAGTTTACGCCAGCCAGGATGCCAAAGAGAAATTCGTCAAAGACTTTATCGCCGCGTGGACGAAGGTGATGAATCTCGACCGTTTCGACCTGCAGCAGTAAAACAAAAGGGAGGCTTTAGCCTCCCCTGATTTAGCGTTATACGGGAAGGCATTATGCCTTCCCTTTTTATGGCTTACTCTTCGCCGAAATGGATCACGGTACGAATCGATTTGCCTTCATGCATCAGGTCAAACGCTTCGTTAATCTTGTCCAGCGGCATACGGTGAGTAATGAACGGATCAAGATTAATTTTGCCCGCCATCGCGTCTTCTACCATGCCCGGCAGCTGAGTGCGGCCTTTAACGCCACCGAACGCTGAACCGCGCCAGACGCGACCTGTCACCAGCTGGAATGGACGAGTTTTAATTTCCTGACCGGCCCCGGCCACGCCGATAATCACGCTTTCGCCCCAGCCTTTGTGGCAGCATTCCAGCGCGGAACGCATCACGTTCACATTGCCGATGCATTCAAAGCTGTAATCCACGCCGCCGTCGGTCAGCTCAACAATGACGTCCTGAATCGGCTTCTCGTGATCTTTCGGGTTAATACAGTCGATAGCGCCCATTTCACGCGCGAGGGTGAATTTCTCCGGGTTGGTATCAACGGCAATGATTCGCCCGGCCTTAGCCTGCACCGCGCCCTGAATCACCGCCAGGCCGATCCCGCCGAGGCCAAATACCGCCACGGTATCACCCTCTTTCACTTTCGCCGTGTTGTGCACCGCGCCGATTCCGGTGGTCACGCCGCAGCCGAGCAGACACACTTTATCCAGTGGTGCCTGTGGGTTGACCTTAGCCAGAGAGATCTCCGCCACCACGGTGTATTCACTGAAAGTGCTGGTGCCCATGTAGTGATAAATTGGCTCGCCATTGTAAGAGAAACGGGTCGTGCCATCCGGCATCAGCCCTTTACCTTGCGTGGCGCGAACGGCCTGGCAGAGGTTGGTTTTGCCGGATTTACAGAACTTACACTCGCGACATTCTGCGGTGTAGAGCGGAATAACGTGATCGCCCGGTTTCAGGCTGGTCACGCCCTCGCCCACTTCCACCACAATGCCGCCGCCTTCGTGGCCCAGCACCGCCGGGAATACGCCTTCCGGGTCATCGCCGGACAGCGTGAAAGCATCGGTATGGCAAACACCGGTGTGGGTGATTTTCACCAGCACTTCACCTTTTTGCGGTGGCGCAACGTCGATTTCAACAATTTCTAAAGGTTTACCCGGCCCAAAGGCCACCGCAGCACGTGATTTCATTGTTTTGTTCCTTTTGGTGAGGGTGTTTTTATTTTAGATAAGAGCGCAGCAAATTCCCGACTTCCGCCATCCGCAGCGCACGCTGCTCCTCGGACGTGTCGCCGGAGACCAGCTCGTCTTTAAGGTGAATTTCCATCATTTCGCCCATCAGGCCGTTGGCCGCCCCACGAACGGCCGCGATCTGCTGCAAAATAGCGAGACATGGATCGCCGTTTTCCAGCGCGCGCTCAAGCGCCTCAGCCTGGCCGCGAATACGCCTGACGCGGGTCAAAATACGTTTTTTGTCTTCTGGAGAGTGTGGCATAACCGCTCCTTAGGTACTGTAGGGGGGTATAGTACTGTATTTTTTAGGTTATTGATAATCTTATATTTTATATAATTATCAACCACTTAAAAAAACCCCAAACAGACACCTGGGGACATATACAGTCATTGACATGCCCCCCAAATCTGCCCCCAAACGCGATTTCGCCCCCAAAATTGGCCCTAAATAGGGTGTGAAAAGGCACTATTTTGACAGGAAATTGACACCGGGATGATTTTTTCGATAAGTACAGTGCGATTCCGGATAGCAGTATAGTCATATGCCGCGCCGGAACCTGTGCTGTCATTGGTTCGAATCCGACGATAATAAAATGGGGGATAATTGCCGCCTCATAGTAAATACGATCGATTCGATTTATACTGGCGAGCTATATCTGGGCGGTGATACTCATCATTATTGTCTGGATAGAATTCCACAAACAAACCTATATGAAATAAACACAACCAGAGAACAGAAAAAAAATTTCTACCAATAGTAGGGGAATGGCACTATCAGTAGATAGCCGGCTGGACTCAGCCAGCTATGCCCGGATTATTTGTTGAACCACAAATCCAATATGTATGGCAGTTTCTCCGACTTAGAAATACCGATAATAATACCAGTACAATACGCCGACCTGGATACAACCAAGCCTTACTGAAGATAAAACCCGAAATGAAAAATGTATGCAATAAACTATTTGCCATGGGCACCATTCTCGAAAATTACACTGGGATAAAGAAACTCACTATGTTAAGGAAGTTGAATTTATCTGCAGGTGCTGCCTGCGTAATGCTTGGTTTGCTGACTGGCTGCACCGAAGGGGTACCCAAGTACAAAGAGCCTCCGGTAGCTACGGTCGCGGTCAAAAATAACCAAGCCCGCATAGTATTCCGCTCGGCTGGCATGCCCATGACAGTGAATTATGCAGTTAATTCTTCAACGCCGACCAGCGAAGGTTTTACACCTATTGGCCGAGTCTTCCATAGCGGGCGAGAGGTGCTTTTGCCCTGGATTGCCACTATGACTGAAAATGCTCGTAAAACAATTTCCGATGAGCAGTTGCAGATTGAGAAAACCGTCGATGCAGAGCACCGTATTCGGATCAGGGGTATGTCTGCCTGGTCTGATTATGACCAACACATTCATACCTCTGGTTCATGTGGCCCCCTCTTCTCTCAATTCATCCCCGAGGGTGGCAGTACCTACCTGGTGGAGTTCCGCTTTAAGGGAACCGATAGTTGCTCACAACAAGTCTACAAAATAGGCGCCGGTGAAGAACGGTTACCGGTGTCCTCTTAATAGGCGGTAAATTGGAGCCTTTGAGCAGGAGCTGCTAACAAAGAAACTGGCTAACAAAAGCATTAAAAATGCATGTTCTCACGTTGCTACGTGAAAAATACAGTGACTTTAGACCCACATTAGCCGCAGAAAACTTCAGATAGTGTCGTACTGTATGCTTATTGTCTCACGGGGACCCCGCATCCTGGGATCCCTTTTTAAGAACTGCCCATAGTAGCTTAAAGAATCGTGATATCGACTTTATCTACGATATCCAACGTTAGCCCTTTGACATACTCTCCAGACTCTCCATTTGCGAAGAACAACTCATCAATGTAAATGAACATTTCATACGCCCCTGCGGTGATGTTAGCGGGTATCTGGCACTCTACATTTATATCCACAGGCGCATTCGCCTTGTTGTAGAAGTCAGGGGTTTTGCTAATATTATATGTTTTACCATTAACATCCTTCAGTAAGACATTTAGCGTATATACAAATATAGGTTCCTCTGGATCATCCTGATCCAACGTAATTGCAGATGATAGTTCAAATTTTTCGTCTGGATTAAATATTGTTTTTTGTTTCAATGGATTTTGTCAAGCGAAAATAATCATATCTATTCCATGTAGAAAGATGAACAGACACAGGATTAATAACGGATTCATCCATAACTGCAGGCATTAAAAAATCTGAATCAGGAAAATTACCAGTTCTGTTTATGAAAGCCACCAACACTTTTACATCCATGTCTCTATAAATTGACGGGGTTTTGACACCCAATGACATGCTATATTCACCAGGTTCAGGAGTGGACATATTGGTGTTTCTGTTTCTTAAGATGTTCCCATCTTTATCAACAATTAATATAGCAGGCCCCGTAATCACCGGACTGTTTTCTAATATCTTTAAATTAATATTTACATTATAGTAAAAATCGACTAATCGAAAGGCTGATACGTCAATCGTTTCAGTTAGTATTATCTTGTTGTCAACATTCCATTCGGGATTTAAAATTTCAATTTCTTTCGAATATGTAGTCCCAGTGCTGTCAGGGAGAGATGATGTTGCCGTAGCGTTAATATCATTTTTATCAGACATGCAAAAAATAATGTTATATTTTTTTGCGATGTAACTTCAGCATCAAATTCCAGTTGCATGGGTATTTTGATTAGCCCCTCTCCTGCTGGAATACTTGTGCACCCTACCGCATTAAATAGATTGAGGTGACTATCAACAAGGTATGCAAAGAGTGTTGCTATGCTATTCTCCTGAGTTCTATTTAGCTCAATGGTAATATTTACAGACTCATTTTGCTTTATTTTTTTCAGGTATGTTTTCTGTACTGATGATTTGAATGTTACTATTAGATAGTCTCTTTGCCTCAATTGCTTGACAGATCAGGTCGTTTTGTAAGTTACGAAGTGGCCTGAAGTTTTTCCATTCTGGCTGTAAAAAACCTCAATGTTTCGCGAGCCAAATGTGATGTCATCAGGAACGGAATACGTTAATGTAATTGATTCTTCTTTATTCGATGCCATCGAGAAAATGGTTTCCCCTGAGATATAACTCCGTAAAACATGTGAATCATCAGTTAACGCTAATTTTAAAAAACCATCAAAAGGCATCTCTTTTGTAAAAACTGACAATGATACATCGCCAATATTTACTGGCGATAATGATAGATTTTCAGCATATACCCCATCAGCAAACAGAACCTCATTTACAGCTGGTTGTATACCTATATGCGCATCAAAAAAATCTAATTTTTCCAGATCATACCATGAATTTGAAGTCGCTCCGGAAGGATCGCCCCAACCCCAGTTTATTGCAAAAAGTCCATCATCACGATAACCGTCACAATAAACCGCATGGGCTAGCACACCAAGAAAAACAATCCTTCCTTCATCTAATTCTCTGCGTATAATATTTTTCACTTCATCCATAGTGTAAAAGAAATCAGGTGTCCTGACTTTTACTCGACGAACATTTGCATCATAAGAAAAATGTTCCGTGATTACTTTTCAATATGAGTGGGGTTAGCCGGAGTCGCAGAACCAAAATCACTGCGCAATGCAAATGCTACATGGTAACAAAAAGCTGCCACAGCATCTTGCTGCTCTATTGTTGAGCCATGAGTGTAATCATCAAGCATTAAATCCCATTGATACTCATATCCATCAATGTCTAAGCTAGAATAATTATCATATGCAGGTAAAATTCCTTTTGCTTTTTTGGGCCAGTTATAATATTTCATTATCTGTGAAAGAGCTGTTCCTGTGCATCCAACAACATAGTCTGGATAGTAGGGAACTTGTTTATTATAAGAGTCACCCTGGCCCCATGCGAGTGTAGTCAATGGACCTACGAATCCAATGGATTTTTTATTTTTCATTCTGATCTCAACTCCTTAATAGTAAGGCTGGAGTTATACCCCTGAATGATTATAAAAAAACTTTATTTCTTTAATGAATTGATAATGATCAAAATAAAATATACTTATGTTAATATAACGGCCTTAATGTTATTAATTTCATCCCTAAATTAAATCCAGCCTTAAGTGATAACCAGCTCACCACCCTGCTCTTTGGGACTTAATAGATAAATCTTTCTTTCGCTCAAGTTATTAAGGAAAAGACGAAAATGATGCCGGGTGTTATCCGGTATCATTGCTGTGACCAATATGCCAATAACCTTGAATAATTTTCACAACAACATTTGTTAACTTCACCGCTTCAAATCACTTACACTCCTCCGGCAGTCTGGGGGAAGCATGGCAGAGAATCGATTTCATCGTGGTCGTAGCAGAGTTATCGCCGCAGGACTGGCGCTGTTTGCGCTTGCCCTGATCGTTGTGGCGCCGTTCGTCTCGATTTCTCTGCAAAAATTGCCGATGCCGATGATGCCAGGCATGATGCATCACCCTATGATGGAAATGGATGAGCACCACTCCGGGCATAAACCGGTTTTGATGCCCATCGATCATGCTGAGGCCTGCGGTTACTGCGTACTGCTGTCGCACATGCCGGGTATACAGCCAGAGCTAATTACCCCCCTTCACACTCTTTTCTTACTCCAGGGCTTTCAACCCTCATCACCTTTACTCGAAATACGGCATTTCTTTGCCTGGCTTTACCCTCATCCTCGCGCGCCTCCGGCATAAACGACTTTATCTGCTAAAAACTAAAAAGATGGGCGTTTCAACGCCATAACTTCGTTTTGCTTGCATTAAGGAAAAGTATGACCACCTGCACCCCGCGCGCGGCCTGGATAAATTTTCTACGTCGATTGCATTTTGCTATTGGTTTATTTGTAGGGCCTTTTATTTTCGTCGCGGCGCTAACCGGCACGCTTTACGTTGCCACGCCTCAATTGGAGTCGTTTATTTATCATGATGCGCTAACGGCAAACACAAGTGGTGAAGCTCACTCGCTTGCTGAACAGATTGCCATCGCCAGGCAAGTCACGGGCGAGCATTTGCCGCTCTACGCCGTTCGTCCGGGGATGATCACCGGGGTGACAACCCGCGTAATGTTTAACGCGCCCGGCCTGGGGAGTTCTGAAAGCCGGGCTATATTCATCGATCCCATTACTTTGGCCGTAAAGGGAGACATGACGGTCTATGGCACCTCGGGCATTTTGCCTCTGCGGCAATGGATTGATTATGCGCATCGCTCTCTGTTATTAGGCTCCGCAGGCAGGCTTTACAGTGAATTAGCCGCCTCGTGGATGTGGATTGTCGCCTGTGGCGGGATCGCACTTTGGTTTTATACCCGCCCCAAGCGCCGAGTGAATAATCTTGTGCAGCGCACCCGCCGCTGGCATGTGACCCTCGGCTGGTTACTGTTGGCAGGTATGCTGGTGTTCTCTGCCACCGGCTTAACCTGGTCTCAATGGGCGGGCGGCAATGTGGATCTACTTCGAGCGGCATTCAACTGGGAAACCCCTCAGCTTAAAACGCAACTCAGTGACGTAAGCGGTGCCCAGGCCTCGCATGCAGAGCATCATGCCGGTATGACGATGCCAATGAAGATGGATATGTCGCCAGATCTTTCCCTTTTTGATAAAACGCGCCAGTTAGCACAAGGCGCCGGAATTGATGCAAACACTATCGAGATAAGGCCGGCCAAAAGCCACGACAAAGCCTGGACTGTGACAGAAATTGATCGCGGCTGGCCGACTCAGGTCGACGCGGTGGCTATCGATCCTGCCACAATGCGAGTCGTGGACCACACCAGATTTGAAACGTTTCCCCTGATGGCAAAGCTGACTCGATGGGGCGTGGACTTTCACATGGGCATGCTGTTTGGCCTGGTTAACCAACTGTTGTTGATCGCATTCGGTACAGGCTTATGCGTAATGATTGCCATGGGCTACCGCCTGTGGTGGATACGTCGCCCCACCCCAGCCAAATACAATCCACTCCTGACGCTGACGCAGAGCTGGTACGATCTCTCCTTCCGAGCAAGAGTATCGGTGCTGATTCTTGCGATTCTGTTCGGTGTTGCCATGCCGGTGCTTGGCGTCAGCCTGCTTATGTTTATCGGATTCGATGTGGTTCGCTGGCGACGGGCCAACGATTTTTCTGCCGCGCACCAGACGGAGTAATGGCAAAATAGGTATTCAGCCCGGCCAACTGACTGGCCGGGCTTTATCAAAAACAGTGACGAAACTAATCAGCGAGGCAGCATGAAGCCTGATGTAACTTACACCTTCCATCATTTTGGTATTCCCTTACAGGATGGCCTGTCTGAAGGCACGCACAGTGAAAAAGCCGGGATGTACACCGCCGATAATCCGGGTAAATTCCGGGTCCAGTGGCACAGATTTACCGATGAATCGCCGCTGCACCCACTGCTAAAAACCGTGCCACACGTAGCGTTCAAAGTTGACAATCTGTCAAAGGCCATCGAAGGAGAGGATGTTATCCTGGGGCCATATGAACCGATTGATGACTTTTTTGTTGCCGTCATTAACGATAATGGTGTTCCCATCGAGCTCATTGAAACCACGCTGACGGATGAAGAGATCTGGGGTCGAGCAAGGTCGGGCCAGGGCAATTTATACCGAAAGTAATAATTTGCCCTACCAGGATTAATAGCTGACGCACTGGAGATAAAACCGCTAGAAATAGGCGGTGCAAAAAAATGGATGATGGCCATGAATCGTAGAGAAATGTTGATCGAGTGCAGAGCTCTTCTTTCCTACAGTAGAGAAATTATCGCCGATGGTTGGGTGTGTTTTGCCACTATTTACGCCTGCTTCTCCCTGGGCAATCTAATTGGCGAAAAATACTATCATGGAGCACAGCTTCCCGGTCTGATCGGTATATGGGTTGCCACCTTCATTTGCTGCATTACGCCATCGTTCACAAAGATGGCGAAAGCAGCGAAAAATAAACCTATCACCTGAATAGTTTTCTACGCCCTACTCACATCAACAATAAGTGACCTGCTCCCCATTGATTAATGCATTACGCCCTTAGCAATTTGTGGCTATTGTTGATAGTCATACAGAAATGCCGCGGTGGTGTGCTTATGTGGTGATTGGCTATGAAAACCTCAGGAGTCTAAGTATCGAAGAAATCATGCGGTTTGATATTCATCGTCAGGCTAAAATCCACGGACATACCGCCAGTGATAAGCGATAAGCTCACAGATACAGTCAGCCGGGCGTTGAGATAGACATCTTCCGGCCGTTGCGCTTCATCTGTGTAGCCTTACCCTTTGCACTGGGCTGTACGGCCTCTTTGCTCGCCTGCGTGTACGCGTGCTGCTTACCTGAAGCGCCGTATCAGACGCCCGACCAGATCATTATGAGTGATATTTTCACCGCAAAGACAGGAGGCATGTTCAGCCATAACCACGCCCCCAATCTATAGCTTTTCACTAAATGTTATGAGCGCAGAGTTGTTGTGACAAAGAAAAACCTGTGGCCCGCAAAGAATGTCCTGAAATATAAAAAATACGCCCGTACCTCATTGAGACATCGAGACAGGTGATGCTCTTCTCCCCCCTCCAAATGAACTATTCAGACGATCGACCTCGCTGAAAAGCACCATCAGATCATTGCTATCCACCCCGATCATGCCGAGTTCGTGAACCAGAGATTCAAGGAGCAGATGCTTACGGGCATCAGGAGAACCAGAGGAGAGTACGGCCTCAATCAGCACGAAATTAGCACTCCGCGGATGTTCAAGATCGGGATACGTTGGATCCACATAGAGCGACTCGTCATCAAGACTGATAAAGCGCTGGAACAGATCGTTATGGGGGTAGCCGGTTGCCACCGTGGCGGCGTGAATGGCGGTCGAAATTCTTTTTTTATCTAACGTACCGGTGTTTCGCAGTGTGATCGTAAATACGGGCATGGTCTGACTCCTCAGGGTAGTAAAAGGAGTCTACTGACTTCCGTTCCAATAGATAGCCTCAAAACTGTTTCGCACTGTAACTACTGCCCATTTTTAGCGTGCAACTCTCCGGCTTCGGCAAAGCTGGCGGCAGTTTTACCCCAGCCGCACTCATGTACGGCTGGTACTAAAACCCACTTTCAGTTAACTCTAAACTTCACCGGAGTCTTGGGTGTTTGAATCTCAGCATTATGAAGCGCGTGATATCGCGGTTCATTCTGAGCCTTTAATGACAATATAACTCTATTCCCCTCAAAGCTTAGATCGTCACTGTCGAATAAATGGTGTAAATCCGCCGCTAACGCAATACCGTTTTCAACAGTAGGTTCTCCTTGCGAGGCATGGCTGATGATATGACAAGCCTCAACGGCAAGTGAGCTCCCTGTTATTGCACATTTATTATTCCAGTTATTCAAAACATCGCGTCTAAATGCAGCCTGATCTTGCCGAACTTTAACCATTCTAAGGCCATCTTCTCGGCGAGGCCTATGCTCAAACTGTGCTTCAACAGCCTCCCCAACCAGCGAACTTAAGACTTCAACGACATTGCTATCCAGCGCTCTGGCAAAGGCTGCCCCCTGGCGGCAAAAGTGCCGCTGAAATATATTCCAACGACTATCACCGTCTCTTTTTGGTAGCATTTTACTTAATGCAATAGGATCAAGTTCTATGAAATGATCTAACTGTGATACGTCTTTCAGTGCAAAGCGATACTTATAATTAAGTTTATTGTTTATCGAGTGCCCGGTAATTTCATATTCACCGCAAAGATAGAACAGGCTATTTCTTCCTGCAAGCTTCTGGATAATGAAGACACGATCACCATCTTTAACCCGTTCATAATTATGTTGCAGACGAGTACCATATCCTCCTTTAGGATCGAAGTCTTTTTCGTTTTGAGGGCCGTGATAGGCATAAAAATACTGCATTTCACTCTCCTTGTTAAAGGTCTTCTTATAAAAAATAATATTTAAACACCAAATCGTGTTTATTTGGCCATGGGTAAAAATATTTGATGAAAATATTTAAATTTATCTTACACAGCAATTGAAAAAACCGGCTATTTACCGGCAAATACAAAAACATCAAGCCATCACCCCACTACCACATCATAAACAAGCTCGACGCCCCCGCTTTTAAGCACTTTTTGCGTGACTGGCTTAAGGCTTACGGGCTTACTCACCGGTAACAACGGGATTCCCGCTCCGATAACGACCGGGATCTGGGTGATAAACAGACGCTGTAGCTCTCCTGCTTCGGCAAACATAGCGGCGGTTTTGCCTCCGCCCACCAGCCAGACATCTTTGCCTTTGGCGGCTTCGCGGGCCTGCGCTGCAATATCTGCGGCTTCACCCTGCACCAGCGTGATAGTTTGCCCCTCAGGCACGGATAACGAACGATGCGTGACGATAAATGCCGGGACATAGGCATAGGGCCAGGCTTCTGGCGAGTTTTCCTGGATCCAGCTGTAGGTTTCCGCCCCCATGATCACCGCCCCGACGGTCTGATAGAACTCATCGTATGGCGTTGCGTCATCCCCCAGCGGGAAGTTCATTAACCAGTCCAGCTGATGCTGCCGATCGGCAATGTAACCATCCAGCGTCGCCGCAACGTAATAGACTAAATTCGCCATGTTTTTCCCTCTCAGTCAGACCATTATCCGACTGATAATACAGAGATAAAAACCTGTCGCCACTGCCAATTTTAGGCTTGCAGTTCTTCATCTCCTCGCGCCTGGCGGCGTATCACCTGCGGTGGCTGGCCGTAGGCGCGAAGAAATGCCCGGCGCATTCTGTCCCGCTCGCCAAACCCGGTCTGCCGGGCCACTTCATCGATGGAGCGCGCGCTGGTTTCAAGCAGCATGCGGGCGGACTCCAGGCGCAGATGCTCTATGGCGCGGGCGGGCGACTGCCCGGTTTCCGCCTGGAAACTGCGGCTAAACTGCCGGGGCGATAAATTTGCTACCGCCGCTAGCTCTTCCACGCTCAAGGCGTTTTCCAGGTGTGCACGAGCGTAAGTCATCACTTTTTGAATACGGTCAGATTTAGGCTCCAGTTCAAGAAGGGAGGAAAATTGAGACTGCCCACCGGCGCGGCGATGATAGAGCACCAGCTTCCGGGCGATGGTTCGGGCGATATCAGCCCCCAGATCGTCCTCAATCAGCGCCAGCGCAAGGTCGATGGCCGCCGTCATCCCTGCCGAGGTCCAGTAAGGTCCGTCGCAAATAAAAATCTTATCTTCTTCCACGCTGATGCCTGGAAAACGCTGCTGCAGGTCTCGCGCGTACATCCAGTGCGTGGTGGCTCTTCTGCCTTCCAGCAACCCGGCTTCGGCCAATAAAAATGTGCCCAGACAAGCAGCGGCCACGCGGCGTGCATAGGCTGCCGCCTGGCGAACAAAATGAATCGTCGTGGGGGAAGCCTGCTCCATCGTGGCGCCAAACAGCAGGAGATCGTACTGCGTATCTGCCATTGACTCGGTCATCACGTCAAACCCGGCTGACGTCTGCACCTTGCCGCCGTGTTCAGAGAGTAAATGCAGTTCATAAACCGGCTCGCTCGCCATCAGGTTAGCGACTTCAAACGCCGTTATTACGGCAAAGCCCATGGTGGAGTACCCCGGGGTAACAACAAAACCGACCTTTTGCATGACACAGACCGCCGTGATTGATGGTGTCATAAAAAGACGGTTATATGTCATTTGAGACACAAAAAGCCAGTGTTAATGTTGCCTTCGTCAATTAATCCCCTTTTCAGGAGTCACACAATGAGCAACGTATCTAAAGGCACGGCCCTGGTCACTGGCGCATCCGGCGGGATCGGCGCTGTCTACGCGGCCCGTCTGGCCAAACGTGGTTATGACCTTATTCTGGTTGCACGGAACACTGACCGCCTGAACCAGGTTGCCCGACACATTCGCGAAGAAAGCGGGCAAGCGGTGGAGGTCGTTACCGCCGATCTGGGTAACGCGGCTGAACTGCTGCAGATCGAAACGCGGCTAAAAAACGACGAGTCCATTTCGCTGCTGGTTAACAACGCGGGCTTCGGCTCAAAAGAAAGCGTACTGGAAGCCAGCGTGGATGAAATGACCGCGATGATAGACCTCAACGTCACCGCGTTAACCCGCCTGACCTATGCCGCAGCCCCGGCAATGGCCGCCCGCCAGCACGGCACCATTATTAACATCGCCTCGGTCGTCGCCATTGCGCCTGAATTGCTGAACGGCGTTTACGGTGCCAGCAAAGCGTTTGTGCTGGCATTAAGCCACTCTTTGCAGCAGGAACTGGCGGAGGCTGGAGTGCGTATTCAGGCCGTACTGCCTGGTGCCACGGCCACGGATTTCTGGAATATTGCCGGCGTGGGCGGGCACGAAAATCTGCCGCAAAGCTGGGTGATGAGTACGGAAGATATGGTGGATGCCGCGCTGGTCGGCCTTGATGCTGGCGAGAAGGTCACCATCCCTTCTTTACAAGAAGGCAGCGAATGGGATAACTGGGAGGCAGAACGCCGGACAATCGGCTCACATCTCAGCGCTTCTCAACCTGCGCCGCGTTACGCTCGCTAACCGTTCACGCTATTTTGCCCCGCAGATGCCGCCCTCAGGCGGCATTTTTGCTGCCATGAATGCGATCTTCCGCTCAAATCACCGTCTTATAAAAACATTCAAATGATAATGAGTATCATTTGATTTTATTGTTTGTTAACATCCTGCCCGCGGTAAATTGATCGACATCAAGACTAACAGCCAGTGAAGGCTACCTCCGGGCAAAAGATATGCATAAAAAATTGATCCTTACGTCTTTGATAGCGTTAGCCAGCCTGGGCCTCAGCGCCTGCAGCCAAACCACTCACTCTCCTCAAGCAGCAAGCCATGTCGCCGTCGCGCATGGGCAAATCATTGATTTGCAGAGCGGCGAAACGCTGACTGAAAGGCAGTTGCTGGCCAAACTCGCCAGCGCTCAGCGGCTCATCGTCGGCGAAAAGCACGATAACGCCGAACATCATCAAATTGAACTTTGGCTGTTGCAAAATCTGCAACAGGCGCGCCCACAGGGCAGCGTCTTGCTGGAGATGCTGACCGCTGACCAGCAGCCGCGCGTCAACCAGGTGAAAGCCTGGCTGAAAGAGGAGCCGCAGGTGCGGGACAGCCGCATTCAGGAACTGCTTCACTGGCAAAAAGGCTGGCCGTGGGAGATGTACGGCTGCGTTGTGATCGAAGCCCTGCGCGCGCCCTCACCTTTGCTCAACGCCAATATCAACCGCGATGAGATAATGCGCCTTTATAAATCCCCGCGCTTCCCGGAAGGAAAAAAATCAACTGCGCCCGCCGTCCAGGCCGCGCTGAAAGAAACGATCATTGCCATGCACGGAGGCAATATCGAAGGCCAGCAATTAACGTCGATGCTGGCGATTCAGCAGCAGCGCGATCGCTATATGGCCCAGCAGTTGTTGAACGCCCCAACGCCCGCCTTACTGATTGCAGGCGGCTATCACGCGTCGAGAAGCATCGGCGTGCCGCTGCATATGGAAGACTTGTCTCCATCGTCGCAGCCGGTTGTGCTGATGCTGGCGGAAAAAGGCATGAATATCACGGCGGATCAGGCTGATTATGTCTGGTTTGTTGCTCCTGCTCCGGCAAAACGGTAAACCGTGGATGACAGACACGTTTACTACTGCGCTGGCGGGCAGAAAGGGCACGGGCTTTACGCTGTCTTTGCTTCTTCATGGGAGCCTTTTTTTAGCGCTAATTTGGCAAGTGTCTGACACGCCGCCAGCCCTGCAGCCTGCGCCCGCTGTCATGCTGGAATGGGCGGACGATATCGAAGCCCCGCCTGCGCCAGTCCCGCTTCCGGTGGGTATTGCCCAGCAGGAGTCAGCGGCAGCTGAAGAAAAGCAGCAGGCCGAAGACAAGCAGCAAAGGCCGCTGCCAGAAGATAAAGACGCGCTAATTGAAGTCACCCGTCGGAAAAAAGCCGCCGAAGGTGAGAAGAAAAAACCGCGTCCACCGCGCAACGTCAGGGAGCAAACCAGCGACAACAGCCAGGCGGCTATCTCGACCAATGCCGCACCTCAGCCCAGCGTGGTGTCCTCGCGCATTGCCGCGCCCTACCACAGTGATGCCGAGAAGCAAAACAGCCAGCAGGATGCCTGGGAGAGCCGGGTAAAAGGCCATCTCAACCGCTTCAAACGCTACCCCGGCGACGCCCGTCAGCGTGCCAGAACGGGTATCGCGGTGGTGACGTTTACCGTGGATGCTGCGGGCAAAGTTGTTGCCAGTTCTCTGACCGGTTCATCGGGAACGCGCTCGCTTGATCGGGAAGCCGTGGCCGTTTTAGAACGCGCCCAGCCGCTGCCGAAACCGCCCGCCGAGCGCTTAAAGGGAGGCGTGTATAACGTCACAATGCCAATCAATTTCGACCTGACGGAACTTAGCCGAAGCTAGCGCTAAGCCCCACAACCTGAACGTTAACTTTATGCTGAATATTCGGCAGGGCGCCCCATCGCCCGACATTAAGGACGCATCATGGAAAAACTATGGCAAGCCACGCCGCTGCTCCTCGTTTGCTCGCTGCCAGCCAGTTGGGCCATCGCTGACGCGCCACAGCCCCCGGCTACGCCCAAAATCCCCCATCAGCTTATTGAGCATGGCGATGTTCGCGTGGATAACTATTTTTGGCTCAGGGATGACAGCCGCAGCGACGCCAAAGTGCTGCGTCACCTTGAGGAAGAAAATATCTACGCCCGGGAGGTACTGAAACCGTCCGCCGCGTTAACGGACACGTTGTATAAGGAAATGGTCGCGCGAATGAGCCCGGAAAACCGCTCGGTGCCCTTCCAGCGAAACGGCTATCGCTACCAGGATGTTTATCTGGCCGGGCAAGAATACGCCGTCAGCCAGCGGCAGCCCGTCGGGGGCAAGGGCGACTGGCAAACGCTGGTGGACGGCAACCAGCGCGCCAAAGGCCAGACCTATTACCAGCTAAACGGCCTGGTCGTCAGTCAGGATAACCAGATGATGGCAATTGCCGAAGATACGACGGGCCGCCGTCAGTATCGCCTCTCACTTCGCGATTTAAAGAGCGGGCAATGGCTCCCCGATGCGATCGAAAATACGTCCGGAAATATGGTCTGGTCCAATGACGGGCGCTACCTGTTTTACCTCCGCAATAATCCGCAAACGCTGGTGCCCTCGCAGGTCTGGCGGCATCGCCCAGGCACGCCTGTCGCCGAGGATGTGCTGGTCTATCAAGAGTCTGACGGCGGCTATTACCTCGGGCTTTCCCGTTCGGCTTCGGATCGCTATTTAATTATCACGCTTAGCGCCAGTACCTCCTCGGAAGCTCGCCTGATCGATGCGGATAAACCCGAAACACCCCCTGTGCTTTTCGCCACCCGCAGGCCGGGGATTGAATATTATCTCGACCATTTTGAGGGCGAATTCTACCTGCGTGCAAATCAGGAAAGCGCCAATTTTGGGCTCTATAAAAGCCACGCGCCCGGCGACAAGTGGCAGGCAGTGGTTGCGCCCAACCCCAATAAAATGGTGGAAGGATTTACCCTCTTTAAAGACTGGCTGGTGGTGGCAGAGCGCCAGGACGGGCTGAGCCAGATACGTAAGATTAACTGGCTGAACCGCAGCGAGCAGACGCTACAGTTTGATGACGCGAGCTATATGGCCTGGCTCGGCTATAACCCGGAGCCACAGGCTGGCAAGCTGCGCTATGGCTACTCTTCGATGACCACGCCCACCAGCACTTATGAATGGGATCTGACCAGCGGCGAACGCACCCTGCTTAAACGCCAGGAGGTCAATAACACCTCTCCGCAGGATTATCAC
The DNA here is from genome assembly GCF_900177785.1 of Cedecea sp. NFIX57. Lineage (NCBI taxonomy): Bacteria > Pseudomonadati > Pseudomonadota > Gammaproteobacteria > Enterobacterales > Enterobacteriaceae > Cedecea > Cedecea sp. NFIX57. Next base: position 102,123 of record NZ_FXAS01000006.1, on the reverse strand, counting down.
AGCGAACGAATCTGGGTCGCCGCGCGTGACGGCGTGAAGGTGCCTGTCTCGCTGGTTTATAACAAAAAAATGTTCAAACCGGCCCACAGCCCGTTGCTGGTTTACGGCTATGGTGCTTACGGAATGAGCATGGATCCGGCCTTCAGCGCCAACAGACTCAGCCTTCTGGACCGCGGTTTTGTGTTCGCTATTGTGCACGTTCGCGGCGGGGGTGAGCTTGGCCAGCGTTGGTATCAGCAAGGCAAGCTGGAAAACAAGCCCAACAGCTTTAATGATTTTCTCGATGCGACCCACGGCCTGGTTAAGCTGGGCTTCGGACAGGCTGGCAGACTTTACGCCATGGGCGGAAGCGCCGGGGGCTTGTTGATGGGGAATGTGATTAACCAGCAACCCACGCTCTTCAATGCCGTGGTCGCGCAGGTGCCCTTTGTGGACGTGGTGACAACCATGCTGGACGAATCACTGCCGCTCACGGTGGGAGAATATGACGAATGGGGCAACCCACACCGCAAAACGGACTATCTACGGCTCAAATCCTGGAGTCCTTACGACAATGTTAAGCCTTCGCACTACCCGAATCTGCTGGTGACCAGCGGCCTCAATGACTCGCAGGTGCAGTACTGGGAGCCCGCAAAGTGGGTTGCGAAGCTACGTGAAAACCAACGCGGGCCAGGCAAAATCCTTCTGCTAACCGATATGCAGGCCGGGCACGGCGGGAAATCAGGCCGAATAAAGCGCCTGGAGAATACCGCGCTTGAATACAGTTTTATTCTGGAGGCAGATAAACAGCGCTAACCTGGAAGCCTTCCCTTAATGGGAAGGCCACCTCAGGTAACATAATAATAAAAATAACTTTTATTTTATTACAATACTTCAAGGACACGTATGAACGTTAATAAACTGGCCGTGACTCTCGGCTCGGGCATGTTATTGCTCAGCGCCAGCGGATTGGCAAAAAATAATGATGAAGTAACTAACGGGGATAAAAAAGGTTCGGCAGTATTTAGCCCACTGAATGTTTCCGCCGGAAATATTACCCGCGAGCAAGAAGCGTTGGAAAAACCTGGCGCAACCAGCTCCCGTGCCACGGATAAAAACCTGCAATCTCTGGATGCCACGCTGCGCAGCATGCCTGGCACCTATACCCAAATCGATCCCGGTCAGGGAACGGTGAGCGTGAACATTCGCGGGATGAGCGGCTTTGGCCGGGTGAACACGATGGTGGACGGCATTACCCAAAGCTTTTACGGCACCACCACGTCCGGCACAACCGTTCACGGCTCCACCAATAACCAGGCAGGCGTACTCATCGACCCGAATTTTCTGGTCGGCGTAGACGTTACGCGCGGCGACAGCAGTGGCTCAGCGGGAATCAACGCCCTTGCAGGCAGCGCAAACATGCGCACTCTGGGCGTAGATGACGTGATCTTTAAGGGAAATGATTACGGGTTGCGCTCGCGCTTCTCTGTGGGCAGCAACGGGATCGGGCGCAGCGGGATGATTGCAGCAGCCGGAAGAACAAACGCCTTTACCGACACCGGGAGCTTCGGCGCGATGGCCGCCATCAGCGGCAGTTCTATTTATTCTAATTTTTCTAACGGCTCCGGTATTAATAGCGAAGAGTTTGGTTACGATAAATTTATGAAGCAGAACCCGAAATCCCAGCTTTATAAAATGGATATTAAGCCTGATGAGTTTAATAGTTTCGAGCTATCGGCCAGAACTTATGAAAATAGATTCTCTCGTCGTGATATCACCAGCGACGATTATTATATTAAATATCATTATGCCCCGTTCTCTGAGCTGATTGATTTTAACGTCACTGCCAGCACCAGCCGCGGCGATCAGAAATACCACGATGGTTCGCTGTACACGTTTTACAGCACATCCGCGCAAAACCGTTCCGATGCGCTGGACGTAAACAACACCAGCCGTTTTAGCCTGGGCGATAACGATCTGGCGTTTACGCTGGGCAGCAAGCTAATGCGCACCCGTTATACCAAGCTCATTAATGCTGCTGCAGGCGATGAAAAAACCAACCAGGAGGCGATAGAAAACAATCCATTCGCCCCTTCCGGGCGGCAGGATATTTCGGCGTTATATACCGGGTTACAGGTCACGCGCGGTATCTGGCAGGCAAATCTTAACCTTAACTACACGCGCAACCGAATCACCGGGCATAAACCCCCCTGTGACGAACGCGTTATCTGCGTCCCCCAGGGAAGTTACGACGTCGATGAGCGAGAAAGCGGCTTTAACCCATCGGCCCAGCTGTCGGCCCAGGTTACGCCGTGGCTTCAGCCATTTGTCGGCTACAGTAAATCGATGCGTGCGCCAAATATTCAGGAGATGTTTTTCTCCAACTCCGGCGGTGCGTCCATGAACCCGTTCTTAAAGCCTGAGCGCGCGGAAACCTGGCAGGCCGGTTTTAATATCGACACCAAAGATCTGCTCGTTCAACAGGACTCTCTGCGCTTTAAGGCGCTGGCCTACCGCAGCAGGATCCAGAACTATATTTACAGCGAGTCTTATCAGGTCTGCTCCAGCGGACGAAAATGCAGCATGACCGAAGTGCTGGGCAATGACTGGGCGGACATCAGCGACGAATACAGTGACAATATGTATATTTACGTGAACTCGGCCAGCGGCGTTACCGCCCATGGCGTGGAGCTGGAGATGGACTACGACGCAGGCTTCGCCTTTAGTCGCCTCTCCTTCAGCCAGCAGCAGACCGACCAGCCCACGTCTATCGCCAGCACCTACTTTGGCGCGGGGGATATTACCGAGCTGCCACGGAAATACATGACGCTGGATGCCGGGGTGCGCTTCTTCGATAAGGCCCTGACCCTCGGGACGATAGTGAAGTACACCGGTAAAGCGCGGCGGCTGTCGCCTGATTTTGAAACCGATGAACATACCGGCGCCATCATTAAAGAAGATTTGCCGCAGATCCCGACCATTATCGATCTCTACGGCACTTATGAGGTGAACCGTAATCTGATGCTGAAACTCACGGTACAAAACCTGATGAACCGGGATTACTCCGAGGCGCTGAACAAGCTCAATATGATGCCAGGGCCAGGGGATGATGCCAGCCGGGCAAACACAGCGCGAGGCAGAACCTGGATCTTTGGCGGCGAAGTTCGCTTCTGATTGTCCTACCATCGCCCGGTTTTTAGCCGGGCGATAGCGAATTAGCGGTATTTCATCTTCTGCAAATCTTCAATCAGCCCTGGTCCGGTTGGCCGCCAGCCGGTTTTTTGCTGCGTGGCGGCGCTTGAGGCCGACATGTCGTGTGCGGCAAAACTCCCCAGCCAGCCAAAATGATCGCTGGCTTTGTCGGCGGCAATACTGCGTACCGGCACACCAAGCCCTTGCCCGATCGTTTCGGCGATCGTTTTCGTGGCGATCCCTTCTTCCGCCACGGCATTGTAGCGCTCCCCGGCCATGCCTCTTTCCACCGCCTGAACATAAAGACGGGCGGCATCGCTCAGATGCACCGCCGACCAGCGGTTTTCACCTTCGCCAAGATAAGCCGCCACGCCTTTGTCGCGCGCCAGCTCGATCAACGGTGTAATAAGCCCCTGCCTGAACGTGTCATGCACCTGCGGCAGTCGCACAAACGAGGCGTTAACGCCCCGCTCAAGCAGACTGACCCCGGCAATTTCCGTAGCCTTACGCGGATTGGGCGTCAGAAGGTTATACCCCGCTTCCGTCGCCGGTTTGCCCGGTTCAGTAGCGCCCATAGCCACAAAAGAGGTGATCACCATCGGGCGAGCCGAGCCCGCCAGCGCGTTCCCTATAGCGGCAATCACTTTTCCGTCAGCCTCACAGTTGGCGACAAAGTTAGAAAAATCATGGTTAAAAGCCGTGTGAATGACGGCGTCCGCAAGATCCGCCCCATGCTGCAAGCTGGCGAGATCATCCAAATCGCCATAATGTGCTTTTGCTCCCCAGGATGATAAAGCCTCGGCCCCACGCTGAGAACGCGTTAGCCCCAGTACCTGATGCCCGGCAGCAAGCAGTTGTTGAACAATGGCCGAACCAAGAAAACCGGTCGCACCGGTGACAAAAATACGCATAGTCATTATCCCAAACCGTCACTTAGGACTGAGTTGCCGTCCGACAGGATTTACTGTAAACAGAGGGAAGAATACGAACAATGTTCAAAAGTCGCCATTTTTGGTCTCATCGTCCGGAGTTACTATGGATCCGCTGTCTGAACTGCTTTCCCTGCTGAAACCCCAAAGCTATGCCTCCGGTGGCGTTGCTCTGCATGAAGGTATGGCCATTCAGTGGCCTGAACATGTCGGCATCAAGTGCTACGCCGTGGTGTCAGGCCACTGCTGGCTTTCGGTTGACGGTATGAGTGAGCCGCAGTTGCTTCAGGCCGGCGACTGTTATCTTCTGCCGCCGGGGCCGCCTTTTTGTCTGGCTACCGGGCTGGATGCCACCCCCGTGGATTTTTACACGCTGCGCGAGGCAGGGAAGCTGGGGCCTGACGTTGTCCCCGGCCAGCAGGAAAGCTGTTTCCTGGTCGGCGGGCATTTTGTTTTGAGCGGGGAAGCGGCCGAGCTGTTGCTGAGCTCTTTGCCGTTGGTCGTTTGCATTCAGCAGCCAGAGAGTAAGGCCGCCATGCGCTGGGCGCTGGATCAAATGACCGATGAAGTCCGCCATCCACGCCCCGGCAGCGCGCTTATCGTCCAGCAGCTCGCCTGGATGATGCTGATTCAGGCTCTGAGGCTGCACTTAACTCATCAGCCCGCCGTGGGCTGGCTATATGCGCTGGCGGATAAACAGCTCAGTCTGGCTCTGACCTGCATGCATAAAGAGCCTGCCTTCAACTGGACGCTGGAAAAACTGGCGGAGCGCGTGGGGATGTCGCGGTCGGTGTTTGCCGCCCGGTTTAAAGCGGTGACGGGCGCATCGGCTATTGACTACCTGACGCGTTGGCGGATGATGCTGGCTTCCGACAGGTTGCGCCAGTCCGGTGATTCCCTGGCGCGTATTGCTGTGGAATTGGGGTATGAATCAGAAAGCGCGTTCGGTAAGGCTTTCAAGCGGGTGATGGGCTGCTCACCCCGGCAGTATTCAAAAGGCTAGCGGCAGGCAGTCAGGGCTGCTCGCGTTTGCCAGGCATCATCCGTAGCAGCGTGTTGTCTTTCCAGACGTAATGGTGAAACAGCGTGCCGAAGGCGTGAAGGCCAATCACGAAATAGCCGGTGTTGGCGAGAAGCTCATGCCAGGATTTGATGCTGAACTCCATATCTTCGTCCGGTACCGCCGCCACCGGCATTTGTAGTCCAAAGGCCACCCAGTCACTGCCGCGATAGTACATTGCCAGGAAGCCCAGCACCGGCAGCGCAATAAACATCAGATAGACAATCGTGTGAACCAGATGAGAGATGCCGGTCACCGCTGGATGCGGCTTTGGCACAATGGCTGGGGCGCGATATTTGATGCGCACCAGCAGGCGGGCCACCATCAGCACCAGCACGGAAATGCCGCAGGTGAAATGGATAGAGTTAATGAGCGGCCGGTAGCTACGCGGGGCAAAACCACGCAGTTCCATCGCGCAATAAGCCCCCACGACCAGCAGAAAAACCAGCCAGTGGATCGAAATCTGTAACGAGGTGTATTTAGTGCGCATAAGAGCCTCTGCCCTGAAATTACGTTGAATGCCAGGATAACGAAGAAACATTAAAAGAGTATTAACATCAACATATTATGGACGTTAATTTGTTTCAGCGTGTAATTTTTTAGCCTTAACGTTTCTCAGGGCAAAGCTCAAGGTTTACAGCCCGCGCTCGCGGATCAGTGCGCTCAGCGCCATATCCTGCTGAAGAGCGTGCCAGGCGGCCATTACCTGGGGGGGAATATCAACGTGAACGATGAAGTCTCGCCCCTGCGGACCATAACCGGTTGCGTCGTCGCGCAGACGAGGAATTTCCCCCAGCGCCAGAGAGACATAGCGCTCAATCGGCCACAAACCATCAGCTTCTCCGGCAAAAACAGTGCCCTGTTCTCCCTCGACTAATTCAGGATTAATGCCAGGCCAGCTTAGCCATTCCGGCGCCTGCGCATTGCCCTGCCAGACGCGAGCAAAAGTCGCAACGGTGCGGCGCTGCATGGTCGGATCCTGGATAATCAGCACACGCTCGGGGCTCAGGCCAAGTTCAGCCATTTTGTCCACGCTAAAACGCGCATTTTCACCGCAGTTGGTCGATTTCTCTTCGGTGATGATCTTCTCGCTCGGGACTTTCCAGAACTGGTGAGCTATGTCCTGGATGATCGCCGCTTCGGCACGCCCAGTGGTAGGAATCGTGTTGTAGCGCGGGTGGCGGGCAATTTCCGCGTAGAGATACGTTGTGGAATGCCCTATTCCGCCGGTGATTAGCAGCGGTTTTTCACTGTTGGCAGCAAACTCACACGCGGCCTCAAGGGTTGGGATCACGGCGTTACCGGCCAGAATAATCAGATCGGCATCCTGTGCCTGCGGTGTGCCAGTAAAGTCGCTCTGCGCCAGCCACTGACCGAGCGTATTAACGGCCTGAATGGTCGGCTGGCTCAAGGTTGGGGATGTCATCATTAGCGGGATCCTCCCGGTTAAAAACCAGCGTGTAGCCTAACCCGGTCGAGGTAACACGCCTATCAGATGCGACTGAAAGGGCTATTTCAGCCAGGGAGCGATTTTCGAAGCAGCAAACGGTAATCGTCCGGGTCGCCTTTCTGCTCAATATCCATAAGCTGATAGCCGTTTTTAAGCAGCATCATTAGCATGCCGCGAAATTTGTTGCGGGTTTTCACGGTTATCATGCGGTAGCCCTGTTCCATCGCCCATTTTTCCTGCGCGGCCAGCAAAGCCTGAGCGACGCCATCCCGCCTGAACTCAGGTAAAACGCCGCCGAGCCAACTGTAAAACTCCGTCTCACCGAGCGCGTAGCCAAGTTTAAACCCGGCGGGAACGCCGTTCACACAGGCGATGAGTTGGCTGGTTTGGTTCGTTGCGAGACGAGTTTGAAGATCTACCACGCTTCTACAATCATCAAATTCAGGCAGGCGGTGATAAAGCGCGAGGATATCCTCCAGCGATGCATGCTGAACCGTCAGGCCCTCGGCCTGAAAATGCATACCTTGATAAGGTGTTGCCCGACAGGCCGCAAGGCGGCTGACTAAATCCCCGACGTGAAGCTCAAGCTGGTGGTTATCCGGATCAAGAAAGTAGAAGGAATGCCCTTCGCTGCGGTTGTCTTTCCATACCCGCACGCCTTGCTGTTCCAGCGCTTTAACCGTTTGGGGGAAGGCCTCCGCACTCACGCTGAACGCGTAGTGGGTATAATGCACGGGCCGCTCACCGGCCTTTGCGTCCAGAGAAAGACAAAGCCATAAGTCACCGCAGGAAAGATACGCCCCAGCGTCCCAGCGGGCATGAAGCCTGACGCCCGGCAGACTTTGATAAAATGCCAGGCTCCGCGCCAGGTCTCGTACCGCAAGCGTCAGGTGATTCAGGCCGGTTAGCATGCTTATTCCTTATTTTTGGCCTGCCAGTTGGCCCACGGGCTGTCCGCCGGTGCGTCGTCTCTGGTCTCTGGTGCATCCAGAGAGGCGATGTACATTTCTTCCACTTCTTTACGCGCCCAGGGCGTGCGGCGCAGAAACTTCAGGCTGGACTTAATGGTGGGATCGCTTTTAAAGCAGTTGATATTTACCTGCCGCGCCATTTCGGCCCAGCCGTAACGTTCAACCAGGGCGTTAAGCAACGCTTCAAGCGTCACGCCGTGCAGCGGATCTTTTGAACTCATGTTTTTTCCGGCTATTTCGTCAATTTGCGCACACCTTACTGATTCTAAAGATAGGGCGCAACAGGGGCGGAGGCGAAACGAAAAGAAGTGAGAGGCGGCCCATTTCTGAGCCGCGAGAAGTAAATCAGAATGTTTCCCAGTTGTCGGCAGAGGCCGTTGCAGGCCGAACCAGGATGGATGCAGGGGAAGATGTGGCAGCGTGTTTTTGCGGTACAGCGGTGAAACCCGTTGTCAGGCGGAAGGCTCCAACCGCCTCTGTAAGACGGGCAGCCTGCTCTTCCAGAGAAACGGCGGCGGCTGACGCCTCCTCCACCAGAGAGGCATTTTGCTGCGTGACGTTATCCATTTCGTGTATCGCCTGCCCGACTTGCTGAATGCCACGGCTTTGCTCATCCGAAGCCGCGGCAATTTCCAGCATAATATCGGTCACGCGGCGGACGGCCTCCACAATCCCGGTCACCGTGGTGCCGGCCTGTGCCACCTGGCGGGAACCGCTATCGATCAACGACACGGATTCGCTGATAAGCCCCTCAATCTCTTTTGCCGCCTGGGCGCTACGCTGTGCCAGCGTTCGCACCTCGCTTGCCACCACGGCGAAACCTCGCCCCTGCTCCCCTGCTCTTGCCGCTTCCACGGCGGCGTTCAGCGCCAGAATATTGGTCTGGAAAGCGATGCTGTTGATCACCGCGGTGATCTCAGAGATTTTCTTCGAACTGGCGGAGATGTTGTCCATGGTGCTGACCACGCCCGACACAATACGCCCGCCGTCGCTGGCTTTTTGCGAGGCATCTTCCGCAAGCTTTGTCGCGTGATGCGCGTTGTCGGCGTTTTGTTTCACCGTGGCGGTCAACTGCTCCATGCTGGCGGCGGTTTGTTCGATTGCCGCCGCCTGCTGCTCGGTGCGGGAAGAAAGATCGGTGTTCCCGGCGGAAATTTCACTCGAGCCCTGATAGATAGCCTCAGCACCTTCGCGTACCGTACTGACGGTGCTGACCAGTTGCTGCTGCATATGCTGCAGGTGCTGGCTGAGTTTGCCAATTTCGCTGTTGCCGGTCGCTTCTGCTGGCAGGGTCAAATCCCCCTCGGAGATATGTTCAATACGCTTCGCAGCGCGCTGCAGCGGGCCAATCACCACGCGACGCAGCATGATGAAAGTGAACACCGTCATAAACAGCGCAATCGCAAAGGCTCCGGCCATCAGCGCTACACTGGTGCGGGTGCGGCTATCGGCCTGCTCTCTCAGGGCATTTGCACGTTCAGTGCGAATGCTAACGGCCTGCTGCAGTTTGGCATCGTAATCGCCATCCAGCTTGCGTACCACTTCGCTTTCATGGGTGATGATCGCCTCAAACATGCCGTTTTTGGCGAACTTCAGCATCGGCTTCATCCCTTTTTCGAGATAGGCCGCAAAATCATCCTGCAACACTTTGTCTAAAGCCTGATCTGCCGGCGTTTTCACTTTGCGGGCCAGATAAGCGCTGAAGCCAGCCTGCGCCTGCTGGATAAGTCCTTCGGCATTAGCCACGTTCTGTTTAACCTGATCCATATCCGCGACACGGCTTGCGGCTCCGGCGTTGATCAGGTTGATGCGCGCCGTACGCAGGTGATTGGCGCTATCCGCCAGCCCCATTCGCACCTGAATTTCCTCGGTGACATCCTGAAGCGCGCGATCGCTCTGAATGAGAAAATAGCTGGCGAAACCGATGCATAGCGCAAACAGCAGCAGAATGCCGCCGAGAATAGAGGAAAACAGCGGCACCAGCCTGATGTGATGCCAGAAGCGCACGCCGTTTTGTGGGGTCAGAGTTTTTATCGACATGTCCGTGACTCTCTTTGTATGGGGAATTCCCTTCAAAGGTCATCGGCCCCGGCGCGGAAAAACATTACGCGCTACGTCACAGATTTGCGTTAATGACGCTAAAGAAGTCCCGGAGGGTTAAGTGGATCACAGGTTTGGGTCAGCCGCTATTCTGCCTGACCTTTTATCAGCGCATAGCGGTTCAGTAATTGCCTGAACTGCATATCCGTTTGCGCCAGTTGTCCGTCTGTTACGCACCGTCATGCTGGGCGCAGGTGTTTTCATCACCGTGTCAAGCACCGTACCTTGTAACGCGTGACGTGGGATCTGGCCGTTAGTGTCCGTCAGCGACAGGCTTTCATTTTCCGGCTCGGTATGGTCATCCTAAAATTAACTCAGACTCAATCAGGATTGGTTTTTTCGATAAACAGAACAAAAATCCAGCACAAAAAAATAATAACAAGAAGATATTATTTTTTATTAAAACATCAAAGGTGAGATAAAAAACCTAAACACTTCGCCATAGTCATTGGCAGCGCAAATGCATGCGCCGCCATTCATTTCATCGATGAATGTTTTTAATGTCAACAGGTTGGCCAAACAGGAATCCCTGAATTTCAGTACAGCCTTCTTCTTCCAAAATACGCAACTGCTCGTTGGTTTCCACACCCTCGGCAATCAACGGTGTATTGATGGAGTTGCCGAGAGAGATGATCGCTCGCACGAAGGAACGCGCCTGAAAGTTGCTTTCAACATTCGTCAGGAAGCTGCGATCCAACTTGATGACGTCAAAATGGAACTCCCGCAGCGTACTCAAAGAAGAATATCCTGTGCCAAAATCATCCAGCGCAATGCTGATCCCCATTTTCTGGAATTGATGCAGGATGTTAAACGTCAGTTTTTTATTAATGATGAAGGCGGTCTCTGTCACCTCGAATTCAAGTAACGTTATTGGCCATGCGGTTCGCATTAAAATGTCGCGGACATTGTCGATAAAGCTGAGATTACGCAGCTGCACTGGAGAAATGTTGATCGAAATTTTTTTGTCCAGCTTGTTGGCTAGCGACTCTTTACATACCGTTTCAATCACCCAATAGCCCAGCGGGACAATAGCCCCACTTTCCTCGGCAATAGGGATAAATTCATCGGGCGGAATCAGTCCTTGCTCCGGGTGATTCCAGCGAAGTAGCGCTTCATAGCCGGTAATCGCCTTGTCTTTCAGCGAGCGTTTTTCCTGGTAATGGATGAAGAACTGCCCTTCTTTGATGCCACGGCGAATATCCGCGGCCATCAGGTTGCGCAGCCTCGTTTTTTCATCCATGTCTTTTTCATACCAGCAGATCTTGTTATCCAGATTGGCTTTGGCACGGTACATCGCCAAATCTGAATTGCTGATAAGCGTATTGATGTCCGTGGCATCATCCGGGTAAACCGCCACGCCGATACTGGCGCTAACGGTAATTTCGCTGTGAGCAAAAATCTGTTTGCCAACAAAACAGCTGTGCAAGCGCTCGGTGAAATTACGCAGTTCGTCGTCGTGGTTATAAGGCTTGGCGGCGACAAATTCGTCGCCGCCAAAGCGGGCAACTATCTCATCTTTTTCCATCGCTTTAAGCACCGAGGACGAAACCCGCTGCAGAAGCAGGTCGCCAACCAGATGCCCTTCGGTATCGTTGATCTCTTTGAATTTATCGAGATCAACCGTGCAAATAGCAATGTGGTTATAGTCAGACTCAGTGAACAGTTTCTCCACAAAACTGAAGAATTCGACGCGGTTAGGAAGCCCGGTCAGCGCATCGTAGCGGGCAAGCCATGAGATTTTATCAATCACGACCTTCTGCTCGCTGATATCGCGGGTAATTTTGGCAAACCCCAGCAGCGTTTGGTGCTCATCATAGATGGCATCAATCACCACGTGCGCCCAAAAACGGCTCCCGTCTTTACGGTATCGCCAGCCTTCGCCTTCAAACTTTCCGTTTTTTAGCGCGATATTCAGGTTCCGCTCAGGTAGCCCGTTTTTTTGCTCCGCTTCGCTGTAGAAAACGCCAAATGACTGTCCCACAATCTCATCGCGCAGATATCCCTTCGCTCGCAGCGCCCCCTCGTTCCAGGTGGCTACGGTGCCATCAATATTCAGCATGTAGATCGCGTAATCTTTTACGCTCTCCACAAAGTGCCGATAGGCGATATCAGTTAAGCTTTCAGTACGCATCTTGCCCTTGAGTTAATTGTGGTTTTTCATGAATAAAAAGAGTAATTTATCGCATTATCGGCGGCGTAGCCACGAAGCTTTAAGCCCGTTTTCACCGACGTAAGATCATTTTTCTCGCTTTACCCGCTGCAGGTAACTTTCCAGTTGTTGAGTCACTTCCCGGCTGAGGGCGTACTGATCGTCCCCCACATGATAAACATAGTTGCTTAGCCGCCGGAGATCCCGGTATATCGTCCGTTCGCTTACGCCAAATTTACTGGCCAGTTGATGGCGGGACACGCGCTCGCAGCTCAGCATTTCACAAAAAATACCGGCAATTCTGTTGGCAAGCAGCGTGCTTTTTTCGGGGGGGGTCATGAGTGTGTCTCCTGCAAGTAGGTGTCAGGAATGTTAGCGCGAACAAATGACAGGTCGTGTCAGCCATTGACAGAATATATCGTGCGTCCGCAGGGTAATTATTACGCAACATTATGACAAGGCTAGATTTTTTTGATCAAAAATTAACGTCCGTGGAGATCGGACGACATATTGACAGCTTTGCAGGGTATAATCGCGCCTCACAATAAGCTGGCAGACTATGACCGTGAGTAAACATCGGGTAACAAGACCAGATGAAGTTGAGATGAAACAACGAGCCTGGTATCAGGCCCGACGGGCCATCCTGAGCGGCAGACCCGATGTCGCCCCGCTGACGCCCCCATCGACGCTGTACGAAGAGCTGGCTATTGGCTACCACATCCGCCAGCTCACGCGGTTACAAAAATGGTTTACCGATCGGGGGCTTCCCCTCCCCGAGTAAATACCGCATTGCGCAACGGGGTAAAACCATTAAGCCTTCGTCGCGCTGGTGCGCAAGGCAGCGAGCAAGCATTGGCGTTAACGCCGCATCATCTATAACGACAAAACCGTGGCGTCCGTACCAGGGGGCATTCCAGCTCACATCCCTGTAAGTTGTCAGCGTGATTTGGCTTACGCCAAGCAGCTGTCCCATGCGTTTGACCTCAGCCAGCAACATAGCCCCCACGCCCTGGCGCTGAAAATCCGGGTGGGTCGAGATCTCAGCCAGATAAAGCGTATCTTCGTGCCGTTCACAATAGCAAAAACCGTGGATCCTACCGTCGTTCCCAGTCACCTTCCAGGCGAGTTTATTTTCTATGGCGGCGGCATGAGTTTGCCTATCGGTCACTCCTGCACTGGCTAAAAAAGCCAGCTCGGGCACCGCAAGAAAACGGCGTGCAGCGACTGCCTCAACGCGCTGTAGTTCATCAATATCTCTACTATCAGTGGCATATAGCATTATTATCCCTTTCTTTTATTGGCACTAATGCCACGCAGTTTAACAGCCTGTTTCCGTGAACCCTGGCCGTTTCGTTGATGGCCGATTGACGTTAGCACTTCCACAAATGTTAATCAGGAGTAAACTAAAGGTAAGCAACTCATCTGTGTTATTGCGCAATCAACCATAACAAGTGACACCTGCCATATGAAATTCAAATCGGCGATTAAGCCTTACCAGGCCGCAGCGGGCGGCTGGGGTTCTCTCGAAGCGACAACCCGCTTCGTCATCGACAGCAAACATGCCCTGAAAAATCTGCGCAACCTGATGCGCATGAACAAAGCCAAAGGCTTTGATTGCCCGGGTTGTGCCTGGGGTGACGATAACAAAAGCACCTTCAGCTTCTGCGAAAATGGTGCCAAAGCGGTCACCTGGGAAGCGACTCGCCGTTTTATAGACAGCGACTTTTTTGCTCAACACAGCGTCACTAAACTTTACCAGCAAAGTGACTATTTCCTCGAATATCAAGGCCGCCTGACCGAACCGCTCAGCTACAATCCACAAACCGATCGCTACGAACCTATCAGTTGGGCCAACGCGCTAAGCCTGATTGCGCAACACATCCAGGCGATGGATAACCCCGACCAGATTGAGCTTTACACCTCTGGCCGCGCCAGCAATGAAGCCTCTTACCTCTATCAACTTTTTGGCCGAATGCTGGGTACCAACAACTTCCCGGATTGCTCAAACATGTGTCATGAGGCCAGCGGCAGCGGGCTAAAACGCAGTATCGGCGTCGGGAAAGGTACTATCCGGCTGGATGATTTCGATATAGCCGACGCCATTTTTGTGTTTGGCCAGAATCCCGGCACCAATCATCCTCGAATGCTGCACAGCCTTCGCCATGCAGCAGAAAATGGGGCACAGATTGTCACCTTCAATACGCTGCGCGAACGCGGCCTGGAACGCTTTGCCGATCCGCAAAAACCGCTGGAAGTGATCACCCCGCTGGCGGGTACCATCAGCACCAACTACTACCAACCGAATCTGGGCGGCGACATGGCGGCGGTGCGCGGCATGGCAAAAGCGCTGCTGGAAACCCACCGTCGCCTGATCACTGAAGGTGAAGATGGCGTGTTTGATCTGGCGTTTATCGAAGCCCATACCCACGGCGTTGAGGCCTGGCTTACCGCCATTGATGAAACCAGCTGGGAGAAAATCACCCATCAGTCCGGCCTGAGCGAACTGCAGCTGCGCGACGCCGCCGCTATCTGGCAGCATTCAAAACGGGTGATTTTTACCTGGGCTATGGGCATCACTCAGCACAAACATTCGCTGAATACCGTGCGTGAAATCGTCAACCTGCAACTGCTGGGCGGCCATTTAGGCCGTCCGGGCGCGGGCCTTTGTCCTGTACGTGGGCACAGTAATGTGCAGGGCAACCGTACGATGGGGATTGATGAAAAACCGCCGGTGAGCCTGCTGGATAATCTGGCCAAACACTTTGATTTTGAGCCCCCGCGCGAGCACGGCCATAATACCGTTGAAGCCCTGGCAGCGATGCTGCGCGACGAAATCAAAGTGCTCATTGCCCTGGGCGGAAACCTCGCCGCTGCGGCACCGGACAGCCCTCGCACGGAAGAAGCCATTAGCCGCTGCGGCCTGACCGTGTTCATCAGCACCAAGCTGAACCGCAGCCACCTGGTGCCGGGTAAAGCCTCGCTGATCTTGCCGACGCTTGGCCGTACCGAAGAAGACATGCAGGTTTCCGGGCGCCAGTTTGTCACCGTCGAAGACTCCTTTAGCATGGTTCACGCCTCCGAAGGCATCGGCAAGCCGATTGCCGACACCCAGCGTTCTGAAACCGCGATTGTTGCCAGCATAGCTGATGCCGTTCTGGGCCGAACCAAACTGGACTGGCTGGCGCTGGCCGACGACTACAACCTGGTTCGCGATCACATCGCTGCCACGCTGCCCGGTTTTAAAGATTTCAATCAGCGCTGTGAAGAACCTGGTGGCTTTTACCTCGGCAACGCCGCGGCAGAACTGCGTTTTAACACGCCAAGCGGCAAGGCTGAATTCAGCGATGCCCCACTGCCGGATTCGCTGTGGCAAGGTGTGGAAGCCCCGTTCACCCTACAGACGCTACGTTCTCACGATCAGTACAACACCACCATTTATGGCCTCGACGATCGCTATCGTGGCGTATACGGCCAGCGTGAAGTGCTGTTCATTCACCCTGATGATATGGGTGAACTCGGCCTGAACGACGGCGATAAAGTCGATATTGAAACCATCTGGCATGATGGCATCGTCCGTAAAGTCAGCGGTTTTAAACTGGTGGCGTATGACATCCCTCGCGGCAATCTCGCGGCCTATTACCCGGAGACAAACCCGTTGGTGCCGCTTGGCAGCGTCGGGGACGGCACGGGCACGCCGACGTCAAAATCCGTACCGGTGAAAATTACCCGTAGCGAAGCGGAGAATACGCGACGAATTGCCTGATCGGGAATCACATTCCCTCTCCCACAAGGCGAGAGGGAAAACGTTATCTCTAAACATGGAGTAAGCGATGCAGAAACAATGGTCCGATGTTGATGAGTACCTTGTTCATTCCCTAATCCCTTCCGATGCCGTTTTCCAGCACATTCTTGCCAATAATCATGCCGCCGGGCTACCTGCCCATGATGTTGCTCCTAACCAGGGGAAATTCCTGCAATTGCTGGTGGAGATTACCGCCGCGAGAAAGATTCTGGAGATCGGAACGCTCGGCGCGTACAGCTCCGTCTGGATGGCGAGAGCACTACCGGCTGACGGCAAGCTGATCACGCTTGAAGCCGACCCTCGTCATGCGGAGGTTGCACAAAAGAACATTAAGCTGGCAGGACTGGAAAAAAACATTGAACTGCATCTCGGCCCCGCGGCAGAAACGCTGGCCAATTTAGGGAGCGAAGCGCCGTTCGATTTGATATTTATTGATGCCGATAAGCCGAATAACCCGGTTTATCTTGAGTGGGCATTGAGATATTCACGTCCCGGCACGTTAATCATTGGCGATAACGTGGTCCGCGATGGTGAAGTAGCCAACCCCGAAAGCGGCGATGACCGCGTTCGGGGTGTGCGAACCTTTATCGAGCTGATGGGCAACAACCCAAATCTCTCTGCCACTGCGCTACAGACGGTCGGCAGTAAAGGCTGGGATGGTTTTACGCTGGCAAGGGTGAAATAAGATCAGGCCCTTTCCTGGGGAAAGGGCCTGATATCAAAGTGACACCTGCTCCATGGCCTGCAAAATACGCTTATCGGAAATCGGGTACGGGGTCCCAAGTTGCTGCGCGAAGTAGCTGACGCGCAGTTCCTCAATCATCCAGCGAATCTCCTGCACCTCTTCGTTTTCACGGCTTGCCGGCGGTAGCTTGTTCAGCCACTGCTGCCAGGCCTGCTGCACGCTTTCCACCTTAAGCATCTGCGCGCGGTCACGGTGCGGATCGATAGCCATTTTTTCCAGCCGTTTCTCGATTGCCTGCAGGTAACGTAGTGTATCGCCGAGCCGTTTGTAGCTGTTGCCGGTGACAAAACCTCGGTAAACCAGGCCGCTCATCTGCGCCTTAACATCCGACAGGCCAAGCGCCATGGTCATATCCACGCGCCCTTTCAGCCGTTTGTTGATGTTAAACACCGCCGTGAGGATCTGCTCCACCTGTTTGGCAATCTCAACCACCGTGTCGTTCAGCTCTGCGCGAACTTTCTCATGCAGCGCGGCAAATCCTTCTTCGCTCCAAACTGGACCGCCGTTTTGCGCGATCAATTTATCAATACCGCAGGAAATGCAGTCATCGATAAGCTCCAGCACCTTGCCATAAGGGTTAAAGTACAGCCCCAGCTTGGCTTTGTTCGGCAATTTTTCGTGCAGGTATTTCACCGGCGACGGAATGTTCAGCAATAGCAAACGGCGCAGCCCGCGCCACATCGCTTGCTGCTGCTCGAGCGGGTTATCAAACAGCTTAATCGCCACGCTCTCTTTTTCATCCACCAGTGCCGGGAAGGCTTTCATCCGGTAATTGCCGCGTTTCTGCTCATAGCTTTCCGGCAGCGAACCAAAGCTCCAGATGTGCAGCCCGCTCTGCTCAATGCCGTCATCCGCCACGGCGGAAAGCGTCTGCTGCACTTTATCCTTCAGGCCGCCTTTTAGCTCGCTGAGGTCTTTGCCCTCTTTCAGCTTCTTGTTGTGCTCGTCCACCACGCGGAAGGTCATTTTCAGGTGATCGGGCACCTGATCCCAGTGCCAGTCTTCCCGGTCAATGGTGACGCCCGCCATGCGGCGGAATTCTCGCTCCAAGCTATCCAACAGCGGCAATTCCAGCGGCGTAGCCCGGCCTAAAAATGCCTCCGCGTAGTTCGGGGCTGGCACAAAGTTACGGCGCACCGGCTTCGGCAACGATTTGATCAGGGCAATAATCAGCTCGCGGCGCACGCCAGGGATTTGCCACTCAAAACCAGACTCTTCAACCTGGTTCAGCAGCGGCAGCGGGATATGCACCGTCACACCGTCGGCGTCCGCCCCCGGCTCAAACTGGTAGGTCAGCCGCAGCTTGAGATTGCCCTGATGCCAGAAGTTAGGGTAGTCCAGCTTGCTGACCTGCTCCGCGCCTTCCCTGATCAGCATATTTTTTTCAAAATTCAGCAGATCCGGCGTTTCGCGGCTGGTCTTTTTCCACCAGCTGTCGAAGTGGCGCGCGGAAATCACATCATGGGAGATGCGCTGGTCATAAAATTCAAACAGCGTTTCGTCATCCACCAGAATGTCGCGGCGACGGGACTTATGCTCCAGATCTTCGATTTCCGCCCGCAGCTTGAGGTTGTCGCGGAAGAACGCGTGGCGGGTTTGCCAGTCGCCTTCGACCAGCGCATGGCGAATAAACAACTCGCGGCACAACGCCGGATCGATATCGCTGTAATTCACTTTACGTGCCGCCACAATCGGCAGGCCATAAAGGGTCACTTTTTCCTGCGCCATTACCGCGCCCTGGGCTTTCTCCCAGTGCGGTTCGCTGTACGAGCGCTTAATCAGGTGCTGCGCCAGCGGCTCAATCCACTCCGGGTCGATCCGGGCGGCGATACGCCCCCACAGGCGGCTGGTTTCCACCAGCTCGGCCACCATCGTCCACTTCGGCGGCTTTTTAAATAAACCTGAGCCTGGGAAGATGGAGAAGCGTGCGTTGCGCGCCCCGGTGTATTCCTGCTTTTCCGTGTCCTTCTGCCCGATATGGGACAGCAGCCCCGTCAGCAGCGCCGAATGCACCGAGCGGAAGTCACCTGGTTCGCTGTTCACCGGCAGGCCAAGCTCTTTCACCACCTGGCGCAGCTGGGTGTAGATATCCTGCCATTCGCGGACGCGCAGGTAGTTGAGGAAGTCCAGCTTGCACTGGCGGCGGAACTGGTTTGAAGAGAGCGCTTTTTGCTGCTCGCCGAGGTAATTCCACAGGTTCACGTAGGCCAGGAAGTCAGACTCTTTGTCGTGGAAGCGGCGGTGCTTCTCGTCCGAGGCCTGCTGTTTATCCATCGGTCGCTCACGCGGATCCTGAATCGACAGCGCGGAGGTAATAATCATCACCTCACGCACGCAGCCAAATTTCTGCGCTTCCAGCACCATTTTGGCGAGACGCGGGTCAACCGGCAGCTGCGAAAGCTGGCGGCCTGAGGCCGTCAGTTTATAAACGCTATGGTCTTCATCGCTGGTAATGGCGCCCAGCTCTTCAAGCAGGCGCACGCCATCCTGGATGTTGCGCTTATCCGGCGCCTCAACGAACGGAAACGCCTGAATATCCCCCAGGCCCAGCGCCGTCATTTGCAGAATGACCGACGCCAGGTTAGTGCGCAGAATTTCCGGGTCGGTAAATTCCGGGCGCGACAGGAAATCATCTTCGGAATAGAGGCGAATGCAGATCCCTTCCGACACGCGGCCGCAGCGGCCTTTACGCTGGTTGGCCGAAGCCTGAGACACCGGCTCAATCGGCAAACGCTGAACCTTGGTGCGGTAGCTGTAGCGGCTAATACGCGCCGTACCAGGATCGATAACGTATTTTATCCCCGGTACGGTCAGCGAGGTTTCTGCCACGTTGGTCGCCAGCACAATTCGCCGCCCGACGTGCGCCTGGAAAACACGGTTCTGCTCGCTGTTGGACAGGCGCGCATAGAGCGGCAGAATTTCCGTATGCGGCAGATTGAGCTTCGTCAGCGCATCAGCGGTGTCGCGAATTTCACGCTCGCCGCTCATAAAGATCAGGATATCGCCCGAACTTTCATGGCCCAGCTCATCCACCGCGTCGAAAATCGCCTGCAGCTGATCGCGATCGACATCGTCGTTATCTTCCACCATCGGGCGGTAGCGCACTTCCACCGGGTAAGTTCGGCCTGAAACTTCGATAATCGGCGCGTTATGAAAGTGGCGCGAGAAACGCTCCGGATCGATGGTCGCCGAGGTAATGATGATTTTAAGATCGGGACGCTTCGGCAGCAGTTCCCGCAGGTAACCCAGCAGGAAGTCGATATTCAGGCTACGTTCGTGCGCTTCATCAATGATGATGGTGTCGTACTGCATCAGCAGCCTGTCCTGCTGGATTTCCGCCAGCAGGATCCCGTCCGTCATCAGTTTGACCATCGTGTTATCGCCGACGTGGTCGGAGAAACGCACTTTATAGCCTACGCAACCGCCGGGTTCGGTTTGCAGCTCTTCCGCAATACGGTTAGCCACGGTGCGTGCCGCCAAACGGCGAGGCTGAGTGTGGCCAATCAGCCCTTTAACACCGCGCCCCAGCTCCATACAAATTTTTGGCAACTGAGTGGTTTTGCCGGAGCCCGTTTCACCGGCCACGATCACCACCTGGTGATCGCGCACGGCGTTCAGAATGTCCTGTTTCTTCTGGCTGACCGGAAGATTTTCAGGATAGGTAATCGCCGGGCGCGCGGCTTCACGCAGTTGGACTTTGCCAACTGCGGCGTCAATTTCTGCGCCCAGCGTGTCGAATAAGGCCTGCTGAGAGTCAGCATTTTTAATTTTCTTCGCACCGTGCAGGCGGCGAGAAAAGCGTTGTCTGTCGCGGAGCATCAGCCCGTCAAGACGGGCGAACAAAGAGGACAGCGAGGGTTTTGTCATTTCCATTTTATCTATCGTTATTTCGCTACCGGGCACAACCGGATAAGTCACGGCGTTGATTTCCGCTATTTTATCACACCCCGGTTTTGAGCGCCTTGTTCAATAAATTCGAATATAGGGTTCGATATATTGCGCTATCTCTGCAATCGGATTGTGAATACAGTAAGTCCTAGCAAACGGGCACACTGTCCGACTGACCAAACACTAAGGAATCACCCCATGAGCAAAGTATTAGTTCTGAAATCCAGCATCCTGGCAGGTTACTCTCAGTCCAACCAGCTGTCCGACTATTTTGTTGAACAATGGCGTGAAAAACACAGCGCTGACGAAATCACCGTTCGTGACCTGGCGGCAAACCCAATTCCAGTACTGGATGGCGAACTGGTCGGTGCTCTGCGCCCTTCCGATGCCGCGCTGACCCCACGTCAGCAGGAAGCTCTGGCACTGTCTGATGAGCTGATTGCCGAACTGAAAGCGCACGACGTGATTGTCTTCAACGCGCCAATGTATAACTTCAACATCCCTACTCAGCTGAAAAACTATTTCGACCTGGTGGCTCGCGCTGGCGTGACTTTCCGCTACACCGAGAAAGGCCCTGAAGGCCTGGTGACCGGTAAACGTGCTCTGGTTGTGACCAGCCGCGGCGGGATCCACAAAGATACCCCAACCGATTTGCTGGTGCCTTACCTGAATGTGTTCCTGGGCTTCATCGGGATCACCGACGTGAACTACGTGTTTGCTGAAGGCTTTGGCTATGGCCCGGAAGTGGCGGCTAAAGCACAGACTGACGCGAAAGCGGCTATCGACAGCATCGTTGCGGCGTAAGATTTGCTCTCTGGGTGACTGACCCTCACCCTAACCCTCTCCCTAAAAGGGAGAGGGTCGGGGTGAGGGGAATTAACCACTCTTCTTAGGCTGGTGCAAATCCTCGAACACCAAACGCTTTCGCCCCGCCTCAACTTCCCGCAGCGGCTCCACCTGATGCATCGTTTGCTGGCAGCGAATCACTAAATCCTGATACTCCTTCGTGCCCTGTTTCTTCCAGGCTAACTCTTCTGGCCGTAATTCACGTATCGCTTTCGCCGGGCTGCCGATGATCATCGTATTTGCCGGGAATTCCGCTTTGCCTTTAACAAAAGCCGCCGCGCCGACAATGGAATTTTCACCAATTTGCGCCCCATCCAGGATCACTGCATTCATGCCCACCAGCGCATTTTTGCCAATCCGGCAGCCGTGCAGAATGGCTCCGTGACCAATATGGCCGTCCTGTTCAACAACGGTATCCTGTTCAGGGAAGCCATGCATTACGCAGTTATCCTGCACATTCGCACCATCTTCAACGATAATTCGCCCAAAATCACCGCGCAGGCTGGCATTGGGGCCAATATAAACACGGTGCCCGAGAATAACATCGCCGATCAGCACCGCAGTCGGGTGAACATAGCTGTCTTCCGGAACAACAGGCGTAAGACCATCAATCTGATAAATGGACATACAGGCTCCTTATTTTAGAGGGTGAGTCCACCGAATCGTTTCTGGTAACCGCTAACCGGGGCGGGCAAATCACCCACCGAGGTTTCCCCCAGCTCGCTGACGTAGGTCAGCGCGCCGGCGGCGACCCGCTGGTAGATATTGATACACAGTTGGCGGGCGTTCTGCCCCAGCCAGTGCGGCGGCAGTAGCTCATCCGGCAGTAGGGGATCTTTCAGTACGACTCGGCGGTAGAAGTGGATCAGCAGCAGTTGAATGTGAAAACAGCGCTGCGGCGTTAGCTCATCGCTTCCTGCCTCACGTAGCAGCGGTAAAAGCGGGCGAAAGGAGTTGATAAATTCAGCGTAACGTTCGTTTTTGTCGGTCAGCAGCCAGCACTCTTCTACGCGTGATCTCAGTGCAGCGCGGGACGTTTGCAGCGGCGATTCAGCCTCAAAACAGATGACCTGTTCAGCCACCCCCGCTTCATGCAGCAGGCTTTGAATGTCCGCGAGGTTTTGCGAGGGCGAAGCCATCAGGTTCGGCGCGAGCGCCCCAAAACCCTGCCAGATAAGCTGTTTTTTCACCTGCTGCAGCGTGGTTTTTTCCAGTCCTTCAGAAAGCAGCAGCAGCCACTTTCCGTCCCAGGCGGGCTGCCCGGCGCGATAAATTTTCGATTCGGCGCGGCGGGTCATTCTCTGGCCCATATCGGTCAGGCGATAAAAACTACGGCGCCCCACTCGCTCCACGTCCAGCCAGCCCTCTTTATTCAGGCGGAAAAGCGACGTTCGCACAAAACGCTCGCCAAATCCCAAAGGCTCCAGCATCGCCGCCAGACTACCTAGCCAGATTTCGCCGCCGCGATGAGCCAGCGCATCGCCGTACAAAGAGACAATCAGCGACGTGCCGCTAATGGGCACCGCGCTGACGGCCTGCTGAATAAAATTGTCGAGTTTGCTGCTCATCCTGCCTCATTGCCGCTATGGGAATTTCAGAGAAAAAACATAGCATAATAAAGCGGACGACCCACATTGAATTGGCCATTATGATTCAAAAAAAATCCAGTTTATCGTCAAAGCGTAACGCATAAATCAGCGTATTGACGACTCCAGCCGGCGGCTAATCGGCTCAAACTCAGGCGTGGAATGACGCGGTAAAGTGTCCGGCTTATGTTCATCCATCGCCTGCCAGTAGGACCAGGGCACTTTGCTTTTCCCCAACTCATAATCCATGCCGTCCCAGGCGTCTTCGCGAAAGCTGTAGAACGCCCAGTGTGCCTGCGTTTTATCCAGCGAGCTGAGGACATCCTCGAGATACTGGCGACACCCGGCCAGCTGACGCATACAGCCAAATTCCCCCGCCACCATGCGGTTCTGCGCCACCCCTCGCTGCTTAGCCCACCAGAACGGCTGCTGCAAATATCCGGCCACGCGCTCCCCGTTCCATTTTTCCTGTTTGCCGCCAAAAGGGACAACGCCGGGATAGGCATACGGCTTCAGGCGTTTGAGGTTTGGCGCGCTGGTTGCGTCGTAAGGTTCGTACATATGAAAACTGTAAAGCACGCGATTGTCACTCAGGGCGGAAGGCCAGTAGCTAAAGCTATCGGCAGCGGCGTACCAGCCGCTATCCACCATGATGGGCGTCGTTTTATCCACTTCGCGAATCGCTTTGATCACGGTTTGATAAAACGCCGGCAAGTCTCTGGCCGTGCCCTGGTGTGCTTTGTACCAGGCTTTCATTTCGTCCAGCGAGGCATGTTCCGGCAGGCCACCCCGCTTCTCCGGCGCTGGCTCATTAATCAGGTTATAGGCGGCAATCGCCGGGTTATCTTTTAGCTGCCCCGCCAGGTCGCGCCAGAACTGGGCACTTTGCTGCCAGTAGCGTTTATCCTGCCACAGCCGATCGTCAAACCGGCCATCATTGTTTTGTGCCCAGCGCATACCAGGCAGCGAAAGCGGCGTAATCACCACTTTAAGCCCGGCGGCATGAGCACGCGCCAGCGTCTCTTTGAGGGTGCGAAGATCCTGCGTCATCAGCCCTTGATAGTGGTCGGCATTACCCAGCAAAAAATCACGCTGTTCCGGCTGCCATTTGTCCCACGAGAGCCGTACCCAGCTGGCACCGTAGACTTTGAGGGCGGTAAAATAGGCTTGATCGGGCGGTAGACGGTTAAAACTGTTGCCGCCGTGCTGCGGCGAGTCCCAGAAGGCAATGCTGTCCATGGCAAAAGCGGAAATAGAGAGCAGCGTCAGCCCCGCGAAAAGTGCTTTGAGTTTCATGGCAAATACCTCGTGATGAAAGAGGCAGCAGTATTGCCGGTTCGTGGTCGCAGATTGTCAGAGGAATGTCAGGATAACGTTGTCGGCCTTAGTTTTTCATCGTCGCCAACGGATCAGCGAGGCGATGCTCGGTTCTTATCGCCACGCTGCCCCGGTTTTCCGCACTCACCACGGCCACCGTGGCCCATACGCTTTCGACTGACTTCGAAGGCCAGGGCACCAACGTCAGCTGGTCGCTTTTCGCCCACCAAATCTGGTTATAGTCGCTACGATTAAGCAGCGTTTGTTCAAGCCAGGGTTTGGGGCAAGCAGAAGACACCTGCGGTATATTGATCTTGATGGCACGATCGTGAAGCTGGATTTGCGTTAACCCACCCACGCCCTGTAACGCCAGAGGCTGCTGCCATTGCTGCCCGCCGCTCGACACGGTCAGCACATAAACCCCTTCGCTCAGTGGCTGAGTAAACTCTTCGCTTTCGACCCGGAATTCACCTTCCGCTTCATATTGCACCGGCATGGCGGCGAACGCTTTTTTGCCATCAGGCAGCATCAGGGCAGCGCTAATATCATGGCGGGGGCTGTTTCCACTCAGGGTAATGCGATAAATTCGGTTAAGCGGCATGTCACGCTGCATCAACGTAAGCGTTAAGTCGTCCAGCCACTCAGGAACCGCCGTAGAAAGGTCTTTACCGCATTGCCGACTGACCACGGCATTAAGCGCCTCTTTCCAGGCCTGCCGCTGTGTCTCGCTGTTCAGCCGCGGCCAGACATCAACCAACTGACTGTTAGCCAGATCGCTACGCTGATTAAACAGCTGATGATATACGGGCTCCAGCGGCGTCTGGGGCAACGTCGCGCCGACGCTGAAAGTGGCGATGATCGGCAGCGCGGACAGAGGCAACTTCATGCAGCCAACTCCAACCGATAGCCAATCCCACGCACGCTCGCAATTGGCAGACCCGGCAGTTTTTGCCGTAGCTGTAAAACATGCGTATCGACGGTTCTGGTTGACGGAAAACGTTGATAGCCCCAGACCTGATTGAGTAATTCGTCCCGGGTAAACACGCGCCCCGCCATCTGCATCAGCATCGCCAGCAGCGCAAATTCGGTTGCCGTCAGCGCGACTTCTTTTCCCTGCCAGCTTGCCACATGCCGGGCCGGAAGTAAGCTGAGTTCCCCGCAGACCAGCAGCCCGTCACCCAGGGGGCGAAGCTGTGCCCGGATGCGAGCCAGTAATTCTACGTGCGCAAAAGGCTTGCTCAGGTAGTCCCGAGCCCCGGCCTCCAGCCCCGCCACTCGCTCTTCAACGCTCACTTTTGCCGTCAACACGATCACCGGCAGGGCTTTTTTTGCCAGCCACTGTGGCAAAAAGCGGAGGCTGTCGCCCTCGGGAAGCTGACGGTCGAGAATCGCCAAATCCGCCTGATACCAATGGTCGAGGACGTGCTCACTGCTTCGCAGCCAGCGGCAGATAAAGCCCTCCTGCTGCAAAAATGCCGCCAGCCCTTCACCCAGCGCGATATCGTCCTCAATCAACAATAAAGAATGCGCTTTATTCGGGATCATACGGTAACTCCAGGGTAAACGTGGTTGGCGCGGCGCTGAACGTCAACCGGCCATTAAGGCGGCGAGCAACCCGCTGAACAATGGTCAGCCCCAGGCCAAGGCTGCTGTTTGACCAGCGTAAACGGCGGCTGTTCAGCAGCGGATTTTGAGTGATATTTCCGCTATCGCTGACCTGAAAAATAAGGTGCGTTCTACTTTTATGGACCGTTAGGTGCACAGGACGCTTCCCGTGACGAAACGCATTATCCAGTAAATTCGTCAGACACAGGCTGCCCCAGTAGAATGACACGCCCACGGCTATGTTTTCGTCCAGGCAGTACGTCAACCCGTCCCGATTCGCACAAAGGTGATCGAGCCAGTCGCTGAGCTGCACCTGAGTGGGTGTTTCCAGTGCCTCCCGCTGATGCTCCGCAATCAGGTAGTGCTTGCTGGTTTCTGCCATCTGACGCATCCGCTGTAGCGTATCGGCCAGGGCCACAAAATTAAGCTGGGCACCTTCCGGCAACTGGTCGAAGTCGCGGCGAAAATGTTCGACAACGTTGCTCAGTTGAGCAATGGGCGTACGCAGTTCGTGGGTCAACATTTGCGTGATAAATCGCTGACGCTCGCGCTGCCGACGCCGCTGCCAGGCCAGCCATATTAATCCCAACACGGTAAACAGCGTCAACAGGCCAAAAAGCCCGCGCCAGATATCGCGATAGCCTTCACGAGCATTGACGCACAGCGCCCCTGCCCGCATATCGCAGCGCCCTCCGGCACTGACAAGTTCTATACCGGACTGTCGAGCCAGAGGCTGCCAGGCGTTTGCCTCATAGCGACGCCAGTGCTGCTGGCTGAATCGCCAGAGTTGGCCGTTTTGCAGCAACCAGTGCTGCCCCCCAAGCAACGCCTCGAGATTATCATCGGACAGTGCGCCAATGCCCGCCAGATCGTCCGGTCTTTCCCGCACGTGCAGCGAGTTTTTCAGTGCAGCTGCCGCTTCTGGATGACGCAAGATATACTGCCAGGCACTACTTCCCCCAAGTGGATAAAGGGGATGTGCAGCAAACCAGGATGCAGACGGAATGTTCGGCTGGCATAACGCCGCAATAAATGATTTCACAGAGGCTGGTTGCCCAACCTCGCTGACACAGCGCTTATCCAGCTGATAAAACGCCGTGAGTTCCGGCAGTGACCAGGCCTGAAACTGAGGATACATGGATGCGGGCTTGAGCAGTGCAGTATCCAGCTGTTGCAGTGTTTGCAGCGAGACCTGAGCCGCAGGGGTCGATTGATCTAACGCCGCGCTAAATTCAGCCAAATTATCGCCAAGTTCAGCGGCACTGGCTGAGCCGGAATGCAGCCAAAGGGCAGCGCATAGCCAAAGCATAACGTAACGGAAAAGCGCTACAGCTCGCCTAGTCACGAGAATGACCTTACTTGAGAAGGTTCGCAAAGCAGCTCTGTTGCCAACATAGTTATCTCGACGATTGCGCAACAAGAAAGGCTTCGATTTGCGCACGGGCCACGCTGCGAAATCGCCAGCGAGCCGCTGCCATTGATCAGGGGAATGCCCCTCGCACCGCCAGAACAACCGAAACGCAGCTGGTTATCCCGTTTGTTTGGTTAACTTCCTATGCCGGATGTCACTGTGGCATCCGGCATTTGTAACACCGACGCGATCAATAATACTCCACCGTATTTTTAATGGTGTAATGGTCCACCTTTGGCGGCGTGGCGGAATCATCCGTCATTTCCAGATCGCAGGACAGCGAGTTGAAATGGCTGTCATAATCACAGCTTTGCTTTGCGACACCGATGATTTTGCCATTCAGGCTGGTTGTCGCGCTGTAATCCAGCTTTTTCTTTTTATCGACGCCCGCTTTCGCCACGATCGCAAGCTCGCTGTCTTTCGATTTGGTGATTTTCCCTAGCGGATAGCCTTCGCTGTCGTACTGATAGGTGACCAGCACATCTTTGCCTTTGGCGGAGGTAACAAAGTCGTTGTCGTCGGTATCATAGCTGATGCCCGCGGCAGGCAGTTCGGCAAGCTGACATTTCCCCTGCAGGCGGACTCGTTTTTCAAGGCTGACCGCATCAACATAGTAGTTTCCATCGAGCGTCAGCGATGCCCCGCTGTTGTTCTCCAGATCGTGAAACTCCAGAGTATCGAAGCAACCTTCTTCCGACAGCGTACCGCTAATCCTTTTCAAGACCTGGCCTTTCTCATTCATCAGCGTCTGGCTAAAATCCTTTATCGGGCCACGCATCGGGTCAAAATCAAATTCGTTAGAAAAACTGGACATTTCCGGCGTGTACGCCTGCGGCGACGTCGAGTTATCGCAGCCAACAAGGCTCAAAACCAGCGCACCGAGGGTAATGATTTTCTTCACGTTTTGCCGCTCTCCTGTTTTTATGTCATAACATGATATAAGCAAATACAACACTTTACACTAAAAGCGCTATTCTTAACGTTCAACTCAACATAAGGAAGAGATGATGAAACGTACCGTTTGGTTAAGCACGATACTGCTGATCGCTGCCGCCCCGGCGTTGGCCGCACAGGGCAGTTGCGAAAAGGTGAAAGCGGACATTCAGCAGAAAATTATCAACAACGGTGTGCCTGAGTCAGGCTTCTCGCTCACTATCGTACCGAACGATCAGGCAGACAAAGCCGGCGGCCAGGTCGTCGGCCACTGTGCAAACGACACGCAAAAAATCGTTTATACCCGTATCGCGGGCGGCGCTGCGCCAGAAAATGAACCGCAATAATTACCTGCAGGGTGCTTCGCACCCTGCTTTCCCGCATCTATTTTCCCTCAACCACCGCAACTTTGACTGACGTTAATAACGTCTACTCCTAATTAAGTAACACTCTTCCCCCGAGTGCCCCCTTATGGGCAGCCTCAGCAATCACCGATCCACAAAAAAACATAAATAATAACGTCTTCCACACGACAAAAAGTCATGGAGAGAGCGATGTCGAACCTCAATCATCCTGGCGGGATTAGCCGCCGCAGTCTGGTAAAATCATCGGCCATTGGCGGCCTGGCCCTCGCCGCAGGCGGTATATCGCTGCCTTTTGGCATGCGTAGCGCCGCCGCCGCGGTTGCCGACGCCCTGACGCCAGAAAATAAAGACAAAGTTGTCTGGGGAGCCTGTTCGGTTAACTGTGGCAGCCGCTGCGCCCTGCGGCTGCACGTCCGCGACGAAGAGGTTTACTGGGTGGAAACCGACAATACCGGCCTGGATACCTATGGCGATCACCAGGTCCGCGCCTGCCTGCGCGGGCGTTCCATCCGCCGCAGGATCAACCATCCGGAACGCCTGAATTACCCGATGAAGCGCGTAGGCAAACGGGGTGAAGGTAAATTTGAACGCATCAGCTGGGACGAAGCGCTGGAGACAGTCAGCCGCAGCCTGAAGCAGACCGTAGAGAAATATGGCAACGAAGCGGTCTACATTAATTACTCTTCCGGCGTGGTCGGCGGGAACATCACCCGCTCTTCCCCTTACGCCTCGCTGGTCGCCAGGCTGATGAACTGCTACGGCGGTTTTCTGAGCCACTACGGGACCTACAGCACGGCGCAAATCGCCTGCGCTATGCCGTACACCTATGGCAGCAATGACGGCAACAGCACTTCGGATATCGAAAACAGCAAGCTTGTCGTCCTGTTCGGCAATAATCCAGCAGAAACGCGTATGAGCGGCGGCGGTATTACCTATTACCTTGAACAGGCTCGCGAACGTTCAAACGCCCGCATGATTGTTATCGACCCGCGCTATACCGACACGGCCGCAGGCCGGGAAGATGAATGGATCCCTATTCGCCCCGGAACGGATGCGGCGCTGGTGGCCGGGCTCGCCCACGTCATGATCGGTGAAAATCTGGTCGATCAGCCCTTCCTGGATAAATACTGCGTCGGCTATGACGAGAAAACCCTGTCGGCCGAGGCTCCGCGCAACGGTCACTACAAAGCCTATATTTTAGGTGAAGGCGATGACCGGACAGAGAAAACGCCGCAGTGGGCCTCCCGGATAACCGGTATTCCGGCGGACAGAATTATCAAGCTGGCTCGCGAAATTGCAGGCGCAAAACCCGCCTATATTGCTCAGGGCTGGGGACCGCAGCGCCAGGCCAACGGCGAGCTGACCTCACGTGCCATTGCCATGCTGCCGATCCTGACCGGTAACGTAGGGATTAACGGCGGCAACAGCGGCGCACGTGAATCAACCTACACCATCACCATTGAACGTATGCCGGTGCTGGAAAATCCGGTAAAAACGCAGATCTCCTGCTTCAGCTGGACGGACGCCATCTCCCGCGGGCCCGAAATGACGGCCAAACGAGATGGCGTACGTGGGAAAGATAAGCTGGATGTGCCGATCAAGTTCATCTGGAATTACGCTGGCAACACGATTATTAACCAGCATTCCGACATCAATAAAACCCACGCCATTTTGCAAGATGAAAAGCAGTGCGAAATGATTGTGGTGATAGAAAACTTTATGACTTCGTCGGCGAAATATGCCGACATCCTGCTGCCGGACCTGATGACCGTCGAGCAGGAAGATATCATTCCTAATGATTACGCAGGCAATATGGGCTACCTGATTTTCATCCAGCCCGCCACCGCGCCTAAATTTGAGCGCAAGCCTATCTATTGGATGATGAGCGAAGTGGCTAAGCGGCTGGGCGACGAGGTACATCAGGCTTTCACAGAAGGGCGAACCCAGCGCGAGTGGCTGCAATATCTGTACGCAAAAATGCTGGCAAAAGATCCGGCACTGCCTGCCTATGAAGAACTGCGAGCGATGGGCATTTATAAGCGTAAAGATCCGGCAGGCCATTTTGTCGCCTACAAAAAATTCCGCGAAGATCCTCAGGCTAACCCACTCAAAACGCCGTCCGGGAAAATTGAAATCTATTCCAGCAAGCTCGCCGGAATTGCCGCCAGTTGGGAGCTGGAAAAAGACGAAACTATCAGCCCGCTGCCGGTGTATGCGTCGACGTTTGAAGGCTGGGACTCTCCGCAGCGCAGCGAGTTCCCCCTGCAGCTGTTTGGTTTCCACTACAAATCCAGAACCCACTCAACCTATGGCAACATCGACGTCCTGCAGGCTGCCGCGCGTCAGGAAGTCTGGATTAACCCACTCGATGCCAAACGTCGCGACATTGCCAATGGCGACAAAGTCAGCGTGTTCAACGGCCGCGGTGAAGTGCATATTGAGGCGAAAGTCACCCCGCGCATTATGCCGGGCGTTGCGGCGATGGGCCAGGGCGCCTGGCACGACGCCGACATGAACGGCGACCGTATTGACCACGGCGCCTGCATTAATACGCTGACCACACACCGCCCTTCGCCGCTGGCAAAAGGCAACCCGCAGCACACCAATCTGGTTGAAATTAAGAAGATTTAAACGTAATGGCAAAGGCTTGCCGCTTTGCCTGTTTTCACCTGGCCCCAGCGACGTAAAGTGGAGCCAGGTGCCCGACTAAAGGAATGAAAATGCTCTCTGAACAACAACGTCTGCCCGCGATAGCCCTTAGCGGCCGGGTGCTCGGAGCCCTGTTTTATCATGCCCCCAATCATCCGGACTGTGCTTCGCTGATGGCGATGCTTGCTTTACCGGACTGGGTGAGCGAATGGCCGTTCCAGGCACCAACGCTGTCCTCAGTTGCGCCCCTGATGGCTGCGGGCCAGGCGGACAAGACCACGCCGGTAAAAGAAGAGTTCCAGCGCCTGTTTATCGGCCCTTATGCGCTTCCGGCCCCGCCGTGGGGCTCCGTATACCTCGACAAAGAAAACGTGCTGTTTGGCGACTCGCTGCTCGAACTTCGCCAGTGGATGCGGACCCAGAGCTTTGCCCCACAGACGGAACAAAACGAGCCTGAAGATCATTTTGGCTTAATGTTGATGCTGGCGGCCTGGCTGGCCGACCAGGGGCAGCAGCAGCCATTGGATGAGCTGCTGGCCTGGCATCTGCTGCCCTGGGCCGATCGTTATCTGAGCCTGTTTACCAAAAACGCGGCAAATGATTTCTATCGTGGATTGGGTGAGCTGGCAAAACTGACGCTATTAGGCTGGCAAAACGGCATGTTGATGCCCGTTGCCAGTAAAGAACTCCATTTCTAAGAATCCTGGGCTTTCAGGAAGCCGGATATCTCCGGTTTCCTGAAAAAACGAGGGTTTCTGCACTTATCCAATGTGACAACGTCACCTTACGTTAACATTTTTAAGACAAATCTTTACTTTTCGTCCACAGGCCAGAAGCCATAAGGCCTGAACATCAGTTTATCGGCTAAATCATTAGCCTCTTAATTGTCTCTTAAACTGGAATCCTTCCCGCTGCGTTGCTATAGCTCCAGACACCCTGCCGACACATGGCATAACAACAGGCCGCCTCCCCGGCGGCGATAACGCGTGCATACAGGGAGACACACTGCAATGCAAAACACATCCTTCGCAACACGGTTTTTACTTGGACTGGTGGCGCTGATTTTAGTGCTTGCTCTGGTGGTTTGGGGCATCGGCCTCGACACCCTTAAAGCCCGGCAGGTCGATTTACTCTATCTCGGGCAGCAGCACCTGATTCTGGTATTCAGCTCAATGGCGCTCGCCCTGTTGGTCGGTATTCCTAGCGGAATATTGCTCAGCCGTCCTGGCGCGCGCCGCTGGGCCGAGTATGTCATGCAAATTTTCAACATCGGCAACACGCTGCCGCCGCTGGCGGTGTTAGCCCTGGCAATGGTGATTATCGGCATTGGCGACAAACCGGCGATCATTGCCCTATTCCTCGCCTCACTGCTTCCCATCGTCCGGAATACGTATGCCGGGCTGTGCAGCGTCCCGACGTCACTTATCGAAGCCGCCAACGGGATTGGCATGACCAAACTGCAGCGGCTGCGCCAGGTTGAAATCCCTAACGCCTGGCCGGTGATCCTTTCTGGCGTACGGATTGCCACCGCCATCAACGTGGGCACCGCCCCGCTAGCCTTTCTTATCGGCGCGAGCAGCTACGGGGAGCTTATCTTCCCAGGGATTTACCTGAACGATTTCCCGACGCTGATACTCGGTGCCGTGGCGACAGCCCTGTTTGCACTGATCCTCGACCTGGCACTTGCCAGCCTGGGCCGGATGCTCAGCCCCCACACCGCCCAATAACAACAACAAGGAGCGTTTATGAGACTGCTTTCACGGATGCTGACGACGGCGTTTGCCGCAGCCTCCCTTATCGCCATGCAGGCCCAGGCCGCACCGCTGATTCTGGCGACCAAAAGCTTTACCGAGCAACATATATTGTCGGCCATGACCACGCAGTATCTGGCTAAAAAGGGCTTCCAGGTCACGCCGCAGACCAATATTGCCACGGTGATTTCCCGCAATGCGATGATCAATAAACAGATTGATATGACCTGGGAGTACACCGGTACCTCGCTGATTATCTTCAACCACATCAATAAGCGAATGACGCCGGAAGAGTCATACAACACGGTCAAAAAACTGGACGCGAAGCTTGGCCTCGTCTGGCTTAAACCGGCGGAGATGAACAACACTTACGCCTTTGCCATGAAGCGCGAACGGGCAGAAAAGGAAGGCATTACCACGATGTCACAGCTGGTGCAGCGCATTGAACATATTCGCCAGACAGACCCGAAACATAACTGGATGCTGGGCCTGGATCTGGAGTTTGCCGGGCGCAGCGATGGCCTGAAGCCACTGCAGCAGGTTTACAACATGCCGCTGGACCGCCCGCAGATCCGCCAGATGGACCCCGGTCTTGTCTATAACGCCATCCGCGACGGATTTGTTGACGCCGGTCTGATCTACACCACCGATGGCCGAATGAAGGGCTTTGACCTGAAAGCGCTGGTAGACGATAAGGGCTTCTTCCCAAGTTACGCTGTCACGCCTGTCGTACGGAAAGACGTGTTGGACTCACATCCAGGGCTTGAGGAGGCGCTGAACACCCTTTCGTCCGAGTTGAACAACGAGGTGATAACAACCCTGAACGCTAAAGTTGATATCGACCATGAAACCCCGCAGCAGGTGGCCCGTGAATTCCTGCAGCAGAAAGGCTTGCTCTGAGGAGGTATCGTGGAAACGTTACACTATATGATTAATAACGCTGGCTATATTGGTTCCCTCACCCTGCATCACCTGTGGCTGGTGCTGATTGCCGTCGGGCTCGCAATTCTGATTGGCGTACCGCTGGGCATTCTTATCGTGCGCCATAAATGGCTAGCCACGCCGATACTCGGCTTTGCCACTATTTTGCTCACCATTCCGTCCGTGGCGCTGTTCGGCCTGATGATTCCCCTGTTTTCGCTGATCGGTCAGGGTATTGGCGTAGTGCCTGCGGTAACGGCGGTATTCCTTTATTCGCTGCTGCCAATTGTCCGCAACACCCACACCGCACTGGACAGTCTGCCGCCGGGGTTACGTGAGGCCGGGCGAGGTATTGGCATGACCTTTTGGCAGCGCTTGCGCTGGGTGGAAATTCCTATGGCGCTGCCGGTGATTTTTGGCGGAATTCGAACCGCTGTAGTGATGAACATTGGCGTTATGGCCATTGCTGCCGTCATTGGTGCGGGCGGCCTGGGCTTGCTGCTGCTTAACGGTATCGGTGGGAGTGATATCCGCATGCTGATTGCCGGGGCGGTGATGATCTGCCTGTTAGCCATCGTGCTCGACTGGCTGCTGCATCGCCTGCAGCTGCATTTCACTAAATGGTAAAAGAGGCCGCTATGCATTTCGCCCGACTCTTCATGCTTGCATCTTTGGTACTGCTGACTGCCTGCTCCACCCGGCCAGCGCCCAAACCGCCTCAGAACACCCCCGAGTGCATGAATTATCACCATATGATGACCGCGCCTATGCTGCCGGACGCGGTGCAACGACTTAAGCAGAAGTGTGAAGACTCCCGCCGCAAGCTTATGAATTAATGCGCTGAGACCAGCGCCAAAGAGGACCTGATAATGATAAAACTTGAAAACCTCACGCGACAATTTGTACAGAAAAATGGCCAGACTTTTAACGCTGTCGACAACATCAGTCTGAACGTGCCCGAAGGTGAAATGTGCGTGCTGCTCGGCCCATCCGGCTGCGGCAAAACCACCACCCTGAAAATGATCAACCGCCTGATAAAACCTACCGGCGGCAAGATTCTAATCAACGGTCAGGATACCAACGATCTGGATACCGTCACCCTGCGCCGCAACATCGGCTACGTTATCCAGCAAATCGGCCTGTTCCCGAACATGACGATTGAAGAGAACATCACTGTTGTGCCACGTATGCTGGGCTGGGACAAAGCCCGCTGTAAAGCACGTGCCCAGGAGTTGATGAGCATGGTCGCCCTCGATCCTAACCGCTTCCTTAACCGCTATCCGCGCGAAATGTCGGGCGGCCAGCAGCAGCGTATCGGGGTGATTCGTGCCCTGGCGGCGGATCCTCCGGTGCTGCTGATGGATGAGCCTTTTGGCGCGGTGGACCCGATTAACCGCGAAACGATCCAGAACGAGTTTCTGGAGATGCAGCGTCAGTTGAAGAAAACGGTGATGCTGGTCAGCCACGATATCGACGAGGCGCTAAAGCTGGGTGACCGGATTGCGATCTTCCGTCAGGGTAAAATTGTACAATGCGCCAGCCCGGACGAGCTGTTGGCAAAACCGGCCAATGACTTCGTCGGATCATTCGTTGGCCAGGACCGCACGTTGAAGCGTCTGTTGCTGGTGCAGGCCGGGGATGTGACCGACCAGCAGCCCACGATTACGGCTCGTGAATCCACGCCGCTGGCAGAAGCTTTCGCCACCATGGACGACAACGACATGCGTTCCATCACCGTCGTTGACGCCGGAGGTAAACCGCTGGGCTTCGTTAAGCGGCGTGAAGCACGAGGCGCGGCAGGCACTTGTACCGACCTCATTCACCCGTTCCGCGTCACCGGCCGCGCAGAAGAAAACTTGCGCATCGTGCTCTCTAAACTCTATGAGCACAATATGGTCTGGATGCCGATCACCGATGAAGAAGGCCGCTACAGCGGGGAGATTTCACAGGATTATATTGCCGATTATCTCAGCTCGGGCCGCACCCGTCGGGCGTTGAATATTCAACAAAGTTAATCAACCTGATGCGCTGCTTTACGGCGGCGCATTTTCCTTTGAGCTTATCCGCGTTCTCCCCCACAATAGCGCCATTCCCCCGCTACCTTTTGCGCTATGCACCGAATACACGCTTTTCCTGACATCCGTGAGATGCTTCGCCGGTTGGTGATTGCGGTCTTTATTGGCCTGGCTTCCGCGTTGGTGGTCTGGCTTTTTCGTCAGGCCATGTACCTGCTTGAGAACGTGTTTCTCGGCGATCATGGTGGCAGCCTGGTTGCAGCCGCTGCGGCACTCGCCCCCTGGCGGCGCGCGCTGACCCCTGCGGCAGGTGGTCTGCTGGCCGGGCTTCTGCTGTGGAGCTGGCAGCGAGCCACCCGCCAGCGTCCTTCTGCCCCCACCGACTACATGGAAGCCATCGAAACCGGGGATGGTCGTCTGGATGTGCCGTCCAGCCTGGTGAAGTCCGCCGCTTCGCTAGTCGTCGTCGCCAGCGGCAGCGCTATCGGGCGTGAAGGGGCGATGATTCTGTTAGCCACCGTTTTTGCTTCGCTGTTTGCCCAACGCTTTACCCCGGACAAAGAATGGAAACTGTGGGTAGCGTGCGGTGCAGCTGCCGGGATGGCGAGCGCCTACCATGCGCCGCTGGCGGGTAGCCTGTTTATTGCGGAAATACTGTTTGGCTCACTGATGCTTGCCTCGCTGGGGCCGGTGGTGATTGCCGCCGTCAGCGCCCTGCTGATGACGCATTTGCTCAACGGCGGCCAGGCTCCGCTGTATATCGTCACGCTTCTTGATCCCCCACAGCCTTCTCATTATGGACTAATGGCGCTGCTCGGCTTAACCGCAGGCGTTCTCGGGCCACTGGTGCTGTGGCTGCTGGCGCAAAGTAGTGCGCTGTTCCGTTCACTTAAGCTTTCGCCGCCGCTGCAGCTGGCGCTCGGCGGATTGATTGTCGGCCTGCTTTCGCTCGTGACCCCGACGGCCTGGGGCAACGGTTACAGCGTGGTGCAGTCGTTTCTGACCAACCCACCCGCGCTGCTGTTTGTGGCCGGGGTATTACTGTGCAAACTGCTGGCGGTGATGGCAAGCAGCGGCTCCGGTGCGCCAGGCGGCGTATTTACACCTACGCTGTTTATGGGGGCGGCGCTGGGGATGTTGTTTGGCCAGGTTTGTGGTCTGTGGGGCGGCGGCGAACCGCTGATGATCCTGCTGGGGTTGACGGGCATGGCGTCTTTGCTGGCGGCTACCACGCACGCGCCGATCATGGCGACGCTGATGATTTGTGAAATGACCGGGGAATTTACCCTGCTCCCCGGCCTGCTGCTGACCTGTGTGATCGCCTCAACGCTTTCGCGTTGGCTACGCCCGCAGTCGGTCTACCGTCAAAGCGCTACGCAGCCGGGTTAGATCGATATACGCCGCCAGCTCACGCTGTTCGGCTCGAGGCAGGTACGGTAGCTCGCCGACCAGCGGCCCCGGCAGTTTTTTGCTCAATACGTCGATAATTTCTGCATAATGCGCAAGGCCTGGGTTGATGCGGTTCGCCACCCAGCCAATAAACGGCAACCCGTCATTGGCAATGGCCTGCGCCGTCAGCAGCGCATGGTTAATGCACCCTTCCTGAATCCCCACCACCAGCAGTACCGGCAGCTGTTCCTGTACCACCCAGTCAGACAGCGGACGGAGATCGTTCATCAGGCTGCGCCAGCCGCCCGTGCCTTCGACGACGACATGATCCATTTGATCGGAAAGCCGTTGCAGTCCGCTCGACAGCAGCGAATAGTTGATCGGCCCATGATGGCTGATGCTGCTCTCTTCTTCGCTTAACGCGATAGGATTGATCGCTTCATAGGGCAATTTGATTGTGGAGACGCTTTGCAGCACCAACGCATCCCTGTTGCGCAGCCCCTCTGGCGTCTCTTTACTGCCCTTAGCGACCGGTTTGTAACCGACGACGCTTTTCCCGCTGGCCAACAACGCCTGCAGTAAGGCTCGTGAAACCACCGTCTTCCCTACGGCAGTATCGGTACCTGTTATAAAGAAACGCTTAAGCATGACTGTCTCCCGAGGTAATGCTAGCAATATAAGTAAAGAGAAAAATTAACCCGGGAAGTCTAAAAGAATGGTGTTGTAGCCAGATTGAGATAGCGCAATTTTTGGTGAATCAGGGCCGAAGATTAGCCCTGCAGCAGACGAATTAATAAAGAGCCGTTATACATTGCATCTTTTACCAGCGCCGCACCGGCCATGGTGCCGCGGTTATCAAACTGCGTCCCTTCTACCACCGTATGACTGCTATAAGCGGGTAACGCCTGCTGGCGAATACAGTCGGTGATGGCTGGATGAAGAATGGCGGCGGCGCGGTTAAGTGGCGAACCGATAAGAATTTTTTGCGGATTAAACAGGTTAACCATGATGGCCAGAATGCGGCCTACGTTTTGCCCGACGCCAATAATAATATCTTTTGCCAGCAGGTCTCCGCTTAGCGCCGCGTCACACAAGGATTCCACACTGAGCGGCTGGCCGTGCAGCATCGAGCCCATCGACTGACTCATACGCTGCTGCGCCAGTTCCAGCACGCTTTCGACGCTGGCAATGGTTTCAAGGCAACCGTGGTTGCCGCAGTAGCAGCGCTTGCCGTAAGGGTCGACCTGCGTGTGGCCAATTTCCACCAGACTGCTGCTGCCAGCATGAAGCAGGCGCCCATCGGTGATAACGCCTGCCCCCACGTTATGATCAATCACCACCTGAATGACATCTCTCGCTCCCTGAGAGGCGCCGAACAGCCCTTCGGCCATGGTCCAGGCGCTAATATCGTGCTGGATAAATACCGGCACACCCGTGTGATTGCCCAGCGCTTCGCCCAGCG
Source organism: Cedecea sp. NFIX57 (assembly GCF_900177785.1). Taxonomy (NCBI): domain Bacteria; kingdom Pseudomonadati; phylum Pseudomonadota; class Gammaproteobacteria; order Enterobacterales; family Enterobacteriaceae; genus Cedecea; species Cedecea sp. NFIX57. Next base: position 63,608 of record NZ_FXAS01000006.1, on the reverse strand, counting down.
GCATATCGCAGATATCGTAGAAAGGCATGCGATGAATCACGCCGCGAACGGTATCAATGATACCCGGTAGCGTAATGGCGATGGCGGTCAGGCGTTCAAGCTTTTGCTGATGGCGAATAAAGAATTGATCGACCTGAAAGATGATGCGCTCCAGCAAAGGCTGTGGGTCGTCCGTAGGCAAGTCTACCGTGTCTTCCACCACCAGCTTGCTGCTGAGGTCGCGCAGGCCCAGTGAAATTTCACCCCGGCTCAGGCGAATTGAGAGGTAATGCCACGCTTCTGTTTCAAGCATTAAGCCCACCGCTGGGCGACCACGGCTGCCGGGGTCCTGAATCTCCGTTTCTTGTACCAGATGCGCCTCAAGCATTTCCCGCACAATCTTGGTGATACTGGCCGGAGCCAGTTGCGCCAGGCGGGAAAGATCGATTCGCGACACCGGACCGTGGGTATCAATCAAGCGATAAACAACGCCAGCATTGGTTTGTTTAATCTGATCGATATGGCCCGGTTGACTATCAGCAACCACGTGGTACTCCCTTTATTTTCGCGCTTCGAAATAAACTTTTAGGCTATGGTGAAACACTTCAAGTGGGGTCGTCAAATATTTACGTAGGGTTGTGATTTACCGCACATATTCCCGCCACATTTGCCCTATTTTAACGCCCAGGAGGCTTCGGTCAGCAGCGCCGAGATGCGCTTCGCCGCCTCCGATAATTCGCGATGCTTCGGCCAGACCAGCCACAGTTCAGACTGTGCCTCTGGCTCATCAATGGGCAGCCATACCACATCACTCAAACGAATACGTTGAAACGAAGCCGGCAGGATGGAAACACCCAGTCCGGCGGACACCAGCCCAATGATCGTCATCGCCTCGCCAACTTCCTGGGTGATATATGGCACGATGTTATACTGGCGAAGCAGCCCGATGATGTCGTCGTACAGTCCGGTGCCAACATGTGGATCAAAGAAAACAAACGGCTCCTGCGCCAACTGTTTCAGCGATATCGAGCGGCTGCCTGCCAGCGGATGATCGCGATGTACCATCGCCAACAGCGGTTCACGCAGGATGAGCGTCCAGTTAAGGGTATCTGGCAGGCGCGTATTGCGCATCAGCCCCAGCTCAAGCTCGCCCTCATTCAGCGGGGCAATTTGCTCGCGGGTATTCACTTCACGCATCTGGAGATGCACGTCGGGGTAGCGCTTGCGAAAGCGGGACAGACTGTCAGAAACGGCCTTAATAAACGGCGCAGAGGAGGTAAAGCCAATGCGCAGTTCGCCGGTTTCACCCTGATGCAGACGCGCCGCACGCGCGGCTGCGGCATCCACCTGACCGAGAATTTGCCTGGCATCGGTGAGAAACTGCTGGCCGGCTGCGGTGAGGTTAACGCTTCGGTTTGTCCGCGCCAACAGGCGAGCGCCAATTTGCTCTTCAAGGATCTGAATTTGTTGGCTAAGAGGCGGCTGGGAGATCCGCAGCCGTGCTGCCGCCCGGCCAAAATGCAGCTCTTCGGCAACAGCAATGAAATAGCGCAGATGACGTAACTCGATATTCATATGTTTAAAGTATCATTTGAGATTATTAATATATTAGACAGAACATTTACACTTTTCTACTCTGTAAAGAATAAGTTAACACCTGCGTAAGGATCTCCCTTGAGTCGTACAACTACCGTCAACACAGCCCCGACAGAGGATGTTGACGAAAGCCGGTCTGCCCCTTCTGTCAGCTATATCAAACGTGGTACTCCTCAGTTTATGCGCGTCACGCTGGCGCTGTTTTCCGCCGGGCTGGCTACCTTTGCCCTGCTCTATTGCGTCCAGCCCATTTTACCGGTGCTCTCCCATGAATTTGGCGTCAGCCCGGCAAGCAGCAGTATTTCGCTTTCGGTTTCTACCGCTATGCTGGCTATCGGCCTGTTGTTTACCGGCCCGCTTTCGGACGCCATTGGCCGTAAACAGGTGATGGTCACGGCTCTGCTGCTGGCTTCCTGCTGCACTTTACTGTCAACGTTGATGACCAGTTGGCACGGCATTTTAATCATGCGCGCACTCATCGGCCTTTCTTTGAGCGGCGTCGCAGCCGTGGGCATGACCTACCTCAGCGAGGAGATGCACCCGAGCGTGGTGGCGTTTTCGATGGGTCTGTACATCAGCGGGAACTCGATAGGCGGGATGAGCGGCCGCCTGATAACCGGGGTACTCACCGACTTCTTTACCTGGCGCGTGGCCGTCGCGGCTATCGGCTGTTTTGCCCTCGCCTCTGCGCTGATGTTCTGGAAGATTTTGCCGCAGTCGCAGCATTTTCGCGCCTCCAGTCTTCGCCCTAAAACGCTGTTTATTAACTTCCGTCTGCACTGGCGGGACCAGGGGTTGCCGCTGCTGTTTGCGGAAGGCTTCCTGCTGATGGGGGCGTTTGTCACCCTCTTTAACTACATTGGCTACCGCATGATGGAAGCCCCGTGGTTTCTGAGTCAGGCGGTGGTGGGCCTGCTTTCCGTGGCTTACCTGACCGGGACATGGAGCTCACCTAAAGCGGGCGCAATGACTGCAAAATATGGCCGTGGTCCCGTATTGATTGGCTTCACGGCCATTATGTTCCTTGGCCTGACGCTGACCGTTTTCTCCTCGCTTATCGTCATTTTTGCCGGGATGCTGCTGTTCTCCGCCGGTTTTTTTGCCGCCCATTCGGTTGCCAGCAGTTGGATTGGGCCGCGCGCACGCCGGGCTAAAGGCCAGGCTTCATCGCTGTATTTGTTCAGCTATTACCTGGGCTCCAGCCTGGCGGGTACGCTTGGCGGCGTATTCTGGCACCAGTTTGGCTGGAACGGCGTGGCGGCGTTTATCGGCTCACTGCTAGTGGTTGCCCTGCTGGTTGCTGCCCGTTTGCACCATAAGACGCACTAACCACCTGCCGCTCTCGTGTTCAGGTAAGCTTAATGCTATTTTCTTTGGCGTTAACAACCTGTTCACGAGGCCATATGGAAAAGCAAAACTATAATCACCTGACCCGTACCTTCCAGCGTCTTTCCCGGTTTGATCATCTGTCAGCCATTGCCGGCTGGGACATGTCCACCATGATGCCCGCTAACGGCAGCCAGGCGCGCGGCGAGGCTCTCGCTGAACTTAGCGTGCTTAAGCACCAAATCCTGACCGACAAGAAAATTGCCACCCTGCTCCAGGCCGCAGCTCAGGAAGATCTGAATGATGTGGAGCGTGCAAATCTCCGCGAAATGACGCGGCATTACCAGGAAGCGGTGCTGCTCCCGGATGCGCTAGTAGAAGAGAAATCCCTAGTAGGGACGCGCTGTGAACACGGCTGGCGTACCCAGCGCACGACCAACGACTGGCAAGGGTTCTCCACTAACCTGAAGGAAGTCGTACGCGTCAGCCGCGAAGAAGCTCGACTGCGCGCGGAGGCAAAAGGCATTTCTCGCTATGATGCGCTGCTGGATATCTATGAACCCGGCATGACCAGCGCCAAGCTCGACGTATTGTTTGGCGATCTGCGTGGCTGGCTACCGGACCTGCTTCAGAAGGTGGTTGATAAACAGGCCAAAGAAAAAACGCTGGCGCCACAAGGTTCTTTCGCCACTGAAACCCAGCGTCAGCTCGGGCTGGATACAATGGGGCTGCTTGGCTTTGACTTTAACGGCGGTCGTCTTGACGTCAGCGCGCATCCTTTCTGCGGTGGCGTGCCAGAAGACGTGCGTATAACCACTCGCTATAACGAAGAAGAGATGTTCAGCTCGCTGTTTGGCGTGATTCATGAAACAGGCCACGCCCGCTATGAGCAAAACCTGCCGCGGGAATGGCTCGGCCAGCCCGTCGCTCTGGCGCGTTCTACCGCCATCCATGAATCCCAAAGCCTGTTCTTTGAGATGCAGCTTGGCCGCAGCGCGCCGTTCCTGAAACTGTTGTTACCCAAAGTGATTGAGCGTTTTGGTCCACAGCCGGCGTTCGAGCTGAACAACTTTATCAACGTTAATCAACAGGTTCAGCGCGGCTATATTCGCGTAGATGCCGATGAAGTCAGCTATCCGGCGCACGTTGTGCTGCGTTATGAAATTGAGCGGGCGCTGATCGACGGTGACATTGAGGTGGACGACATCCCGGGGCTGTGGAATGAGAAGATGCAGTCCTGGCTCGGCCTGTCCACCGAAGGCAATTATCGCAATGGTTGTATGCAGGATATTCACTGGACTGATGGTGCCTTCGGCTACTTCCCGTCCTACACCCTGGGCGCGATGTACGCGGCGCAGCTGTTTAACGCGGCGTCACGCGCGCTGCCGGATCTGGACCAGGCGATCGCCAGTGGCAATTTCACCGCATTATTCGACTGGTTGAAGCAAAATATCTGGCAGCACGGCAGCCGTTTCACCACGTCACAGCTGATAACCAACGCGACCGGAGAAGACCTTAACCCATTGTATTTCCGCAAACATTTAGAGTCGCGTTACCTGTAAACCCCTCGTGCCGGGTCGTCTGTACCCGGCCTTGTACATTACGTTACATGCCGATACCAATCACTCACTGAACACTTTGATTCCCCAGCCTATAGTTCATTTCAACGGCCCCGCAGTGGGGTTGACACACAAACAAATTCGAGGATTTCGAAATGAAAAAAGTATTAGCTCTGGTTGTTGCCGCTGCTATGGGTCTGTCTTCTGCCGCTTTCGCTGCTGACACCACCGCTACCGCTCCAGCTGCTGCTCCAGCAACCACCGCTGCTGCTCCTGCTGCTAAAGCGCCAGCTGCAAAAGTAACGCATCACAAGAAACACAAAAAAGCTGCCGCTCAGAAAGCTCAGGCTGCTAAAAAGAAACACAAAAAAGCCGCTAAACCAGCGACCGAGCAGAAAGCTCAGGCTGCTAAAAAGCACCACAAAAAAGCAACCAAACCAGCAGCTCAGAAAGCCCAGGCTGCTAAAAAACACCACAAAAAAGCAGTAAAACCAGCTGCTCAGAAAGCTCAGGCTGCCAAGAAACACGTGAAAAAACATCACAAAGCCGCTGCTAAACCAGCTGCACAGCCAGCAGCATAAGTTAAACGGGGCTACCCGTTAGCTTAAAGCGTTTACATAAACACCCGGCTTGCCGGGTGTTTTATTAGGAATAAGGCACAGCCTTTAGCACGTACTTATTTCTGGAGTGCGGATAATGTTGCGACGCTACAGTTTCGAGTTAATCCTCGCCCTGCTGATCATCTGCGGTATTATTACGCTGAGCTTCTGGCTCTGATAGCGTAGTCTGCTGTTTTCACTCCCACTTTCGGTCCGTTCCGACTATAGTTACTGCATCTATAAAAACCATAATTATTAGCCCCTTCAGAGAGAGCTATGCGCAAAAGTGTTGTGTTGTTTTTAGGAGCATTGATCCTTTTACCTCAACTTGCTCACGCGGACGAAGACGACAGCCCGGCGAACGTTAAAACACTGTTCTTCGGTAAAGATGATCGTGTTCGTGTCACCAACCCCGAGGATGCCCCGTGGGATGCCATTGGCCAGTTGGAAACGGCCAGCGGCAACTTATGTACCGCCACCCTGATTTCACCCCATCTCGCCTTAACCGCCGGACACTGCCTGCTGCAGCCGCCGCGCGGCAAAGCAGACAAAGCCGTCGCCCTGCGCTTTATTTCCCATAAAGGGCAATGGCGCTATGAGATCCATGATATCGAAGGCCGCGTGGACAAATCCCTCGGTCGCCGCCTCAAGCCGGACGGCGACGGCTGGCTGGTCCCGTCTAACGCGGCACCTTATGATTTTGGTCTGATTATTATCCGTAACCCGCCTTCAGGCATCACGCCGTTGCCGCTGTTTACCGGCGACAAAGACGCGCTAACCGAAGCATTAAAGGCTCACGATCGTAAAGTGACGCAGTCTGGCTATCCGCTGGATCATCTCGACGACCTGTATACCCACAGTAACTGCCTGGTTACAGGCTGGGCTCAGGCGTCCGTGCTGTCTCACCAGTGCGATACGCTCCCCGGCGATAGTGGTTCACCGCTGTTACTGAAAACCGATCAGGGCTGGCAGCTGATTGCGGTGCAAAGTTCCGCCCCGGCAGCCAAAGACAGATACAGGGCGGATAACCGCGCCATTTCAGTGACCGGCTTCCGCGACAGGCTGGAAGCACTGGCACAATAAAGCTTTATCCTGATACCGCCGGGCAACGCAATAAGAGTGTTTCCCGGCGGCAAATGACTCGCCCCTCCTGCCGCTAAACACTCTTTGACATCATCTTGCGATGCGTATGCACTGACATCATGATGCCAAACCCGGCCATCAGCACGATCAACGCCGAGCCGCCATAGCTTATTAACGGCAGCGGAACCCCCACCACAGGCAAAATACCGCTCACCATACCGATATTCACAAACACATAAACAAACAGGATCAGTATCAGGCCGCCGACGACCATCCGCCCGAAGAGCGTTTGAGCCTGAGCCGCGATGATTAGGCCTCGCATAATCACCAACAGATACAGCGCAAGCAGCACCAGAATGCCGATAAAGCCCAGTTCCTCCGCAATAACGGCAAACACAAAATCGGTATGCCGCTCCGGTAAAAACTCCAGCTGAGACTGTGTGCCATGCAGCCAGCCTTTCCCCACCAGGCCGCCAGAACCAATCGCGATTTTTGACTGAATGATGTGATAACCCGCCCCACGTGGATCTAGCGTCGGATCCAACAGCATCATGATGCGTTCGCGCTGGTAGTCATGCATAAGAAAGAACCATAGCACCGGAATGAAAATGGCCATCAGCACGGCGGCTGCGGCGATAATTCTCCAGCTAATCCCCGACAGGAACAGCACAAAAAGACCGGATGCCGCCACCAGGATGGCGGTGCCGAGGTCAGGCTGCATCGCAATAAGTAAGGTAGGCACAAAAATGATCGCCAGGGCAATGGCCGTCTGTTTAAGCGACGGTGGGCTCGGATTCTGATTGATAAATCGGGCCACCATCAGCGGAACGGCAATCTTGGCAATTTCCGAAGGCTGGAAGCGGATAATGCCGAGATCCAACCAGCGCTGAGCCCCTTTGCTGATTTGCCCGATGCTATCGACCAGCAGCAATAAAATCACGCACAGGGCAAAAAGCCAGGGCGCGGATCTTTCGTAGAAGCGCGGAGTGATTTGCGCCATGGCAATCATTACAATAAGCCCCATCGCGATCTGCCCGGCTTTACGCTCCATCATCCCGGTATCCTGGCCGCTGGCGCTCCACATCACAAAAGCGCTGTAAGCCAGCAACAACATAATCAACAACAGCAGCGAGGGATCAAGATGAACTCGTGCCCAACACATTCTTTTCTGATGAATATTTTCCATGTAATACCTCTGCAGCCGTGAGGTAATTCAGTTCGGATTAGCCTGGTGATATCCGTGTATTAGTTCGAGCTGCTAACGATAGAGTAAGTGTAGGTAGCCGGTATTATTTTTTTATCTACGGAAGAGACTAATCCAATAGCCATTGCCTCACTGGGAGAATAGCCCGTGAGGTTATACTCGCTATGCAATATTTCGGCTATTTTGGCTTCATCAAGTTTTGTACATGCACGATACGTTTTTTTAAACATTTCATTGAAACGACGGGTTTCTTTTTCAAGATAAGTCACATCAGCGGGCCTTAAATCCCCGCTGTGTGAAATAGAAGCCGGGTGCAGAAATAAGCTACCATCCGGTAATGAACGCCTGTCATCTGCGGCACAGAACATGATCGTTGCCGAAGAGCCGACGGTAGACATGGCCACGGTTGTGACGGGGATGACGGAGCTTCTGACGGCCGCAGCCGCCATCAGGCCTGCGTCCATATCACCGCCATAGCTATTTATATATAAATAAATTCTCTCTACATCATTATTTTTATTAATTTCATCAAAGACGCTGACCAGCCTCGACACGGCAGACGTTTGCATTTCTCCCGAGTAATAGATTTTGGCGATTTTATTTTTATCTTCAACAGACTGCGCTGCAGCAAATGAAACATACGAAATTAACACGGTCATGATCAGGTGTATTATGGCTTTCACATCTCTCTCCTTGATAAATTTTACGTCACACTCCATTTTTTCACAGCTTATAATATAGTGTTGCAAAAGCAAGGTGTTTTATATCCGGAGTTTAAACAAAACGTTAATGTAGAAGTAAAAAGAAGAAAACATATAAAAACAAAACAACCCTCTGTAATGACTAACAATATTAACCAGTTCTATAAACCTCCGTTATAAATGATTGCGCTGTAAAGCCGGAGGGGCATCGGTTCTCTACCAGGCCGCAACTTCATAGCAGCAATAACAGAAGAAATTGAATTACAGGTATTTTATTTCAGAAAACATTATTAAGCTGGCCGTAGCGACAAGATGGTCGCCAGCGGCCTGGGGGGGCTAAAGTAATAGCCCTGCAGCCGGTCACAGCCTGCCTGGCAAAGCAGCTTGAGCTGGTTTTCGTTTTCCACTCCCTCTGCCGTCACCGCCATACCCAGCGCGGTGGCAATTCGTACCGTGCCGTTCACCAACGCCAGCGCCTGCTCATCGCTGTCCACCAGGCCGGCGAGCGATTTATCAATTTTGATCGTGTCGAAGTGAAAGCGACGCAGATAGCCGATGCTCGAATAGCCGTTGCCAAAATCATCCAACGCCACCGCCATGCCCAGTGATTTCAGATTTCGAATTGCCGCCAGGGCGCGATCCGGGTTTTCCAGCACATAGCTTTCCGTCACTTCCAGTTCAAGCCGCTGCGCCGGGAAGAAAGTATCCTGTAGCACCCGGGCAACCTTATCCTCAAACTCTGGATCCCGGAACTGCGCCGGGGAAATGTTCACCGACAGGCGGAGATCCTCACAAGACGCTAAATCGCGACACGCCCGGCGGAGCACAAACTGCCCGAGAGAATAGATAAGACCGCTGGTTTCTGCCACGGGAATAAACTCATCGGGCAACAGCTCGCCTTCCGGGCGGCGTGGCCAGCGCACCAGCGCTTCTACACCGGTCATAGCCTGGCTACGCGCATCAATAATTGGCTGATACCAGACTTCAAATTCATCTCGTGCAAGACCCACACGAATGTCGTTTTCGATGGTTAAGCGACGCTCACGAACGTTATTTAACGCTGAATCATAGTAAGTTGTGCGCCCTTTTCCGGTAATTTTAGAGTGATACATCGCAATATCGGCGCGGCGGAATAGCTCAGAGCTGCTGCAGTCCACCAGCGATCCCGACGCAATCCCGATGCTGGCACTGATATGAATAGTGCTTTCCCCCACGGGTATGGGCTGGCTCAGATAATCCAGCACTGAACCTGCAAATGTCGCCGAGTGTTCCCCTGCGCGTGCGCCACCGATCATCATGGCAAATTCATCCCCACCCATGCGCACCAGCATACCGTTTTCCGGCACGCGCTCGCGTAGTGCATGAGCAATAGTCACGATTAACTTGTCGCCCTTGTCGTGCCCGTAAATATCATTCACGTCCTTAAAACCATCAAGATCGATAAATACCACGCTTTTTTCGTCGGTATCTCCCCGTTTGCTGATGGTTTCCAGCCGCTCTATAAGCGCTCGTCGGTTGGGTAAGTGACTGAGCCAGTCGGTCAGCGCGATGTTTCTCGCCTGCTTTTCTCCACGTGCCAGCTTGTACAGCCCCAGGCTACTGATGACGATAAACACCAGGATTAACACCGCCGCAAGCAACGTAATACGCAGAATGTCTGCCGAAGCGGCACGGGCAGCCTCTGCCCCAGGCTGCCTTGGTTCCCAACTTAGATAACCCAGTGTTTCACCGGATGCGCTGTTTAACGGGACGCTGGAAGAATCTGTTGGAGTGGCCGTCAGGCGCAGATTCTCAATTTGGAAGGTGTTGCCCAGCTCTTTCAGCATGAGATCGTTGATCTGACGGCCAATCACCAGGTAACGCCGCGTCGCATCGTGGACCTGAAGCCGCCCTAGCATGGGCCGGATAAGCCCAATCCCGATAAACGAAACGCCGCTTCCGGTCTGAGTGATACCGGCAAAGATTTTTTTGTCATCTCTCAGCGTTTGCGCATTTTGATACACGAGGGACTCAAACCCCTTCCCGAGTTGTGAGATGTTTTGCCCCGTCACTCGCTGCCCACGAAACGATCCCCAAAGCACATTGAACCCCTCATCCAGCACATACACTCCGTCGTAGAGGTTATTGATTTTGTAACCCGCACCCCAGGTGTTATACAGCCAGTTAACGTCCAGTTCAGGGCGGTAAACTTGATTTACGGCATCGTCCCAAACCGCATTGTCGATAACCAACGCCCACACGCGATTAACCGAGGTTTGTATGGCCCCTTGTACCGACAGTGCGCTTCGGTGTTCATCTATCTCATTGGTTTTGCTGCTGATAAGGTGAAGTGAAAGGTAGAGAAGTGAGATAACCGACACGATCAGCCCGATGCCTGCCACAAACACCATGGCAAACAATGTTCCGGCAACGGGTGTACTTTTCCAGCTAAGGAGATTACGCAATTTCAGCTCTCTTCTAAGTGAAATAACGTGGAGATTTCCGGCATTGGATTTAGAGAAGTGCTTTTACCGTAAAATAAGCGTAATACACCCTGGGGAAAGCGCTGCCCGAATAATTAACGGGCAGCGTGATGGATCAGGCAATTTTGATAATAATCATCCCCACCAATAGCAGGCTAATGCCGACCCAGCCTTTGCGATTGAGGCGCTGGCCGAAGAGGATCCAACCTGCAGCCACGGTGGCAGCAATACCAAACCCGCCCCAGAGCGCATAGGCTACGGATAACTCAATACCTTTAACCGCCTGAGCCAGGGCACTGAACGCGGCCAACACGGCCAGCAAGGACAGTACGCCGTATATCGGGCGTTTAAAACCATCAGATTGTTTTAAAAAGATATTAGCAACAATTTCCAGCACGATAGCTAATGCCAGCCACAGCGCGTGTACCCACTCAAACGACAGCATGATGTTCGCCTTTCTTTGACATTACCGGGCGTGATTTTTTTGCTCGCGTACCCGATTTAATCAACGAAATACCGACAACCAGCGTGGTCAGGCCGAGTATTTTTAGCGGTGAAATGGACTCATCAAACAGCATGACGCTGAAGACGGTAATAAACAGAATGCCGATACCTTCCCACATGGCATAGGCCACACCAAGGGCAATTTTTTTTACCGAAAACGCCAGAAAAATATAGGAGATCGCGATCATGACCAGCATAAAAATATAACCCATATTACTATCGCTAACGCTTGACCATTTCATTGATAAGGTGCCGGTAATTTCGGCAACGATGGCTAATCCCAATAAAATCCAATAAATCATGATTTCTCTCCTGACAGAGAAAATAAAGATGCAAAAAACCGACAAGCGACGTCGAAACGACGGGCAAGGGAAAATTAAAAAACCAGAGAAAATGTCAGAAGAAAGGGACTATAGCGCGTTGCGCCAGTGCTGCTCACCAGAAAGTGAAGAAGTAGACGTGATAAAAACAGAATGCTGATTGATTGAAATGCTGAACGTATTGTCCATAATATTTCCAACTTATCCGCGGTGTTGCTTCTCGTCAGTTGCGGATAGAAAATTGTCCTCAGTAGTTAAACACGGGGATTTTATACCATAATTCGGTATGTTAGCGCCTGACCTTTACACTCCTTTACGATAAGCAACAGCAAAAACACAATGTATGAAACTGTTTTTAACGTTTAAAATAACGTAATAAAGGGATGACTATTTTAACGGCGGTGTATTATTCCCCCTCCCGCACACTGGAGAACCAGCCACAATGGCAAAACCAATTATTACACTTAAAGCACTGAAAGCCGTGATTATGCTGGGCATGCTGGTCATTATTCTGGTGGGTATTAAAGCGGCCGCCGATATCATCGTGCCTTTTATTCTGGCGCTATTTATTGCCGTTATTCTCAACCCGCTGATTCGTCGCCTCGAGGGGCTGCGGGTGCCGCGCGTATTGGCCATTAGCCTGGTCATTGTCGTCATTATCCTGAGCATGGTGCTGCTGCTGGCATATCTTGGCACTTCGCTAAATGAACTGGCGCGAACCTTGCCGCAATACCGCTCTTCGCTAGTGGTCCCCTTAAAAAACCTTGAACCCTGGCTACAGCGCGCGGGAATCTCCGTTTCCGTCGATGAGTTAATGAAGTATGTCGATCCTAATGCACTGATGACGCTGGTGACCGGCCTGCTGACGCAGCTTTCCAACGCGATGACCTCTATCTTTTTACTGCTGCTTACCGTGGTATTTATGCTAATTGAGGTTCCTCAACTGCCGCGCAAACTGCAGCAACTGATGGCTCGCCCGGAAGAAGGTATGGGCGCCATTCAGCGGGCGCTGGACAGCGTCAGCCATTATTTGGTGCTAAAAACAGCCATCAGCATTGTCACCGGCCTTGTCGTCTGGGGCATGCTTGCCGCCCTGGACGTCCGCTTTGCCTTTATCTGGGGGCTGCTTGCCTTCGCGCTCAACTATATTCCAAACATCGGCTCCGTGCTGGCGGCCATCCCGCCAGTAGTACAGGTTCTGGTGTTTAACGGGCTGTACGAGGCGCTGATTGTTGTCGCAGGTTATCTGCTCATTAATCTGGTATTCGGCAATATTCTGGAGCCGCGCATGATGGGCCGCGGGCTTGGGCTCTCCACGCTGGTGGTATTCTTGTCTCTGATTTTCTGGGGCTGGCTGCTTGGCCCGGTGGGTATGCTGCTGTCTGTACCGCTGACCATTGCGGTGAAAATTGCGCTGGAGCAAGCGGAAGGCGGGAAGAGTATTGCGGTGCTACTGAGTGATATGAGTAAGTCCTGAAGATTTTGCCCCTCTCCCCAAAGGGAGAGGGCGGAAACAGCAGGTCAGGTTAGAACAGTACACAATGTATTCCCTCTCCCTTCCAGGGAGAGAGCCAGGGTGAGGGTGTTAACCGAACACCTAAGCTCGCCCCAGTCCCTCCTTCTTTGGGGGAAGGAAAAAATCACTCCGGCTCTAACTCAAAACGCTCCGCAATATACCCCAGCGCCTGAGACACACCATCCGCGCTAATGGTATGCACCACGCCGGGTTCAAACAGCGTTTCAACTTCCGCCCCGGCTTCAATTAACGCAGCGGCCGCCGCTTCACTTTCAGCCCACGGAATCACCTGATCTGCCATGCCATGAATCAACAACGCCGAAGCGTCTGCCGCTACATGATAAGGTTTTGGTGAAGCAAGACGCCCGGAAAACGCAACCACGCCCGCCAGCGGAAAACGGGAGGTAGCCAGAACATCAAGGGCCATAATAGATCCCTGAGAGAAGCCCAGCAGGATGACCTGATCTTTGCCCGGCGTTACGTCATGCTGCTTAAAAATAGCCTGCAGCTTCGCATCAAACTCGGCACGGGCCTCTACAATGCGCTGCGGGCGGTTTTGTACGGTCACACCTTCCAGGCTGAACCACTGCCAGGCATCGCCGCCGCCGTCAAAAGGTTCGCTGCCGTTCGGTGAAGCAAACAACACTTCCGGCATCACCTGTTGCACGAACAAACCTAGCCCTTCGAGATCCGCCCCGGAACTCCCTACCCCATGTAACATCACGATCAGTTTTTTCATTTCCCTGCCCTGTGCTCAAACCTGAATGAATATCCTCGCAGGCGGCTACCTTATCGTGATATCCCCCTTCACAACAAGTCAACCACCGCTAAATACGTGGCAATGTCGGACTTGTTTTTGAGCAAGTGCTCAAGTATATTTTGCGCTTGAGCAACCGCTCAAATTTGGCTTTTTTAGAGGCATTCAACATGCGCTTCACTAACCGCTGGCTGATTCTGGCGATCCTGACCAGCACCCTTTTCCTGATCATTATTGATATGACGGTGCTCTACACCGCGCTACCAAGGCTCACTCAGGCTTTAAACGCTACGGCGTCTGAAAAACTGTGGATCATTAACGCCTACCCGCTCGTGGCGGCGGGCCTGCTTCCCGGCGCGGGCATGCTGAGTGACCGCCTTGGCCACAAGCTGCTGTTTATGTCCGGATTGCCAGTATTCGGTATAGCTTCGCTTTGTGCGGCTTATTCGCCCACGGCTGAACTGCTGATCGCTTCGCGTGTTTTTCTGGCCATTGGCGCAACCATGATGATGCCAGCCACGCTCGCCATTGTCCGCCAGGTGTTCACTAACGAGCGCGAGCGGGCGCTGGCCATCGGCATATGGTCTGCTGTGGCTTCCGCCGCCGCGGCGCTTGGCCCGGTTATTGGCGGCGTGCTGCTGGAATACTTCTGGTGGGGATCAGTTTTCCTGATTAACGTACCGGTCGTCTTGCTGGTGATCGTCTTTGCCTGGTACCTGATCCCGCGGGATGCGGGGAAAGCCAGTCGGCCCTGTGATTTCACCGCTTCGCTGCTGATTATGCTCGGCCTTGTAGGTGTGATTTACGCGCTCAAGGAACTCAGCAAGATGGATGCCTCGTGGCTAACCGTGGCCGGCTCTTTGCTGGCTGGCATACTCTTTTTAACGCTGTTTGTTCGTCGTCAACAGCGTTCGGCCCAGCCGATGATCGATTTCTCGCTGTTCCGTAACCGCATGTTTGCCAGCGGCATTAGCGTGGCTATTATCACCATGATCGCGCTAACCGGCATTGAACTGGTGCTGACCCAGCGCTTACAGCTTGTTTTGGGCCTGACGCCGCTGTTAGCCGGGCTGTCGATTCTGCCGATCCCGATTGGCTCTGCCCTCGCTTCACCGCTGGCGGGCATCGTGCTGCCGCGCTGGGGCGGCGCCAAACTTATGGTCTTCGGCCTGCTGGTGACAGCCATGGGTATGACCGGCATGGCTTTGCTGGCCGATTACAGCCTGGCACCACAGCTCGCCGCGCTGTTTGTCATCGGGCTTGGGCTTGGCGTGGCGTTTACCGCCGCATCAACATCCATCATGCTAAATGCTCCGGAAGAAAAAGCCGGCATGGTCGCGGCGATTGAGGATGTCTCATGGGAAATGGGTGGCGTCCTTGGCGTCACATTGCTGGGCGGGCTGATGACGGCGGTCTACAGCGCAAGCCTGGTGTTGCCTGAAGGCCTCGTCGCGGGAAACAGCGCTTACGACAGCCTGGATGAAGCGCTGCATCTTGCAGGCTCGATGAGCACAGCCAGCGCCGGGCTGCTGAAAGAGCTGGCGCGGAACGCCTTCAACCACGCCTATCTGACGGTGATTATTTGCGCCGCAGTGCTGGTCGCCGTCAGTACCGTGGTATTGAAATATGTGCTGCGCCAGCCGGAAAAGCTGTCCAGCCAACGGGTTAAAAGCTGATAAGATGCCCCACCAGCGATTCAGATAACCGTGGAAACGTCATGAAAGAAGCACCGGACACGCTAAGAAGCAAAATCCTGAGCGGGGCCATTGAGCTGTTCATCGAGAAAGGCATTGAGAAGGTGACCACCCGCGAACTTACCGAGCGGGTGGGCATCTCGCGAAGCCACATTTACCACTACTTCAGCGACTGGCAAACGCTTTGCATTGAGGCTATGACGGCGTTTTTAATGGCCGATCTGCACAAGTTTACCGATGAAACCAAAACGTTTTCCCCGGAAGATAAGCTGCAACGTTTGATCCACACATATCTCCCTCACGCGCCGGACGCTGTCTGGCAGCTTTACGGCGCGCTGTGGCACCAGGCGGCGCACAGCAGCGTATGGGCGGAGCTTGCGCTGGTGATGACGCAAAAATGGGAAAAAGTGCTGGCCGATATCGTCGATGACGGTATTTCAGCAGGCGTGTTTAAAGCGGTGGATGCCGCCAGAGCCACGCGCCAGTTCAGCGCCCTGTTAAACGGCTATGCCGATAAACTGCTGGTCGCCTCAGCCCCCGCCGACAGGCAGCTGGCGCTGGACGACATCGACAGTTTTATTCGCTTGGTCCTGCGCGCTGGCTAAATAGCTATCCGGCGGCTGATCTCTACCACACTGTCGCTCGGCAGGCGGTAATAGTGCGTCACGTGCGTGGCGTTTCTCACCATAAACGCGAAGCACTTACGCTGCCAGCCCGGCATACCTTGCCCGTCCTCACGAGACACGATGGTTTCATGGCCCAGATAATAGGTCACGTCGTCCACGCTGAAGGCACACACCATCTCCCCTAACCTCGCCATCAGTTCAGGAATATGGGGTCTTTCCATAAAGCCGTACTGAGCGATTCCGCGCCAGTAATTCGGTGCCTGCTCCACGATCACCAGCCTTTCTCCGGCCGGTACGCGCGGGACGTTCATGATGGAAATGGTCAGCGAAAGCACCTGCTCCTGCAGCGCGTGGTTGCGTGCCACATGCCACCGCATAACCGGCGGAATACCGTTGCGCGTTTTTGTCAGAAACACCGCCGAACCCTGCACGCGCGGAACGCCACGCTCTTTCAATGCGGCGAAGAAGGTATTTACATCGATAACCTTTTCATTCACCGCGTTGGACGCCGCCGCCGCGCCACGGTGCCAGACCAGCATCGTAGTACAGACCACGGCTGCCAGCAGCAGCGGAATATAGCCGCCCTCCAGCACTTTGCTCAGATTAGCGATCAGGAAGCAGGTATCAACGATCAAAAAGCCCCCCGCCACCAGCGCACTGGTCAGTCGCCGCCACTGCCAGATATGGCGCATCGCCACATACAGCAGCCCGGAGGTCATCAGCATGGTGAGAGATACCGCAATCCCATAGGCCGCCGCTAAGTTCTCGGACGACTTAAAGAACACAGTCAGAAACAGCGTGACGCCCATCAGCAACCAGTTAATCACGCCGATATAAATTTGCCCGTAGCTCTCCGCCGCCGTCTGGCGTATGCGCAAGCGAGGCAGCCAGCCCAATTGAATCGCCTGCCGGGTCATCGAAAATGCCCCGGTGATAATCGCCTGGCTGGCAATAATGGTGGCCAACGTGGCAAGGATCACCAGCGGGATCAGCAGTGCCGGCGGGCAAAGGCGGAAGAAGATATTCTGGGTGATATCAGCCCCGGAAAGGATCAGCGCCGACTGCCCCGCGTAGTTCAGCAGCAGACTCGGGAAGACCACGCCGTACCACGACATCCAGATAGGCTTTTTACCGAAATGCCCCATGTCGGCATACAGCGCTTCCGCCCCGGTAACGCACAGAAACACGCCGCCCAGCACCATAAAACTGACAAAACCATTAGAGACGAGAAACTGCAAACCGTACCAGGGGTTAATAGCCAACAGCACGGCGGGATGCTGCGCAATCCCCCAAATCCCAAGCCCCGCAATAGAAATAAACCACAGCGCCATAATCGGCCCGAAGACTTTACCGATTTTAGCCGTGCCGAAAGGCTGCACGGCAAACAGCAACACCAGAATCGTCACCGCAATCGGCAGCACCCAGGTTTCAGCCTCAGGCAGGATCATATTCAGCCCTTCAATCGCGGAGAGCACTGAAATCGCAGGGGTAATCGCCCCATCACCGTATATCAACGCCGCGCCCAATAAAGCCGCCAGCACCACCCAACGCGAGCCTTTGTCTCTCGCCATCAGCAGCGACATCAGCGCCATAATGCCGCCCTCACCGTGGTTGTCGATGCGCATAGCAAACATCGCATACTTCACCGAGGTGATAAGGAGCAGCGTCCAGATAATCAGAGACAACAGCCCTAGAATAACCGACGGGGTCGGATCGTTGCCGGATAACAGCAGCACCGTTTTCAGGGTATAAAGCGGGCTGGTACCGATATCGCCAAACACCACGCCCAGGGCGCTTCCGGCAAGGATAAATTTATGCGGCGTTGTCCCGGAGGCTTCCGCGCCGTCCGCTTGCGACAGGTTTGTCATGTCCAGTCCTTTCTGTGATTTTTCTGGCAGTTGCCATGACAAAGTATAGAGGTGGATAAAAAACTTAAGATAAACAGTGGCAAATAAAAAGGCCTAACGGTTTCCCGCCAGGCCAAAGGTACTCCACATTAAAACACTTTTTTAATTAAAGACCATCCCACCGTCGATAAGCAGCGACTGGCCGGTCATATAGTCGGAGTCCGCGCTGGCCAGGTAAGACACACAAGCGGCCACATCTTCCGGCTCGGACAAACGGCCCAGGGTGATGCGTTTGGCGAACTCGGCGGTGCCATAGCCCAGCGGTTTGCCTGCGGCTTCGGATACCTGGCGGTCGATTTCAGACCACATTGGCGTTTTGACGATCCCTGGGCAGTAGCCGTTCACGGTGATGCCCAGCGGGGCCAGGTCACGCGCAGCGGTTTGGGTCAGGCCGCGCACGGCAAATTTGCTGGAGCTGTAAACCGCCAGTTCCGAGTTACCCACGTGGCCGGCCTGGGAGCAGGCGTTGATGATTTTCCCGCCGTGACCTTCAGCTTTAAAGGCTTTCACCGCGGCCTGAATACCCCAAATCACACCCTTCACGTTGATGTTGTAGACCTTGTCGACGATTTCCGGGGTGATCTCCTCGATAGGGGTAGAAGGCGCTACGCCCGCGTTGTTGACGATGACATCAAAACCGCCCAGTCCTTTACGGGCAGCCTCAACGGCGGCGAACACTTGATCGCGGTCGGAAACGTCTGCAGTCACCTCCAATGCGCGGCCGCCGTTGCGGTTAATTTCATCCGCTACTTCTTTTGCAGTTTTGGCGTTATAGTCAGCCACAGCGACGGCAAAGCCGTCTTTAGCCAGACGCAGCGCGATAGCTTTACCGATCCCCTGACCGGCACCGGTAACCAATGCTACTTTTTTCATCACAATATCCTTCTGTAGTTTAAAGAATTTGGCTGAGGTGCAGCTGACTCATCAACAGATGGTTGTCGCTGTAATCAACCGGAATGGCTACCACCGCCGGCCCCTTCACATCCATAGCCGCGCGTAAAGTTGGCTCCAGCGCTTCCGCGCTTTCCACCGCGAAGCCACGTGCGCCAAAGGCATCCGCGTAAGCTTTAAAGTCCACAGGCCCGAAGTTAACGCCGGACAGACGCTGGTATTTTTTCTCTTCCTGAATCGCCACCATGTTGTAGGCGTTATCCACCCAGATGATGTGCAACACGTTAGCGCCAAGACGCACCGCCGTTTCCAGCTCCATGCTGGACTGCAGGAAGCCGCCGTCGCCGGACACCGAAACCACTTTACGTCCCGGATTCACCAGCCAGGCACCAATGGCCCACGGCAGCGCTACGCCCATAGTTTGCTGACCGTTAGAGATCATCAGCTGGCGTGCGCGGAAGCTATAAAGGTAACGGGCGATCCAGATGTGGAAACTGCCCATATCGACGGTTAAGGTCACGTCGTCGTTCACGATATCCTGCATCGCCCGGACGATACGCAGCGGGTGAAGAGCAAACTGATTCAGCTGTGCGCCCCGGCGGCTTAAAAGCTCGCGCTGGTGCTGCCTGTCTACAAGAATTTCAGATGCGCGTGGGCTAAGAATCAGCGGTTTTTCAATACGGGCGGTGAGCTTGTCCAGCGTGCTGGCGATATCACCTACCAGCTCGACGTCCGGTACGTAGTTACGTTCCTCATAGGCGGGCAGTACGTCGATATGCACCAGCGTAGCATCGCCGGTGTTCCACATCGCCGGCTCGTATTCCACCGGACTGTAACCGATACAGATAACCAGGTCGGCAAGCTGCAGCAGGCGGTCACCAGCCTGGTTGTTAAACAGCCCAACGCGCCCGGCAAAACGACCAAAGTGCTGCTGATTCACCGCGCCTGCGGCCTGATAAGTGCTGGTGACCGGAATATGGCTTTTTTCCAGCAGATGGAACAACGCCGCACTGTTTTCCTGTTGGCTCGCCATCAGCCCCAGCAGGAAAACAGGGTTTTTGGCCTGCGTGATAAGCTTCGCCACATCATTAATGGCCGCATCCGGTGCGGCACCGGCTTTAACTGACCCATTCGCAGGCAAAATGCTCCCGGTTGCCGGGCCGTCGCTGATGTCCTGCGGCAGGCTGACAAAGGCGCTGCCAGGGCGGCCATGCTCGGCGGCGCGAAAAGCATTTGAAACTACCTCAGCAATCGCATCCGAAGACGGGACTTCTACCGAGTATTTCGTCACCGGGCTAAACATTGCCACGGTGTCCATACTTTGGTGTACCAGTTTGGCTTTATCGGAACGTTTTACTGCCCCGCCCAACGCCACAACCGGATCGCCTTCACTGTTGGCGGTCGCCATGCCGGTTATCAGGTTTGAGCAACCTGGACCAGAGGTGACCAGCGCCACGCCCGCTTTCCCGGTGATACGCCCGACGGCTGCCGCCATAAAGGCGGCGTTAGCTTCGTGTCGCACTGGAATTAATTCAATCGGCGAGTCGTTGAGCGAATCAAAGACCTTATCGATCTTCGCCCCAGGGATCCCAAAGACGTGCTTCACGCCCTGAGCTTCAAGCTGGCTGACCACCATGTCAGCACCGTGCGCCCACTGACGCAAAGGTTTTTTGTTATTCATGGCTCACATCTCCTCAGGGAACGCTAGTTTTCAACCGCGCGGATAGCCGCGTCGAGGTTTTCTGGGTGCAGGTTGGCGTTAAGAAATGCGCTGTCTGCCGGAAGGTCGATCATCAGTTTGTGGATCTCGCCGAAGGTCAGCACCCCCTGCTCCAGTTGATAGTCGAGCAGATGCCCGCCGCCCTGGCGGTCATCGGTAATAAAGTGTTCGTGATAGCCCGCCACGTTGATGCCCTGCATATGTTGTGGGGTACGGAACCCGACTAGCACGCCTTTACGACCGTTAAAGCGGAACACCGGCTGGTCATCCAGCACGTCCGTCATCGCGCGGTATGGCGGCTTCTGGCGTGGAACGGTGCGGGTATGTGCATGGCGGAAATGGCCGTCGATGCGCAGGGCACAAAACAGGTTATCGGAGGGAATTTTTGCGTCGATAATCTCGTGCAGCTTCTGGCGACTGGTCGTGCTGTCGATACTCAGGCGGTATTGAGGTTTAAACCAGGTCATCACCGCAAACGGAGTTTTCTGCTCTGGACTGGCTGCCCTGGCGCTGCCGTCCGACCGTAATTGATACACGTTGCTGTTGAAGGCAATCATCTCGCCGTCCAGCTCGTTAAACGTGCCCAGGCCAAAGTCACCGAGCTTCAACAGGTCGGCCATGGTGGTTTCCCCTTCATAGACGCCGCTCAGTAACGCGCTCATCAATGAAGTCTGATATATCATGTTTTCTTTATTGGCTACGGCGAAGGTCTCGACCATCTCTAAAAGACTTTCTTCGCAGGAACATAGAGTTAGATCGCTCATGGCGTCTGTCCCCTCTGGCTGAACGTTAAGAAACTTTAATTAAATGTTGACGTGATCCAGCTCACAGTTCCAATATAAAAGCCCTTCTGGTTTGAGACGTTTTTGATATGGAACTTCGCTATCTCCGCTATTTTGTCGCCGTCGCCCAGACGCACAATTTCACCCGAGCAGCCGAACTGCTGGGTATTTCACAGCCTCCTCTTAGCCAGCAAATTCAGCGCCTGGAACGTGAAGTGGGCACCCCACTTCTGCACCGCTTAACCAGAGGCGTGGAGCTGACCGATGCGGGAGAAGCGTTTTATCAGGATGCCTGCCAGATTCTGGCCCACAGCGACGCTGCGCTGGAGAAAGCCCGCGGCATTGCCCGCGGTATTAACGGCAAGCTGTCGCTCGGGATAACCAGTTCAAACGCGTTTAACCCCAAGATTTTTTCTCTACTGCGCCAGTTTCAGGCGCACTACCCGGCCATCGAACTTCGCCAGAGGGAAACCAATATGGCGGGCCTGATGCAGGAGCTGGATGAAGGCTTGCTGGATGTGGCGTTCGTACGCCTGCCCTGTGAAAGCAGCAAGCGGTTTGCGCTCAAGCTGATTGACGAAGAGCCGATGATGATTGCCCTGCACAAGGATCACCCTCTTTCAGGGGAGAAAGAACTGGACCTGCAAGCGTTAGCCGACGTACCGCCGGTGCTGTTTCCGGAAGAAGTGGCCCCAGGGCTTTATGGACTGATGTATGACGCCTGCCTGCGGGCGGGTATCGATCTGACAGGCGCCTGCCAGGCTTCACAAATTTCGTCCTCGTTAAGCATGGTTTCAGCAGGCTTCGGCTTTGCCCTTGTACCGCAATCGATGACCTGTATTGCCAGCACGAATGTCACATTCCACGTGATTCGCGGTGACCAGGTGAAAACGGACATTGCGCTGGCCTGGCGGCAGTTTGAGCGTTCCCCGTCGGTGAAACGCTTTATTCAGTTATTCGCACACTGAGGCAATTACCGCTGGCGGCTTGCTATCCACTTACGATACTTTTTGGCTCTTAACATACTGTCAGCCTGCTGCAACAGTAGCGCCCACAATGGAGAAACAGCGGCGTTAGGACGTTTATTCTCTCCCATTCTGCGCAACTGGTATTTTACCAAAGCCATATTTGCCAGCGCGACCATAGGTTTATTTTTCCACCTGATGGGCGGAAGCTGAGGTTCGGTGTAGTCGCCCTGGAACCACTCACGTGGCAGTGCCGGATTAAGCGCCAGTGCAGTAGCCATTCCCACCACTGCAACGCCGCTTTCAACCACCGTTTGCGCCACGGCAAGGCGCCGAATCCCGCCCGTCACCATGAGCGGCATTAGGGCAATCTCTTGAACATCCTTCGCAAACTCAAGAAAGTAAGCTTCACGCGCCAGCGTACGTCCGTCGCGGGTTTTGCCCTGCATCGCTGGCGCTTCGTAACTGCCGCCCGAAAGCTCGACCATGTCCACCGCCACTTCCCCCAGTAACCGAACTACCTCTTTTGCATCCCCGGCGCTAAAGCCCCCACGCTGAAAATCCGCAGAATTGAGTTTTACGGCCACGGTAAACCCTGGGGAAACCACTGCGCGCACTGCGTTAATAACCTCTAACAACAGGCGAGCCCGGTTCTCAAGTGACCCACCCCAGCGGTCCGTTCTCTGATTAGACAGAGGAGAAAGAAACTGGCTTAGCAGATAACCGTGGGCGGCATGAATCTCCACGCCGGAGAAACCCGCCTGCTCTGCCAGATTCGCCGTCGTGGCAAAGCGAGTAATGACCTCATCGATCGATTGTTCGTCCATTGCCTGCGGCACAGCAAAATGACGGGACATGCTACCAAGGTCGAGCGCAACCGCAGAAGGTGCCCAGGTTTTTTGCCCTAATCCCGCCGGCATCTGCCGCCCCGGATGATTGATTTGCAGCCATACCTGAGCCTCGTGCGCGCGGCTGACCTGCGCCCAGCGGCGGAATTTATCCAGCTGGCCGTCATCTTCCAGCACCACGCCGCCCGGCCCGGTCATCGCGCGGCTGTCTATCATCACGTTTCCGGTGATAATCAAACCCGCCCCACCTTCGGCCCAGCGCCGGTAAAGCTCAATCAGCGGCTGAGAGGGCGCGTGATCCACATCCGCCATGTTCTCTTCCATGGCCGCCTTAGCCAGGCGGTTCGGAACGCGCGTGCCATTGGGCAAAAGTAACTCGTCAAAAATGTTCATGGGTTTATACCTGGTGAGATAACAAACCCAAACCCTAAGCTTAAAGTTAAGTTTAAGGTCAATCGATTTTAGGGATTGTCGTTAACACCCGCCTGGCGTTTGCCGCACAATCGAAATCATTCGGCCGGTTCTCAATCTCCTCCAGCAGCGAAGCAAGTTGCGCTTTATTTTGCGCCAGCTCCTGCTCAATCTGTTCAATATCCGCCACTTTTCGGCGTAATGTGACCAGAAGCTGCTCACGATCCCATTTCATCAGGTCGCCAGGCAACAGCGTGCGAAGTTCTTCGAGTGAAAAACCTGCTCTCTGAGCGGTCACAATCAGATTCAGTATCAATACGGCTTCCGCAGAATAGTGCCGGTAGCCATTGGACTGCCGCTTTATGGCTTTCAGCAAACCAATACGTTCGTAAAACCGAATACGTGAGGCGTTAAGCCCGGTCATTCGGGCAAGTTCACCGATATTCATCCAAATCATTCCCCACGCTGTTATGCCGTACCTGATGTTTTAAAGCTTATAACATGCCGCTCGAAGTGACCTAATGCTACAATAGTCACCATTCACAAATCCGAACACAGGGAGAAAGTATGTCTGAAACTCACGTCCAGGGCGGGGAAACCAGAGGACCAGCAGAACACAGCGTCAGGGAACAGATCATCGAGGCGGCGACCGAGTTCTTCGGCCACTATGGGTTTGAAAAAACAACGGTTTCCGATCTCGCTAAAGCCATCGGTTACTCCAAGGCTTATATCTACAAGTTTTTTAAATCCAAGCAGGAAATCGGCGAGGTTATCTGCGACAACCGCCTGACAAAGATGATGGAAATCGTCAGCCAGTCGGTGGATGACGCCACTGGCGCATCGGCTAAGCTGCGGGCGATGTTCAGTGCCTTAATCGCCGCGGGCAGCGACCTGTTCTTCTATGACCGTAAACTCCACGATATCGCCATTGTTTCCTGCCTGGAGAACTGGCCCTCAGCCGAACGTTACAAGCTGCAGCTACGGGCAGTGCTTACCGTCATCCTCCACGAAGGCCGCCAGTCCGGTGAATTTGAGCGCCGTAGTCCGATGGATGACACCGTGAACGCCGTTTTTCTCGTCATGCTGCCGTTTATCAGCCCGATCCAGCTGCAATATAACCTTGAGCTGGCTAAGCAGGCCGAACAGCTTTTGCCCGCGCTTATCCTCAAAAGTTTAATGCCCTGACCGCATTTTGTGACCATTGACTAAATTGGTCACTTGAATAATTATTGCGTTCCTGCTACGTGTTTATAAGGGAACGTATGTTTCGTCTTCAGCCTTTTCCTGCCGCTGTGGCGCTGCTGTGCTCGGCGCTCACCGCCTGCGGTGACTCATCTCAGCCAGAGGATCCGCGTACCCAGCCACCGCTGGTTCGCGTTGTTGCCGTTCAGTCCGCCAACGATAACGCCCGGGCTTTTACCGGCATTGTTGCCTCCCGAATCCAAAGCGATCTCGGTTTTCGCGTGCCGGGCAAAATCCTTGAGCGCCTGGTGGACAAAGGCCAGACGGTGAAAAACGGCCAGCCCCTACTCCGGCTCGATCTTCAGGACTTAAGCCTGCAGGCGAAAGCGCAGGATCAGGCCGTCGCAGCCGCCAAAGCCCGCGCGAAACAGGCCGCCGCCGATGAAGCCCGCTACAGAAGTATTGTCGGCAGCGGTGCGATTTCCGCTTCGCAGTATGATCAAATCAAAGCCCAGGCCGACAGCGCCAGAGCGGATCTGCAGGCGGCCATTGCGCAGGCCAATGTGGCTAAAAACGCCATGAATTATGCGGTGCTGACGGCAGATTCTGACGGCGTGATCATGGATACCCTGGCCGAACCTGGTCAGGTTGTCTCCGCCGGGCAAGCGGTGATTCGCCTGGCCCGGGCAGGTCAGCGCGAAGCGGTTGTGGATTTGCCGGAAACGCTGCGCCCGGCGCTGGGCACCGTCGCTCAGGCTCATCTTTACGGTTCAGATGGCGCTCCCGTAGCCGCCACCTTACGCCAGCTTTCCGACGCGGCAGACCCGCAAACTCGTACATTTGAAGCGAAGTTTGTACTCGCGGGTGCGCTTTCCCAGGCCCCTCTCGGCAGCACGGTCACGGTCGCCATCCCTGACGCAGGCACTCCCTCACAAAACGTGATTGTGCCTCTGGCCTCGCTCTATGACGCCGGGAAAGATAAAGGCACCGGCGTTTGGGTGGTAAGCGGTAAACCGGCCAAAGTGAGCTGGCAGCCGGTTAGCATCCGCCGCATCAGCGACGAATCCGCCGTTGTTGCTACCCAGATTGACAGCAACGCCAGCATTGTCGCCCTCGGCGCACATCTGCTGCACGAAGGCGAAGAAGTAAGGCCGCTCGCTCAGAGCACCACTGATCTGGCGGGAGCACCGTAATGCGCGATTCTCGCTTTAACCTTTCCGCCCTCGCGGTGCGGGAAAAATCAGTTACGCTGTTCCTGATCCTGCTCATCACGCTTGCCGGGATCATCGCGTTTTTTAAACTGGGCCGCGCCGAAGACCCGCCTTTTACAGTGAAACAGCTGACCGTGATCACCGCCTGGCCGGGTGCAACCGCGCAGCAGATGCAGGATCTGGTGGCCGAGCCGCTGGAAAAGAGAATGCAGGAGCTGGACGATTATGACCGCACCGAAACCTACACCCGTCCAGGCCTTGCCTACAGCGTTGTTTCCTTAAAAGACAGTGCGCTACCCGCCAACGTGCCGGAGGAATTTTACCAAGCGAGGAAAAAAATCAGCGATGAGGCTAAAAACCTGCCGGATGGCGTGATTGGCCCGCTGGTGAATGACGAATTTTCAGACGTAACCTTCGCGCTGTTTGCCCTGAAAGCTAAAGGCGAGCCGCAGCGCCTGCTGGTACGCGATGCCGAGAACCTGCGCCAGCAACTGCTGCACGTCCCCGGCGTGAAGAAAGTGAATATCATTGGCGAACAGGCGGAGCGCATTTTTGTTTCGTTCTCTCACGACAGGCTCGCCACGCTCGGCGTCTCGCCGCTGGATATTTTTCAGGCGCTGAGCAACCAGAACCTGCTCACGCCCGCAGGTTCTATCGAGACCGCTGGCCCACAGGTGTTTATCCGCGTGGATGGCGCACTGGATCAGCTCTCAAAAATTCGCGATACCCCTATTGTGGCGCAGGGGAAAACGCTGAAACTGTCAGACGTAGCTGACGTCGAACGCGGGTATGAAGACCCGGCGACATTCCTCGTCAGAAACAACGGCGAACCTGCTCTGCTGCTCGGCGTGGTCATGCGCGACGGCTGGAACGGGCTTGATTTGGGCAAAGCTCTGGATCAGGAAACCCGCAAGATCAACGACACGATGCCGCTCGGCATGAGCTTCAGTAAAGTCAGCGATCAGTCGGTGAACATCAGCTCCGCCGTAGATGAGTTTATGGTGAAGTTTTTTGTCGCCCTGCTGGTGGTGATGGTGGTCTGCTTTGTCAGCATGGGCTGGCGAGTGGGCATCGTGGTTGCTGCCGCCGTGCCGCTAACGCTGGCGGTGGTGTTTATCGTCATGGCCGCCACCGATAAAAACTTCGACAGGATAACGTTAGGCTCGCTCATTCTGGCGCTGGGCCTGCTGGTAGATGACGCTATCATCGCCATCGAAATGATGGTGGTGAAAATGGAGGAAGGCTACAGCCGCGTGAAAGCCTCCGCCTACGCCTGGAGCCACACCGCCGCCCCCATGCTGGCGGGCACGCTGGTGACCGCCATCGGCTTTATGCCGAACGGCTTCGCCCACTCCACCGCCGGAGAATACACCAGCAACATGTTCTGGATTGTCGGCATCGCGCTGATAGCGTCCTGGCTGGTGGCCGTGGTATTCACGCCTTATCTCGGCGTGAAATTGCTCCCGGATATGCACAAAGCCGCACTGGCTGAACACGCGCTGTACACCAGTAAAAACTACAATCGCTTCCGGGCATTGCTGAAAAAAGTCATCGCCCGCAAGTGGCTGACCGCCGGTTCGGTCATTGGCCTGTTTGTGCTGGCGATAGCCGGAATGGCCGTGGTGAAAAAGCAGTTCTTCCCCATCTCCGACCGCCCGGAAGTGCTGGTAGAAGTGCAACTGCCTTATGGGACTTCCATCGAGCAGACGACGAGGACTACCGAGCGCATTGAGAAATGGCTCAGCGCCCAGAAAGAGTCCAAAATCGTCACCTCCTACATCGGCCAGGGCGCGCCGCGTTTCTACCTGGCCATGGCGCCTGAGCTGCCCGATCCTTCATTCGCAAAAATCGTGATCCTCACGCCCGATCCCGATGCACGAGAAGCATTGAAACTGCGACTCCGTCAGGCCATCAGCAACGGGCTGGCACCGGAAGCTCAAGTCCGTGTCACCCAACTGGTCTTCGGGCCTTATACGCCCTACCCGGTGGCGTTTCGCGTGATGGGGCCAGACCCGGACGTGCTGAGAACGATTTCGTCGCGGGTTGAAAAAGTGATGAATCAAAGCGGGCTGATGCGCACCGTGAACATCGACTGGGGCTCCCGGGTCCCTACGCTGCATTTCACCCTCAACCAGGACAGGCTCAACGCCGTGGGCTTAACCACCTCTTCCGTCTCGCAGCAATTACAGTTTCTGCTTTCCGGCGCGCCGTTGACCGAAGTACGAGAAGATATCCGTTCCGTGCAGGTTACCGGGCGAGCGCGAGGCAGCGTGCGGGACGATCCGGCGCAGCTCGCTGCATTAACGCTCATCGGCGCGAACGGGCAAAAAGTGCCGCTCTCGCAAATCGGGAAGGTTGAGGTGGTGATGGAAGACCCGGTGCTCCGACGTCGCGACAGGACGCCAACCATTACCGTGCGTGGCGATGTCGCCGATGGCCTTCAGCCGCCGGATGTGTCAACGGCGATCGTGAAACAAATTCAACCTATTGTGGCTGAGCTTCCGGCGGGGTACCGCATCGAAGAAGCAGGCGCCATTGAAGAATCCGGCAAGGCTACGGCGGCCATGGCCCCGCTGTTCCCGATCATGATCGCGTTAACGTTGTTGGTGATTATTCTTCAGGTTCGGTCGATCTCAGCCATGCTGATGGTGTTTGCCACCAGCCCGCTGGGGCTTATCGGCGTGGTGCCAACGCTGCTGATTTTCAACCAGCCGTTCGGCATCAACGCCCTGGTGGGGCTGATTGCGCTTTCGGGGATTTTAATGCGCAACACGTTGATCCTCATCGGCCAGATAAAGCATAACGAGCAGGCAGGACTGACGCCTTTTGATGCCGTGGTTGAAGCGACGATCCAACGTTCACGCCCTGTGCTGTTGACCGCGTTGGCGGCGATTCTGGCGTTTATTCCCCTGACCCATTCCGTGTTCTGGGGAGCGCTGGCGTACACGCTCATCGGCGGGACTTTTGGCGGCACCTTTATGACGCTGCTGTTCCTGCCCGCCATGTATGCGATCTGGTTCAAAATCCGCCCACCAAAGGTCGATAACTAACCGACTTATCAGGCCCGGAGGAGATCTCTCCGGGCCATATTCCAAATCATGAACACCGCTCATGTTCTAATGAAATTAAATCACTTTTACTAAAACTGTGACTCAGGCATAAAAGATGCAATATTGTTAACGACATGCAATGTGAAGATTACTGACAGGTAAAACCACAGCTAACCAAAGGTTATCTGTGAGAAATCAAGCAGTAGATACAGGCAAAAAACAGAATTAAGGTGCCGGATTACCATGACTAAAGCGTTTACTTTTACTCTTAAGAGCATTGTTTTTGATGAGAATTACAACCCATCAGGGAATACGCGCATCACAACCAATTTTGCTAACCTGGCTCGCGGCGAGAAGCGTCAGGAGAACCTGCGTAACGCTTTGATCATGATTGATAACCGCTTCAACTCTCTGGCGAACTGGGACAACCCAACCTCCGACCGCTACGGCGTTGAACTTGAAATTATTTCCGTTGAGCTGGATGTCGAAGGCAAGGGCAACACCTTCCCGGCGATTGAGATCTTAAAAACGCACGTGCTGGATAAGAAAACCGGCCAGCGCATCGAAGGCATCGTCGGAAACAACTTCTCCTCCTATGTCCGCGACTATGATTTCAGCGTTCTGCTGCCAGAATACAACCAGGATCGTGAAAAATTCACCATTCCGGAAAACTACGGCGACCTGCACGGAAACTTGTTCAGACACTTTGTTGGTTCAGACACCTACAAAGAAAACTTCAATAAAGCGCCGGTGATTTGCCTGAGCGTATCCAGCAAAAACGTTTACCGCCAGACCGGGAACCGCCACCCGGTGCTCGGCATCGAATATGAGCAAGATTCATCTTCCCTGACCGATCTCTATTTCAACAAAATGGGGCTGAAGGCTCGCTACTTCATGCCGCCAAACAGCGTGGCGCCTTTTGCGTTCTACCACACGGGCGACCTGGTGAATGACTACTCGAACCTCGAGCTTATCAGCACCATCAGCACCATGGAGACGTTCCAGAAGATCTACCGCCCTGAGATTTACAACGCGAATTCTCCGGCCGGGCTGTGCTTCCAGCCAAGCCTGAACCACCAGGATCATTCATTTACTCAAATTGTTTACGATCGTGAAGAACGCAGCCGTTTGGCCATCGAACAAGGGAAGTTTACTGAAGAGCACTTCATCAAACCGTACCAAACAATTTTAGAGCAGTGGTCTGCCAACTACCCTCTTTGAGACACCAAATACAAGGTTATTCAACATGAAAAGATTATTGCCTACGTCCACTGCCGGCAGCCTGCCAAAACCATCCTGGCTGGCCCAGCCTGAAACGCTGTGGTCGCCGTGGAAGCTGCAGGATCAGGAGCTCATTGAGGGTAAACAGGATGCCCTGCGCCTGGCGCTGCACGAACAACAGTTGGCCGATATCGACATCGTCAGCGACGGCGAGCAGACTCGCCAGCACTTCGTCACCACCTTTATCGAACACCTGGACGGCGTGGATTTCGAGAAACGCGAAACCGTGCGCATCCGTAACCGCTACGATGCCAGCGTCCCGACAGTGGTCGGCGCCGTGGCTCGTCAAAAACCGGTGTTTGTAGAAGATGCGAAGTTCCTTCGCAAACAGACCGACCGGCCAATCAAATGGGCGCTGCCTGGCCCGATGACCATGATCGACACGCTGTATGACAACCACTACAAAAGCCGCGAAAAACTGGCCTGGGAATTCGCTAAAATCCTGAACCAGGAAGCGAAAGAGCTGGAAGCCGCCGGCGTGGACATCATTCAGTTCGATGAGCCAGCCTTCAACGTGTTCTTCGACGAAGTTAACGAATGGGGTATCGCCACGCTGGAACGCGCCATCGAAGGGCTGAAGTGCGAAACCGCCGTGCATATCTGCTACGGCTACGGCATCAAAGCTAACACCGACTGGAAGAAAACGCTGGGCTCCGAATGGCGTCAGTACGAAGAGGCGTTTCCAAAGCTGCAGACCTCGAACATCGACATCATTTCGCTGGAGTGTCACAACTCCCATGTGCCTATGGATCTTCTCGAACTGATTCGCGGCAAGAAAGTGATGGTGGGCGCCATCGACGTGGCCAACCACGCCATTGAAACCCCGGAAGAAGTCGCCAATACGCTGCGCAAAGCGCTGCAGTTCGTTGATGCCGAAAATCTCTACCCTTCCACCAACTGCGGTATGGCTCCGCTGCCGCGCCATGTTGCCAGAGGCAAACTGCACGCGTTAAGCGCCGGTGCCGAAATCGTTCGCAGAGAGATTCTGGGTAAATAACCAGAAGTTTATCTAGCCAGCCTGGCGATTGAGAGATCGCCAGGTTTTTTTATTCCGTTTGATAGCTTCTACTCTCACAGATTAAAACGAGCAACCTGCCGGGTTATGCATTCGTACGTCTGTCTATTAATGATTCACAAAACCGCCAGGATCTTATGATGAGCATCATTTACGTTGTTGTTCTGACTTATATAAAACCATTAGAAGAAGTTGACGCTCAAATTCCTGCTCATGTTGAGTGGCTGAAGAAAGGTTACGCAGAGGGAGTATTTCTTGCGTCAGGAAGACGAATTCCCCGTAATGGCGGCGTTATTCTTGCAAAATGTGACAGCATTGAGTCTCTGGAAGCCCGCCTTAGCCAGGACCCATTCCAGAAACTCAACATTGCTACAGCTGAAATTCTGCCCTTTGAAGCCACAATGAAAACGCAGTTACTGGACGCTGTTTTTTAAGTTGAGCCCGAATCAGCAT
Organism: Cedecea sp. NFIX57; assembly: GCF_900177785.1. Lineage (NCBI taxonomy): Bacteria > Pseudomonadati > Pseudomonadota > Gammaproteobacteria > Enterobacterales > Enterobacteriaceae > Cedecea > Cedecea sp. NFIX57. The sequence continues at coordinate 31,966 of NZ_FXAS01000006.1, read as the reverse complement.
TCCAGCGATACCGAACATAATTGCGCATAACGTTTGATAACTACCAATATTGTCAGGTTTTTGTCATTGATTTTTTACCCGCGTCAGCGGTAGCATCCTGGTATTCGACATTCGAGAAATTATAAGATGCTCAAGAAAAGAGACTTTATCCGAGCCTGGTACTCAGGTGCTACGATATTTACTTGTTTTACTCTGGGAAACGATATTGGCAATCGTTTCTTTTATGGTTCAAAGATTCCCTGGTTGATCAGCATCATCATCGCTTTCGTTATCTGCGGTTCGGCACGTTCCTATTTTTCGTCGAAAAACTAATTTCAAATCATGGCAAGTTAAATATGTCTCGTGATTTCGGTGTTTATTTACACACGAACAACCTACCGACGCCTGAAGAGTGGAAAGAAGAGATATTACAGCAAAGGTTCCCCTGTGAGCTTGACAGCGATATCGCCTTACTAACGTTCAGTGGATTCCTGCGCTGTTCAGTTAACGGCGTAATTTCTGGCTTTGAATATTACACCAGCGACCTGGATAACGAGGTGCTCAATGAACTTAACTTATCCAGATCCCTGAACTTCGATATCACATTTTGCGCCGGGGCGCCTGCTGCTGAAGCCATTGCTGCACTCGCAGCTGCAAGCTGCCTGACAAAATTATCCGAGGGTTATCTCGTCGATTTCTGTTCTGGAAAAACAGTACCCTCAGACGCGGTTATCGAATGGGCTAAATCTCAACCAGAAATGCAAGCAACATTTTCATAGGCATTACTTTTCTCTTTCAGATGGAGCCCTTTGCAGTGCGATACAGCGCTCATTTCTTAGACACATCGAACGATGATGGTTATGTTCACCATTCCATTTCGAATATAGATGCGGACCCAAATCCACAATCCCATCACTTAAGAACGAAGGTGTTAGTCTGTGAGCATGAAGCCCCTGTTTTATTGATCAACGTTTATGTTGAGGTGGATAATGACAGCTATATTACGGATAGCTGCTTTTGTGAAATGCTAAGTAATGATGAATACGTGGTTATTCTGTCAGGCCAGTACGTACATATCGTTGAAATATCTTCAAAACAGGTCAAAAGCATACGACTTGGCGACTATGTCGGGCATATTTACTCAATCCCTAACCCTGCCAGTACTGAGCTTAGCGAGAACTTCCTGGTCGTAACTTACTGCTACGTTTTTTTGCTCAACCTCACTAAAGGTATTATCTGGCAGTCCCAAATGTGCGCTATTGATGGCGTAGTGATAGATGATATTGATGGCGATATCATTTCTGCTCGGGGAGAATGGGATCCTCCTGGTGGATGGGTAGACTTCAAACTTTCATTGAACACTGGTGTATTAATAAAAAACTTAAAAACCCAGCCTGGAGTGAGGGATAACCGACATGTTGAACATCGCACAATGAAAACTATCGAAATGCTGAGAGCTGAGCTTCTGGCTATTGGCGAGCAACTCGGGGGCGGCACCAGGCGAAACCATTACTTTATTATTCCTGATAAGCCTGACTATTTCGCGACACCCTACCTGGAGATTCATGACCAGGAATATCATTTTGTGGTGAACGAGCGAGGTATGGAGATCACACGAAAGGTAACGCCAAGTGATGACGAAATTCTTTATTGGTTTACTAGTTGCGGCGTCAATGCGTTAGCTTCAAGTTACGCTGCTACACACGCCTCGCCTGATGAAGAGTTCAGGACGGCGTATTTTAGAAAGCGGTTTTACTTGATGCTTTCAATAAAAACAGCATGGGCAACCAGAGAGAAGAATGAAATAAAATCTCATTTTCACGTATAACCCCTGGAATAATCATTATTCACCTTAATGGTATTACTCTATAGGCTGCTTCCGGCCAGGGGCCGGCAAACCTTCCGAGGCCAGGCTCTTGTGCAACGTACATCCGCAACACCTGATTGAGAGATTGCCAGGTTTTATTCCGCTTCTTGTTCTTCGCTTAGCCCTTTCACGCCGCACAGATGGCACTACTTTTCCAATGACGGGCACGCTCAGATTTTAAGTGCTGCCACGATTGCGGCTTCTATTTTCTCCGGGGTAGTGAACGGTGCAAAACGCTTCAGCGGTTTCCCGTCCCGGCCAATCAGGAACTTTGTGAAGTTCCACTTGATCCGTCCCCCCAGCACGCCTGGCAGTTCATTTTTCAGATAACGGAACACAGGATGCGCTGCAGCGCCATTGACCTCAACTTTTGCGAACATCGGGAAGCTCACGCCATAGTTAATATGGCAGGTCCGCGAGATTTCATCGGCGTCGCCAGGTTCCTGCTTACCAAACTGGTTGCAGGGGAAGCCAAGCACCACCAGCCCCTGCGCGGCATATTTCTTGTAGAGTGCCTCAAGGCCTGCGTACTGCGGCGTAAAGCCGCACTGGCTGGCGGTATTTACAATCAGCACCAGCTTACCGGCGTAATCGGACAGAGTAATCTGCTGGCCAGTCAGGCTGGTAGCCGTTAGTTGATGAAATGGATTCATGCTGGAGTCCTTAGCGCTCGCTTACGTGATGCTTTCAATAAAAACAGCGTGGGCAACCAGAGAGAAAAATAAAATCTCATCTTCACGTATAACCTCTGGCTACCGCATTATTAACGGCGCGGAGTGCAAATTAGCCTGCACTCTGGTGACATCTAACTTTATCTATTTTTTCACACCATCGATTATCAAAAGGATAAATTTATCACTTGCGATCTATCCCCTTCGAAATACCGAATCACATTATCAAACGCCACTTTGAAATATAGCTCGTAACTGGCCTGCTCTACATAGCCAAGATGAGGAGTACACAATACATTCGGCATACTTAAATAAGGGTTGGTTGGGTTATAAACGGGTTCATCCTCGTAAACATCCAGCGCGGCATAGCCAGGACAGCCCTGTTTTAGCGCTTCGTAAAGAGCCCCTTCCGCAACCAGTTCCGCACGGCTGGTATTAACGAACAAGGCATCGGCTTTCATCCCTGACAGATCGGCAAAGGTAATGTTGCCCTCTGTTTGCGCCACTAAGCGCTGGTGAACGGTGACAATATCGGATGTAGCAAAAAACTGTTCACGATTTTCCGGCACCAGGAACCCGGCAGACCGCGCTTCGTCCTTAGCACGTTCACTTCCCCAAACCTGAACCTGCATATCAAATGCCTGCGCATAACTTGCAATGCGTTTACCTATCTTGCCAAACCCAAGAATACCGATGACTTGCTGACTGACCGCAGATCCTATTTCCGTTTGCCATCGCCCTTCCCTCATCGCATTCACTGAAGAAACCAGTTTACGTCTCGAGGCCATAATTAATAACCAGGTTAATTCTGCCGGAGCCACCGGAGAACCCACGCCTTCGACTAGCGCAACACCTGCCCGAGTACAGGCGTCAATATCAACATTTCTTGCCAATTTACCCGTTTGGCTGATTAGCTTTAGATTCGGTGCCCGGCGTAAAAATGCCTCATCAACCACGGTTCTTTCACGAATAAGGATTAATGCCTGAGCATTCAGAAACTGTTCGTCTGCCTGGGTGCTTTTCGTTAAATCCCCAAGCGAAGTGCAGCAGAACTTATCATGAGTGTGGAGAAAAGTGAGTGCCTGAGTGGCAAGCTGATAATCGTCTGGAATTAAAACCTGAATAGTCATTATTCACCTTAATATTTATGGTCTTGCACTATTGGCTGCGTCATTATATTAGCGGAATGTCCCTGTTTGCGTATTAATTTCGGCCAGTAGCCAGCGTTCAAAATCGCTTAATGCGGATTCGTTGATTCCCGTCTCCACCGGTTTCACTAAACAGAATTTTTTACTCAACGAGTCTGATTCCGGCCAGGGGGCGACCAGCCTTCCGTTATCGAGTTCTTGTGCAACGTACATGCGTGGTACCAGGGCAACGCCTTGCCCAGCCAGTGCGGCAGCAATGGCCATTTCATGAAGATCGTACCGGGCTCCCTGCGCCAGATTATCAAGGCTTATTCCCGTTGCACGGGCATAGTGATGCCATGCATCCGGGTTCAGTCGTCGGTGAATTCTTGGTAAATCCTTCAACTGTCCCTTTCCCTCATGATCTGTTAACAAACCCGGGTGGCATACGGGAACCAGTTTTTCCTCAAAGAGAAACTGCACGCGCATCCCGGCCCATGCGGCATGTTCAAAATGCACTACGGCATCAAAACCGCTTCCGCTCAAAACGAAAGGATCGGTTCTGGCGGCAATATTTAACGTGATGTCCGGATGCAAAGCAGCAAAACGGCTCAGCCGGGGGATAAGCCACCGGCTCGAAAATGTCGGTGGCGCGGCAATATCCAGACTCCTGCTGTCCCTCGGCATACCCATGACGTACTGAGTATCTCTTTCAATTCGCTTAAGCGTTTCGCGAACATGGGAGGCATAACGCGTACCGACAGGGTTGAGTTTCACGCGGCTCCCTGTCCGGTCAAATAGTCGACAACCCAGTAACGATTCAAGGCGTGCAATCTGGCGACTAATGGCCCCTTCCGTCAGCGAAAGTTCCTCGGCTGCCCGGGCAAAGTTACCGTGCCGGGCCGCCGCCTCAAAAGCCTGCAGGGATGTACTGCTGGGAATTTTTCTACGCATACGCCTCCAGACAGATAATCAACAATCAGTGAATAAATATCACTGATCGATGAAATATTATCGATTCATTTGCGGAAGTATAGCCAGTAGCATGACAAAAAATCATCAAGCCGATTTACTGATTTACGCCTGCGGTGATTAGTCGATGCCATGTCTCTGGAAGTGAGCAAGCGTCGAATGATTTTACTCCACCGCCGTCAGGCATAAAAACCGGGTCTATCTCCTGAACTCCCCTGAGGTCTTTATGAATTATTCATCTTTTCCGTCCTGCCAGATTGGCGATTTTCTGGTTACCGCCTTAAGTGATGGCTCTATGTCCGCTAGCCTGGATTTACTCTCTGGCATAGACATCGCTGAAGCAAAAGCCATCCAGCAGAGCGCAGGCCTGGCCGAACCCGGCAATATTCAAATTAACGCTTACCTGATTCACGGGAAGGGACTAACCCTGCTGGTGGATACAGGTACGGGGGGACGGAATAACGTTGGCGGGCAATTGAGAACAAATCTTGCCGCTCTGGGTGTCGGTCCAGATGACGTGGACATGGTTTTGTTGAGTCACTGTCATCCTGACCATATTGGCGGCCTGCTGGATGCTGAAGGAAACCCTGTCTATAGACAGGCGGAACTTCATTTGCACCCTCTGGAAGCAGAGTACTGGCTGAATGATGAAAAACAAAGAGGTGCCAACGAGCGGGGCAAACTTAACTTCAGGCTGGCACGTCAAACAATAGAGGCCTATGCACAGAACCTGCATTTTTTTAGCCAGCGTGAAATCATGGCGGGTATCCTCCCGGTTTGGTTACCGGGTCACACGCCGGGCCACACTGGCTTTCGCATTGATGCGGACGATAAAAGCTTACTCATATGGGGGGACATCGTTCATTACCCCCATATTCAATCTGCGCAGCCCAGCGCCTGTATTCTCTTCGACATTGATCCGGTGCAAGCCGAACAAACGCGGAAAAACGTGCTGAAACAAGCCGCAAGGGAAAAACTGCTTATTGCAGGTATGCATCTGGACCGAACAGGCTTTGTTACCCTTGGCATGGTTGATGATGGGGATGCTATTTCCTATGCCCTTGCGCCAATCGCATGAGCATATTCCCCCCAGGGCCTACCCGCCAGCCGCAGCTTAAGTAGCTCGATAAACTTTTGCGCCCTGGGACTTCGTTCTGCCTGAGGAGTGCCGCTCAGCGCCACGATGTCAGCATCCTGCAGCGTGTATTCCGGCAGTAGTCTCACCAGCTCGCCACTGTGGATTTGCGGCAGCACATCCCATTCGGAGCGCATAATGATCCCCCTGCCCGCCAGCGCCCACTCTTTTACCACTCTCCCTTCGTTGCTCGATAATTTAGGCGAGACCCGCTGTGGACAGTCTCCTTTAGGGCCGGAAAAACGCCACAGCGTCACGTCTTCGCTGTTTTCCCGCAGCGCAATGCAGTCGTGCTCCACAAGCTGTTCCGGGGTTAGCGGCGTGCCCTTTCGATTCAGATATTCCGGCGAAGCACAGATAAAGCGCTGGTTGGGCGCAAGCTTGATGCAGTGCATGCTGGAGTCACGCAACTCGCCGATGAAAACAACCAAATCCCACTTGTGTAGCGTGGCCCAATGCGGGTCGTCGGAAAGCGTCAACTCCACTTCAAGGCTTTCATGCTGGGCAGCGTATTCCCCCAGCAACGGCGCAATATAATCGTTGCCAAACCCCAGCGGGGCCAGCACGCGCAGCTTCCCACTGACCTGCTGTCGCCGGTCATCCAGCGCAGATTGCAGTCCAGCCAGCTCGGTGAGTATTTTTTCTGCCCGGCTAAGCAGCAGCGAACCTTCATCGGTCAGTGAAACCTGCCGAGAAGGCCGCAAAATAAGATCAACACCAAGTTTTTGTTCCAGCCCGCGCAGGCGCTGCGTAACGGAAGGCGGCGTGACGTTCATCGCCCTTGCTGCGGCGGCCAGCGTGCTGTGGGTGGCAATAGTGTGGAAGAAAGCCAGATCGTCGCTGTTTATCATTAAGTTGAAACCTAATTATTCATTTCCTTTATATTAATTTATACCTAATTAGCCTAATGGCAACATGGCCTCTCACACAACAGGAGACCCGCTATGTCCACCGAATGGCTCACCACCCGTGATACCCCTTTTTTGCTGATCGAGAAAAGCAAATACCTGCACAACATTGAGCGGCTCTATTCCCGCGTTGACGCCTTAGGGAGCGAAGTCCGGCCACATCTGAAAACGCTGCGCTCCATTGAGGCCGCCCGCTATCTGCTTAAGCACAGTGATTCCCCGGCTACGGTTTCCACGCTCGCCGAGGCTGAAGCCTTTGCCGCGGCGGGATACACTAACCTGCTTTACGCCGTCGGTATCGCGCCCCACAAACTTCCCCGCGTGGCGGCGCTGATGGCTAAAGGTGTGAATCTGCATATCCTGCTCGATAGCGAACCGCAGGCTATCGCAGTGGCTGAGTACAGCCGGGCGCACAATCTGGCGTTTTCGGTTTTTATTGAAGTGGATTGCGACGGTCACCGGGGCGGTTTGCCGCCGCTCAGCGACGAACTTTTGACGCTGGCCCGCCTCATTGAGGCAAGTAGCTCAACGTTGACCGGGCTGCTGGCTCACGCCGGGGAATCCTATAGCTGCCGCACGGACGAGGCTATTCTCGCGGCCGCCAGAGCCGAATATACTGCCATTAAAACCGCTGGAAACCGTCTGCGCTCGCAGGGCTATGCTTGCCCCGTATTAAGTGTAGGTGCCACGCCGACAGCCCATTTTGCAGACAATCTCCCCGGCATCAGCGAAGTCAGAGCCGGGGTATTTACCACCTTTGACCTGGTGATGAAAAACGTCGGAGTCTGCCGCCTGGAGGATATTGCGATTAGCGTCGTCGCCACGGTGATCGGCCACAACAGGGAGAAAGGTTGGGTATTTATCGATGCCGGATGGATGGCGCTTTCCCGCGACAGGGGCACGGCGGCGCAAAGTCAGGACTACGGCTACGGCCAGGTGTGCAGCCTGAACGGTAATCCCTTAGAAAACCTGCTGGTCAACACGACCAACCAGGAGCACGGCATCATTACCTTGCCGGAAGCGTCAGCCTTTGTCGTCGATGATTTACCCGTCGGCAGCCGGGTGCGTATTCTGCCCAACCACGCCTGCGCCACCGCCGCCATGCATCAGCAATATCAGGTTCTGAGCGAAGATGGCGAGGGGCACGAAGTCTGGCAGCGGATCGTCGGCTGGTAACCTGCTGCTATTTCGACTGTTCTGTTGAAAGGTACAACACCAGCAGCGCCTGCGCTTCGGCGAGCACCGCTTTGCGTTCTGCATCATTTTGCAGATTGGCCGCCGCCGCTCCTTTGAGCATTTGCAGAATAACAATGGTCATCAGGCTGGCACGTTCAGGGGATAAACCAGGGAGCACTATCTGAAGTGCGGTGGAAAACCCGCCACGCATGGCGTCCCTGAACTGGAGGCGAGCCGCTTCATGCTCGCCGCGCTCTTCCACCAGCCTCAGGGCAAAGGTTCGCTGTGACTGCAGCGAAAGCACAAAGCGAGTGAACAAGTCTGCAGCTGCGGGGATGTCCACCCCGGTAACGCTTGCCTCCAGCGCTTCCAGCCTGTCGATCACTTCACGGGTGTACTCCAGCAGCAGCGCGTCGGCCAGCGACTCTTTGTTGGGGAAAAACCGGTACAGCGAGCCAATGGCCGTGCCCGAGCTGGCGGCGATCTCGGTCATGGTCACGGCGTCAAAGCCCTTCTCAGCGAAGAGTCGGGTGGCTGCTTCGGTTATTGCCGCCACCCGAAGATGGCCGCGCAGGCGTTTAGGCTGGTTTGCCGCTAAGGGCGCTGGTTTCGTCATAAAATATTTCGTATCAATCCGCTAACATTTATTCGCATAACGCCCATTGAGATATGCGAGGGCATCCTCTAGAATCTAAGTTATGTGAGGAGTTCCTCGCATAACTTAACTCTCCCTGAGTTTAAGCCACGACTCAGGCGTGAGCCAGCTTAAACCGAATATTCTTCCGCGCTGCGGGCGGCTATACAACAATGAAGAAACAAGATCCTGCCAAACCCAACGGTTATCACCTGCTGTCACCCCAGCGCATGCAGTGGAGCACGCTGATTGCTGCCACCGCGCTTTTCGGCGGGCTGCTCACCTGGCTAAATATTCCCGCCGCTCTGTTACTTGGGCCGATGGCCGCCGGGATCGTTGTCTCCCTCAACGGCGCAAAAATTCAGCCCAACGGCTCGCTGTTTCTTATCGCCCAGGGCGTCATCGGCTGTATGATTGCCAGCAAAATGCCCCGCAGCCTCGCCGACACCTTCAGCTCTCACTGGCTGCTGTTTATTGTCTGTGTCTTTTCGGTGATTTTTATCTGTATGCTGCTCGGCTGGATAATGACCCGTATGCGCATCCTGCCCGGTACCACCGCGCTCTGGGGATTAAGCCCCGGCGCAGCTACCGCCATGACGCTGATGGCCGAAGCCAACGGCGCAGACACACAGCTTGTCGCCGCCATGCAATATCTGCGGGTGATTATGGTGGCAAGCGTCGCTTCCGTGCTGATGAAAGTCTCAGGCGAGCACATCCCGGCCACATCAGCGGCGATCGATCTTTTTGCGCACGGCTCTCACGTTGCGATGGCTGAAACCTTTGGGCTTATCGCTTTCGGCTGCATTGCGGCCAAACTGCTGCGTCTGCCTGCCGGGGCACTGTTGATCACCCTGATCGCTGGCGTGGTGCTCTCGCAAAATAACTGGATTGAAATCGCGCTGCCGCAGTGGGTGCTGGTGCTGGCGTACACCATTGTCGGCTGGCGCATCGGGCTGAAATTCACACGCCCGCTGTTAAAACATGCTGCCCAGGTGCTGCCGCGTATTGCGGTCAGTATTGTGATTTTGATTGTCCTTTGCGGGGTGATGGCGGCATTTTTGGTGGTCGTGGCCGATATCGACCCGCTCACCGCTTATCTGGCTATGAGCCCCGGCGGCGCGGATTCCGTGGCGATTATCGCCGCCTCCAGCAAGCACATCGACATCGCCTTTGTGATGTCGATGCAGATGACCCGCTTTATTATTCTGGTCGCCTTCGGGCCGATCATCGGCAATATCATGAAGCGGCAGGCTACGAGGTAAAAATGCATATTGTGATGGATTTGTTTATCGGCGCACTGCTGTGCAACAGCGTGCCACATTTGGTTTGCGGTCTGACGGGAGAACGCTTCCCAACGCCGTTTGCCAAACCCCGAGGCGTGGGTCTTTCTTCGCCGCTGAGCAATTTTATTTGGGGCGCATTGAATGCGCTTATTGCGCTCCTGCTGATATTCAAAAGCGAGTCGTCTTTCGCCCAGCCCCATAACCTTATCCCCGCGGCCATCGGCTTTTTGCTCATGGGGCTTTATCTTTCCATGCATTTTGGCAAGGTGAAACAGGCTTCAAAGCGCCCGAAATAAGGCTTTACGCCTCATAGAGCGAGAAAAGCGCGCTGGCGTTGTAAACCAGGCCAAACAACGCCACGGCAAGCAGAAAAAGCGCTGAGATTCGGTCGAGCAATTTACCGTGCCGCTCAGGCACCCAGCGCTGCACGGTGAGGATATAAAGCGCCAGGATCGCAAAATCAAGCACAATCCACACCAGGGCTAGCGTCATAATACTGGTACTAAAATCCTGGGTAACCGCCATAAACTGAGGGAAAAAAGAGACAAAAAACAGAATGTCTTTTGGGTTAGAGACGCCAACCACAAAGCCTTTTAAGAGTCCTCCCCCGTCGCTTATTGCCGTTCTTGCAACACTTCCTTCATGCCTGCTTTGCAGGCTGACGATAGCCCCCCAACCAATAAACACCGAGCCCGCCAGACCCAGCAAAGACAGGTGCAGCGTCGAGAGAGAAACAATGCCCGCCAGCACCATGGCCGCAAAGGCAATCAGCACCAGCGAAGCACTGTTGGTGCCGATGACGGTCAGAAACGCTTTCCTGCTGCCGTGCCGCGCCGCCGTACCGGTCACCAGGGCAACAACCGGGCCGGGGGTCAGGATCAACATAAAGACAGCGAGCGTGTAGGCACCCAGCAGGGGAATATTCATAGTGTTAAATTCTCACAATCGGTTTCACTGTGATGCATTAAACCCTCTACTCCAGGCGTTGAAAAACGGAAAAAACTACGATTCAATGTGAGTAATACTCACAATAGAAGCACTCTATTATGACACTGCCGCCACTGTATGCGCTGCGTGCGTTTGAGGTTGCCGCCCGGTCAGGTTCGTTCAGCAAAGCCGCAGCGCAGTTAAACGTCACGCCCGGCGCAATCAGCAGACATATCCGCACGCTTGAAGCCTGGTTCGAATGCGAGCTGTTTCACCGTAATGGCCCCAAAGTCGAGGTTACGGCCGCCGGTAACGCGCTGGCGATGCAGCTCTCGGAGGGTTTTCATCGGTTGGATCAGGCCTGCCATGCATTTCGCAGCGGCAACCGTAAACTGCGTTTAAAATCGCCGTCGACGCTGACCATGCGCTGGCTGCTGGATGTGCTGAGCGCCTTCCGGCAGCGGCACGCTAAGCCGGAAATAGAAATGACCAGCGTGTGGATGGATACCGATAGCGTGGACTTTACCCACGAACCTTATGACTGCGCGATTCTGTTGGGTGATGGTCGGTTTGGTGCTGGGACGGAAGCCCGCCTGCTGTTCGACGAGTGGCTGGTGCCAGTGTGCTCGCCAGCCCAGGTTGAACAGGCCCGCATGGACATGTCTCGCTGTGAGCTGATTCACCCCTCTCCGGATCGCCGTGACTGGCGAAGATGGCTAAAGCGCACCGGACAATTCAACGAACTTAATATTGCGCGCGGCACGGTATTCGACACGCTGGAACAGGGCATTCGGGCGGCCATCAGCGGCCACGGCATTTCAATCGGTGATGCGTTGTTATGCCAGGCGGCAATCCAGAGTGGTCAGCTCGCACTGCCGTTTGCCGAAGCGATTGCCAGCGGGGAAGGCTATTGGCTTGTCTGGCCGAAGCACTCGGCGCGTTTAGCCCATATCACGCTGCTGGGCGATGCCTTAAAAGAAGTTGTGCCTCAGCAATTGCCCGACACATTGACGCTGCTGCGCTAAACGATCGGAAATAAACACAGTTAGCTTCTGGTATTAGCAATATTGTGAGCCGTTATTTATTTGTCGATGATTATGCTTAAAGGACTTCCGCTTACCGAAGGAATATCACCTTGCCAACTCATCAGGAGCAGCCGCCACTTTCCGTCGCGCTTTCACGGCTTCGGCTTCGTCATTTTCAGGCCCTGGATGCCTTACAGCAGTTAGGCTCGTTGCGGCGTGTCGCCGCTGAGCTGGGGCTCAGTCAGTCAGCTACCGTGGCGCTGATCAACGATCTTGAACATGCTTTTGGTATCACGCTGGTTAAACGAGAAAAGCAGGGTTCAACCCTGACGTCCGAGGCAGAAATGCTGATCGCTCGTTCAAAAATCATTCTGCAAGAGGTGGCGCTTGTTCAGCAGCATACCTTGCAGTCCCGCGATATCGGAGGGCGTGTTCGGATTGGCGCCTCGCCCTATCTGATCAGTTTCTTACTTCCTCAGATGCTCAATTTGTTTAGAACGCAACATGGCAATGTTTATGTGGATATCCAGGAAGATACCCTTGATGCGTTGCTGCAGAAACTGGTCGAAGGCGAACTAGATGCTGTTATTGGCAACGTCGATACAACCGCAACCTTATCTCCCGGCGTCGAGCTGGCTCAAATCTTTCTGTGGGATGAGTCGCTCAGTATTATTGCTGGCCGGGGTCATGCACTTTATGACCATGCCCACGCCACGCTTGAGCAAATCCTCGAAGGCCCCTGGATATTGCCTCACGCCGACTCCCACATCCGCCACCTGGTCGATAAGGCAATCTCGATGCTCAACGCCCCGCCTCTGGTACCCATGATTGAATGCCGCGGGATCCTCAATCTGATTAATCTCACCGCCGCAACCGCTGGGCTGAGCATTGCCCCGACGTCACAGATCAATCAATTCTTGTGGCATGACCGGGTCAAATTAATTCCCTGCCCGGTGAACATCGCCATCCCCCCCTACGCGTTTATTACGCGAAAATATAAAAAGCCCTTAAGCCTGCTGGATGATATGCAGCGGTGCGCAACCGAGGCCGTGGCTCTGCTGGCAAATGGGGAGCCACGCTAATAGTGCCGTTACCACCTCCTCCGGGCTGGTCTTATCGCTTTCAGGCGGGATGACCTTAAATTGAGATCAGGTGCCTCAGAAATCGGGACTTCCGCATCTGGCCATTGCCCGCCACTATTTCTGCATCCAGAGCAGGCGCCCGACACGGGCTCAAGGACCCAAAATGCAGCTGTACTATTATGAGCATTGCCCTTTTTGCGCAAAAGTTCGCTATTTTGCCGGGTTAAAAGGCATCCCTTTGAACCTGCAAGTCGTAATGGCGGACGACAAAGAAACGACTTTCCGCCTGGTAGGAAAAAAAGTCGTACCGGTGTTAACCCAGGCCAACGGGCAAGCCATCGCCGAAAGTAACGAGATTATTCATTATTTGGATAGCCTGAATGGCGAACCCGTTTTAACTTCCGAGCGTCAACCAGACACAGACGAATGGGTCGCGTCATTGCGCCTTTTCCTTAAGAATTTAACCTACCCGCGTTTTAGCCGAACGCCTTTTGCGGAGTTGGCAACGCCCTCTGCTTATAGAAGTTATTATCAGAAAGAAACGGACGCGATAGGCAACCTCGAGGAAAAGTTCGCCCAATCTGAGAAATGGATTCAGATGCTAAACCTTAAACTCGACGAACTAAGCCCGCTATTAAGCCACCCTATTGGCAGCCGTCAATCTTTATCACTCACGGATATCGAACTGTTCGTTTTCCTGCGAAATGCCAGCATCGTCAAGGGGGTAATATGGCCAGAAAACGTGAAGCATTATTTAAAAGACTGCGCTACTCGCAGTCAATTACCGTTGTATTTTGATATTGCAATATAAAGACCTCCCCCATACAACATTAAGAAAGCATTCTTTAATCTCGGCGTTATTGAGGATCAAAAATATGTATCAACACCGCAACTGGCAGGGTGACCTGTTAAATATTCCTGTCGGCAAAGTGGTTTGCGTGGGCAGCAATTACGCTAAACATATTCAGGAAATGGGCAGCGCAACGCCGGACGAACCTGTTGTGTTTATTAAACCCGAAACGGCGCTGTGTGACCTCCGCCAGCCACTGGCATTGCCCACAGGGTTTGGGCCTGTACACCATGAGCTGGAGCTGGCGGTGTTGATAGGTTCTTCGCTTAAACAAGCCAGCAATGAAGAGGTGCTTCAGGCCATTGCCGGATACGGCATTTCCCTTGATCTCACGCTCCGTGAACTTCAGGCCAAAATGAAAAAAGCTGGCCAGCCGTGGGAAAAAGCTAAAGGCTTCGATGGCTCATGCCCTTTGTCGCCTTTTATTTCAGCTGAGAAGTTTAAGGGTGACGCCCAAAATACCTCACTCGAACTGAAAATTAACGGTGAAATTCGCCAGCAGGGCTCCACGGCTGACATGATACATAAAATTGTGCCACTGATTGCCTATATGAGCACATTCTTCACCCTGCGTGCCGGAGATATTATTCTCACCGGCACACCAGAAGGCGTTGGTCCGTTAAAGAGTGATGACGTGCTGGAGCTCAGCTTCTCCGAATATAAAATGGCAACTCGTGTTTTATAGCGTTTATTTCAAACGCCGGGGCGGCATCAAAAAGCAGTTGCCGCCCCTTTCGGGTATTCGCCCTCTCTCTTTCATTCCTCCGGCTGCCCCCTTTGCAGCCCGTCAGCCGTAGCCTTAAGCTCGATAATCTGCCCGATCTGGTCGTGATACACCGTGAGCTGGTTGTACTGGCTCATCTCGGAAACGAGCTGCGTCGACAAGTTAAAGCTGCGGGCCAGCTCGCTAAGCTGAAACGGGCTATGCTCGTCGCGATATCGGTCGCTGTACCTGCGCAGGCTGTACTGATACCAGAGGATCAGCAGCCAACCGTTTATGGCCGCAATCAGTAAATACAGCAGCACGGAATTAAGCGACTGCGCGATGATTTCCCCGCGCTGGTCGGGCAATAACATCAGCTGAAGCAGCAAGTTTTTCCACACACAGTACAGAAAACCAGCCCAGGCAATGGCGGTGATCAGGCCGTCGAACAGGCGCGGCCCCAGTCGGTCTTCGTTCAATATCAGCGTGTTAGTCTGCATCATATTCTTCCTTTTCCACGGTCAGGACTTATCCAGCGCGCGCGGGCGCGGCGGCGTTTAAGCATCACTTTCGGGAACGACACCAGGGTGGTAAACAGGCCTATCATCCAGTACATCAGCGGGAACCAGACAATCCAGAACAGCGATCCGGCTATCCGCTTTTCATAACGCCGCTCGATGAACAGGCTGACCAGGAACTGCATCAGGCACATCACGCCCAGCAACAGCCCGGTAAACTCCGGCGGAAAGAGTGTTTCAACCACCAGATTGGCCGGCAGTGCGGTCAGGTGGCTGGCAATAAACAACAGGATGGTGATCGCATAGGCAAAGGCCCAAACCGTCGAGAGTACGTACTCCATAAACAGCGGCCACATCCGGCGGTGTTCCCAGCGGAACAGACGACGCAGGTTGACCAGGAACACTTCCGCCCCGCCCTGCGCCCAACGCAGCCGCTGCCTCCAAAGCCCTTTGAGCGTTTCCGGCATCAGGATCCAGCACAGCGCGCGCGGCTCAAAATAGAGCGTCCAGTGATGCAGCTGCAGTTTCCAACTGATATCAATGTCTTCGGTGATCATGTCCGGGCTCCAGTACCCCACATCCGCCAGCGCCTGGCGGCGAAAGGCGGCAACCACGCCGGAAACGGTAAAAACGCGGCCATAAATACGCTGGGTGCGTTTAATCAGCCCGATGATCGAAGAGAATTCGCCGACCTGAATACGGCCAATCAAATTCGAGCGGGTGCGGATTCGTGGATTCCCGGTAACGGCACCCACATTGGGGTGCCGAATCAGCGGCATCACAAGATAAGCCGCAGTGTCCCGCTCCAGTAAGGCATCGCCGTCGATGCACACCAGCAGATCCCCGCGCGCGGCGGCGGCACCGGCTTTGAGGGCCACAGCTTTACCCTGATTAGCGGCCAGATGAATCACCCTCAGCTTCGGGTATTCCTGCGCAAGTTTGTTCAGGATCTCAGCGGTGTTATCGCGCGAACCATCGTTAATGGCGATCACCTCAATGTTGGTATAGCGCTGGGCCAGCGCGGCTTCTATCGTTTCACGGACGTTTTTACCTTCGTTAAAACACGGGATAAGGATAGAGACCAGCGGATTGCCTTCAAGCTGCGGCGGCGGCACGTCTTTGTCCCACGGCCAGTGGCGCTCCAACCGGAACCAGAAATAGAGCCCGCCGGTCATCCACAGCACCGACATGAACAGCGGCCAGAAGAACACAAAGTCCAGCAGGATTTTCCCGGTAAACACCGCCGCCATGCCGAGCGGCAGCCCAAAGACCAGGCCCAGAATCAGCAAGGAAAGAAGACGATCAGTCATTGTTTGGGTACCAGTAAGAGGAAATTTCAGGTCTGATACTTGAAATATCAGGCTGGTTATTGATGAAGTCGTCCGGGTAGTAGCCGTAATGCTTCACGCCGTTCAGCTGCAGCAGCAGCATCCATTCCACCAGTTGTTTATCAGCGATGCCTTTCTGCGCCTTGTGGTTCCAGTCACGCGCCTGAAGCTCAAAAATGGTTTTATTCATTCCCGAAGGCTTCGCCGCCACGGCTTTGATCAGTTGTTCCAGCCAGCTATTGCTCTCTTCCAGCGGCACGGACTCCATCAGCGGCATCGCCATCGGCACCGTCCAGTCGTAGGCAGCCAGGAAATCGTCAATGTTCTGGGCGAACCACGCCTCACTCTCCGGCTCCAGAATCGGCAGCGCAAAGATATTTCGGGCAGTTTTTATCTGTGGGCCACGGATATTCCGCACCGCATCGGTCAGCGTGCGGGTGAACTCAATCAGCGTCTGGCTTTTAAAGCGCGTCCAGCGCTGAAGTTCAGCCGGGTTTTGATGAATGTCGCCGATGCTTCCCTGAAACCCCGCCTGCCGGTAAGCGGTCATGGCGTCCGGCCCGGCATCTTCAAAATCCGTGAGCAGCGCGTCGTCGTGAAAAAGAATGCCGTCAAACACCGCATGCCGGGCGAGATCTTCATAGATGTCGACAATCTGATGCCGAACCTGCCGGTTCCATGGAGAAAGTCGCAGATAAGGGCTGGTGGCCCGATGCGTCTTCCCGCTGGCGGCGTCCCAGCTTTGCACCCTGGGCAGCGCGGCATTCAGATCAAAAGAGAGCACCGGAAGCCAGGCGAACACTTTGGCATCGCCTCTGGTACGTAGCTGCCAGGCGACGAAGTTAAACAGGTCGGCACGAACGGGCAGCCAACGGTTGGGAAAATAGAGCGACTTGATATTGCCGTCGCCCAGCGGGTCTGAAAACGCCTGCAAAAAGACATGGCTGATTTTCATGTCATACACCCGCTGCACAAGCGCATCGATATTCTTCGCCTGCTGCACCGGGTTCGGGTCGTAGACATAGTCGAGATCCACATGCATAACGCGCACCGGATCCGGCTCCCGGACGCGGCTCACCATGCTGGCGAATGCTTTGAGCGTTGGATTGCCGGAAATCAGCACTCGCGGAATGTTGTCCAGGTCGCGGGCGTCAGCGAGGCCATCATTGAGCGTGAACGCCATCTGGTAACCCTGCTTTTTGAGCACGCTGAGTGAGGTGCCGTTAGCCGCGCCATAAGGCCAGACCCAGGCACGAGGCGCTTTCCCGCTTACCTGCTTAATTTTTTGGCTGATTTGGCGCGCATCGTCGCCAATACGCCGGGTGAACTGCCCGTCACTTTCGTACTGGCTGGTGGCTTTATCCCAAGCCCGATTGGCGACCGCAGGCTCACGGCTACCCTGGGGATTCGCCTGAATGCCGTAATGTGACGCCCAGGTATGTGAGCCAATCTCAACCAGCGTCGACTGGCTAAGTTCACGCACCATATCCCAGGTGGCAAACTTATCGCGGGCGGTCATCAGCCCACCAAAATCGACGTTCTTCCCCGCTGGGGTATCGACCCAACTGCCGACAGGAGCCCAGAGCGCAGGGACATTATAAGCCTTGAGCAGCGGCCACACGCGGGTGTAAAAGCTGCTGTAACCATCATCAAAAGTGAGTAAAAACGCCTTTGACGGCAACGGTGTGCCTCCCCGGTGGGCGTCCAAAACTGCCTGCACGCTGACCGCGTGATAGCCGTTTTGCAGCAGCCAGCTGATTTGCTCGTTAAGGGCGCTGGTGCGCACCGCCAGATAACGCTGATCGGGGTCGCGATCTTCAACATCATGGTAAGCCAGCACCAGAAAATGATTCTTTGGCCAGGGCCGGTTAGCTTCAGGCAACGGCCGCTCTTTCGGCGGCAGAAAATGAATCTCCTGCGCGCCCAGGCCAGAAAAAGTCAATAACCAGCCAAAAACGATCAGGCCGAGGCGAAAACTGTTGGTCAGCATGTTTGTCCTTAAAATCGTAAATTCGCATCAAAAGCGACGGCGAGATGCGTTTCCCGCTTGCCATCCCAGGGCCGCTTTTCCCAGTTCAACATGGCCCCGGTGTCGAGGACGTTGTTCCACTGAATACGCTGGCCATATCCCAGAGAGGTCATCGCCCCCGCCCCGTCATTTTTTTGCCGATAAATGCCTGCTCCGGCGCTGATCTGCTGGCTCCAGACGGTGTCATAACGCTGGTACATCACATGGTTAACGGCGAGCGTTGGCGCGGCGGATAAGTCCCATTTCGGGCTGTAATACACCGTGTCGGTCTTGCTGTTGGTGCTGTAAGCCACGCCGGGCTGCAGGTCGAGCGTGATCCGAGCCGTCTGCCACAGCCGTTCTTTGCCCTGTAAGGCGTATTCCTGCCGGTGGTTATGGTCTGAAAACCAGCTGGTCGTGGTCGCGATCTGATATTCACGCCGTTCGTTTTGATGCCAGCGCACCCACAGGTTGGCCTGATTCGCACTTACCCCGTTGCGCAAAGCCCGCAGCGGCGTTGCCCGTGCCAGGCGTTCCACTTCGCCTCCTACTCGCCAGCTGTCGCTGAAGCTGTGCCAGGCCGAAACGCGCCCGCCGGGCTTATTGCCGCCGTTGAAGTTGTTGTTCGCGAGTTCAAACTCGACCCAGCTATTGCGCGGCCGCCATTCGACGCCCCCAAACACGCTGCGGCTGGAGCCCTTACCTTCTTCAAAACGCCCGCTGTTAAAGCGGTGGCCACCAAACAGCCGCCAGCTGTCGGCCACGGGCGGGCCATAAACGGCCATATCCCAGCTAAAATCGTGCGCACCGCTGACGGGCGTATCAGAGTGGATCCCCTGCTGGCCGTTAATGCGCAGTTCGGACATTTGGTGAATCTCACGCGTTCGCTTCAAGCGCTGAGAACCAATATCCAGCGGGGCGCGCTGCATCACATCGTCCGTCAACAAATCCATTTGCCGCCACTCATGCAGATCCTGTGCGACATAAGCTTGCTGCCGTTCAAGCTCAAGGTTGGATGGCTCGAGCACTTCCGCTTTTTTTAGCTCTCGCTCAGCGGCCTGCGGCAACCCTCGCGCCTGCAGAACCCTGGCATAGTCTATACGTAACCCCTGATTACCTGGCGCGGTACTGGCCAGGCGCCGGGACAACGTTTCTGCTGCCGGCAGTGCATTGGTTGATAAGAGGTATTGCAGAGAGAGCGTTTTAGCTTCCAGCCAGCGATCGTTCGGTACGGGGTTCGGGAAACCCGACACGTAGCGGCGGTAAGGCGTGATCTGAGCAAGGTTTTGCAGATAACGACCGGCGGCGTCGTACTGGCCGCTGTCCAGCAAGGCATAAAACATCACCTGCTCATTCTCATTCGTCGCGCCGCTGAACAACTGCGGCGTTAGCGCCTGCGCCCTTTCTACCTGCTTTACTGCCAGGTAAGACGCAATAACCCACCGTAAAGCCCAGGGCGGAACGCGCACGTTTTCTGAGGCCAGGGCTTCATATTCCTGAATGACTTTTGGGTAGTCATTGTGAGCGTAGAGCGCCCCAAGCCTGTCTATTCGCGCCCGCGTGAGGTCCTGCTGAGCCTGAGGATTACCGTGCCATTTGGCGAACAAGGCGTCGTAGCGATCCAACGCCCGCTGCGCGACGGTAAAGCGCGCCTTCTCTTCACCCAGCGAAATTTCGGCCATACGCACCATTTCGGCTGCCGCATTAAGTTCAAGCTGTCTGCGTTCATTTGGCAGCAGTTCAGCTTGGTTGGCTAACGCCAGCGCCGGTGTATTCACCCTGTTCACGGTCAGACTGGATATCAGGTTTTGCAGCGCGGTTTTATCCCCCGGCGCAACCGCGAGGGCTCGCGTGTCGCTTAGCAACTGGTCCCAAGTATTTCCCTGCCGAAGATAGACATAAGAGAGCGTCTGCCAATGAGCCAGCGTCGGCTTCTCCTCGACCAGGCGCAGGGCTTCCTCTTTGGCCTGCCACGCTTTTTGCCCGTCGGCCAGCGTTTTAATTTGCCCTATGCGGTAATCATTGTTGTCGGGCGATAGCTGAAGCGCCCGCGCCCAGAGGGAAAGCGACTCCGTCCAGCGATGAAGGTTACGCAGGGATTGTGCCGTGGCGGCGACCCCACGAGCCGGAATAGCAGTACGCTCCTGATAACGCTGCCACACGCTGACCACTTCATCATCACGCCCGGCCCAGGAGGCGACCTGCAGCCAGTCGGCCACCTGTTCCGGCTTCAGTGCTCTTTGCTGTGCCTCACGTTTTAAGGCGTCAAGCAGGGGCTGATAGTCCCCGTTTCGGGCCTGTAATATCTGGCTGTCATAGCGCGATGTTGCCCCCACCCCTTGCGCTGAAAGCAGCCCCGGCATGATGAAAAATAACGAGAGCTTAACGCCACGATAAAAGAATAACTTATTGATACTCAGCCGCTGTCTCATAAATATCTATTATTCCATTATGAATGAGCATGGTTTATCCGCCGCGTTGAATGCCGGATATCGGCATTAGCGGATGAAATTCACACGATAAAACACTCCTTTGATACGCAGAGTATTTATTTAAACGGGCATGCCTCACCTAACGTTTTTTCCTGCACCTGGCTTTAGGAACAAACTCAAAATGACGTTAATTGCATGTTAGATCAGACAACAGGGATGATAAGTCACGACGAATAATTTTGTGAATACATCTCATCAGCCTAAGAGCCGTTTTTAAGAATACTCTGCATCGGCTTTTCAACGAATGATTTGCCATACAAAACAAAATCACAAGCCATTGATTTAAAATTAAAACCATTCATACATACAATAAAAAAATGATATGAAAGATGTTTTTGCCAATATGCTTAAGTGAAAATCAATGTATTAATCAGGAGATTTCCTGGCAAAAAATCCTAATTTAAAAGGCGGTCTCTTCTCTGTTATTTCTTTTTATTTATAATTTTAAATACCAGAAATAAAGAAGGATATCTCAGCACCCTTAATACCTTGCCAAGAAATAATTCACAATACCGCCTAACTTACCTCAAGGTAAGTTAGATTATTTACCATGAAATAGAGACACACGCTGTGTACACGCTGGCCCATGATATCAATGGTCAGGCATTTGGATTCGAGTAATATTAAAGGGATACGCTGCGGTGGATGCGACAATTTTGATCACACAAGATCGCTATCTTTATCAGGGAATACAAAGTTATTTTCCGGACATTATTCTGCTGCACTCCGTGGGCAGAAGGAGCTTCAGCTACGGCTACAAAGAGTACGCTATCCTGGTGGATAGCCGGTTACCGCTGGCGCAGTGGGAAAACATTATCACCAGCGCAGAGAAGGCTGAAGCGCTGGTGCGCTGCATAGTGCTGGATATGCGCCATACGGAACTTTTTCCGCTCAGGCAAAAGTGGAGC
Organism: Cedecea sp. NFIX57; assembly: GCF_900177785.1. Lineage (NCBI taxonomy): Bacteria > Pseudomonadati > Pseudomonadota > Gammaproteobacteria > Enterobacterales > Enterobacteriaceae > Cedecea > Cedecea sp. NFIX57. Next base: position 10,373 of record NZ_FXAS01000006.1, on the reverse strand, counting down.
TTTGATATGTCGATGCCGCATCGGGAGGTTGAAGCGCTGTTCTGGGTACTGCAAAAAGTGAAGCTCGACCGTCAGGCCGGGGAATGGTTTTATGGCATGCGACTGACTCAGGAGGAGCGGCTGATGATGGCATGGCTCAGACGGGGCTTGCCCATGGAAACCGTGGCGGAAAAACTCAACACCTCACTAAAGAGCCTTTATCGCAGGCGGAATGAGCTTTACGAAAGATTGGGCCTGACGAATTTTAACGAGGCCTGCCTGCTTATTTATACCGACGAAGAAAACAACTATCCGTGATTCAGGCGACGGCAGCGCTGGCGTAGCCGCCGCCCTTCTGACTCAGGATGGCTGCAACGGTAAAGTGGTCATGCAGGTCTGGCTGTCATTAAAAGTAGCAAAAGCGGAATGCGCGGAACGCCCCTGGTAGCTGACACTGACCGTCCCTTCGGTATTGCGCGGCAGCCACACGCCGATGAAGCCGTTCTGCTGACTGGTCAGCGTTTTTTTCAGGAGGACTTTACCCGCTTTGTCAGTAATTTTGACGTCGAACGCCGTATTGGCCAGCTCGCCCTGGCAGCCGGAAAGACTGTGGTTAAAACAAGGGTGGGTTTGCTGTAGGTATGGCGCAAACGACAGATAGAATTTGTCGCCCAGCGGATAGCTAAACTTCTGCTGCCCGTCCGAAAGCACCAGCGCACGGCTGGTAATGCCAGCGCTGTAACCCAGCGGACGCGTTTGCGGAGACTGGTCGATAGCCTCCACCATCTGCTCAACGGTTTTTCCCGCCAGCCCATGTTTTGCGAGAAAGTCATTCGCTTCAGGGGAGACTGCCAGCGCAGAACCGCTAAGCGCCAATGTCAGTAGCGCCGTCATAATACGTATGTTCATTCAATTTCCTTTTAGAAAGTGAGATTTCTGAAATGACTGGCGCGGACGATACACCTTCCCCCTAGAGGAAGGTCAAAGCCCTGACGGTAAAGAAAAGTAAGCTCATGTATTTAGAGTACTTTAATTGATTTTTATCAAATTCCCCCTGTGTTCACGACGGAAGAGAATCGCGCTGCCGTTGTATTGCTGGTGAAGCGCATTGGTTGCTCCATGGCTTCAGCTGTGGGTTCTCCGCATGGGATCTAAATCACAATTTTCAGTGAGTTAGCGACAAGCTAAAACCGCTCAGCCTGTCCCACAACCGCTTAACCCTGAATACGACCACTCGGCCACTCTTTTCCCTCTCTTGCCGCAAAAATCGTCACGCTATAGCTGGCCTATTTTTATGCCCTTCTTTTACAACAACCAGGTTCAGCAAGACGGCAATCAGGCATGGCGCCGGGGCTGACAAACGGATGAATTATGAATAAAAATAAATTTCTCAAACATATACCCTGGGTGATTCTGGGTATCATCGGGGCCTGTTGTCTGGCCGTCGTCGCCCTGCGACGGGGGGAACACATCAGCGCTCTGTGGATAGTCGTCGCCTCGGTGTCGGTCTATCTGGTGGCTTACCGCTACTACAGCCTTTACATTGCCCAGAAGGTGATGAAACTGGATCCTATGCGTGCCACACCGGCGGTCATCAATAACGACGGCCTGAACTACGTCCCAACGAACCGTAACGTGCTGTTTGGCCACCACTTCGCGGCGATAGCCGGTGCGGGGCCGCTGGTCGGCCCGGTTCTGGCAGCACAGATGGGCTATTTGCCTGGCGTGCTCTGGCTGCTGGCGGGCGTTGTACTAGCCGGGGCGGTGCAGGACTTTATGGTGCTGTTTATCTCCTCGCGCCGAAACGGGGCTTCCCTTGGTGAGATGATCAAAGAAGAGATGGGGCCCGTGCCGGGCACCATTGCCCTGTTTGGCTGCTTCCTGATCATGATTATTATTCTGGCCGTGCTGGCCCTGATTGTGGTGAAGGCGCTGGCGGAAAGTCCGTGGGGCGTCTTTACCGTTTGCTCAACGGTGCCGATTGCCCTGTTTATGGGCATTTATATGCGCTTTATTCGTCCTGGTCGGGTCGGTGAAGTGTCCGTGATCGGGATTGTGCTGCTGGTCGCTTCGATTTACTTCGGCGGCGTGATTGCCCACGACCCTTACTGGGGCCCGGCGCTGACCTTTAAAGACACCACTATTACCTTTACGCTTATCGGCTATGCCTTTGTCTCTGCCCTGCTGCCGGTCTGGCTGATCCTCGCGCCGCGCGATTACCTGGCAACATTCCTGAAAATCGGTGTTATTGTCGGCCTGGCGATTGGTATCGTTATCCTCAATCCAGAACTGAAAATGCCGGCGATTACGCAGTACGTGGATGGTACCGGCCCGCTGTGGAAAGGTGCGTTGTTCCCGTTCCTGTTTATCACCATTGCCTGTGGCGCAGTATCCGGCTTCCACGCGCTTATCGCGTCCGGCACCACGCCAAAATTGCTGGCTTGTGAAACCGATGCTCGCTTTATCGGCTACGGCGCAATGCTGATGGAGTCATTTGTGGCCGTTATGGCCCTGGTGGCGGCGTGCATTATTGAGCCGGGTCTGTACTTTGCCATGAATACGCCACCGGCAGGTCTGGGCTTTACCATGCCAAACCTGCACGAGCTGGGCGGAGAAAACGCGCCGATGATTATGGCGCAGCTGAAGGAAGTAACCGCGCACGCGGCCGCCACCGTCAGTTCCTGGGGCTTCGTGATTTCTCCAGAACAAATCCTGCAAACGGCGAAAGACATCGGCGAACCTTCCGTGCTCAACCGCGCAGGCGGGGCTCCTACGCTTGCCGTCGGTATTGCGCATGTGTTCCACAAAATTGTGCCGGTCGCCGACATGGGGTTCTGGTACCACTTCGGGATTCTGTTTGAAGCGCTGTTTATTCTTACCGCGCTGGATGCCGGCACCCGTTCAGGCCGCTTTATGCTGCAGGATCTGCTGGGTAACTTTATCCCGTTCCTGAAGAAAACCGACTCGCTGGTGGCCGGTATCATCGGTACCGCAGGCTGCGTTGGGCTTTGGGGCTACCTGCTGTATCAGGGCGTGGTCGATCCGCTTGGCGGCGTTAAGAGCCTGTGGCCGCTGTTCGGCATCTCCAACCAGATGCTGGCGGCAGTAGCATTAGTGCTGGCCACCGTGGTCCTGGTGAAGATGAAACGTACCCAGTACATTTGGGTCACCGTGGTACCTGCGGTCTGGCTGCTTATCTGCACCACCTGGGCGCTGGGCCTGAAACTGTTCAGCAGCAACCCGCAGATGGAAGGCTTCTTCTTCATGGCCAACCAGTATAAGGCGCGTATCGCCGCCGGTGGTGCGGATCTGACGGCACAAGAAATCGCTAACATGAACCACATCGTCGTCAATAACTACACCAACGCGGGCCTGAGTATTCTGTTCCTGGTGGTGGTTTACAGCATCATTTTCTACGGCATTAAGGCCTGGAAAGAGGCGCGTAAATCTGACCAGCCAACGGACAAAGAAACGCCTTACCAGCCGGTGCCGAAGGAAGGCATTAAGATTTCTTCCGGCCACTGATCGCTTCATCTGACTGCCCCGCATAAGCGGGGCTTTAATCACTTAAGGAGCGACGAATGTTTGATAACTTAGGGGCTGCAAAAAAGTACCTCGGCCAGGCGGCAAGAATGCTCGTTGGCATTCCGGACTACGATACCTACGTACTGCATATGCAGACGAACCACCCGGATCAGCCGCCCATGACCTACAAAGAATTCTTCCGCGAACGCCAGCAGGCGCGCTATGGCGGAGACGGTAAAGGCGGCATGCGCTGCTGTTAACAGGAATGACGCGATGACACCGATTACAGTAACCGTATTAATCGGTTTTTTAGGCGCAGGGAAAACCACCCTGTTGCGCCATATCCTGCATACCCAGCAGGACGAGAAGATTGCCGTTATTGAAAATGAATTTGGCGAAACGCCTATCGACAGTCAGCTGATTGGCGACCGCGCCACGCGCATAACGACGCTGAGCAACGGCTGCATTTGCTGTACGCGGTCGAGCGAGCTGGAAGATGCCCTGCTGGTTCTGCTTGAGAGCAGGGACAAAGGTGAAATTCACTTCGACAGGCTCATCGTAGAATGCACCGGCATGGCTAATCCCGGCCCTATCCTGCAGGCCTTTTTCGCCCATGAAATCATCTGCGAACGCTACCTGCTCGACGGCGTAATCACCCTGGTTGACGCGGTACATGCCGACTCCCAGCTGGATCAGTTCCCACTCACCCAGTCGCAAATCGGCTACGCCGACCGTATTTTACTGACCAAAACCGACGTGGCCGGTGAATCTGCTGCATTGCTTGAACGCCTGCAGCGCATTAACGCACGCGCCCCGGTTTACCCTATCGTTCACGGCGATATTGACCTTACTCTGCTGTTTAACACCCGTGGCTTTATGCTGGAAGAAAATGTTGTGGCGACGAAGCCTCGCTTCCACCGCATTGCTCCGCAGCAAAATGAAGTCTCATCTATTGTGGTGACGCTGGACTACCCGGTTGCGCTGTCCGCTGTCTCTTCCGTGATGGAGAACCTGCTTTCCGGCTTTGCCAACAACCTGCTCCGCTACAAAGGGATGCTGTGGATTGAAGACCAGCCCTGTCGCCTGCTGTTCCAGGGCGTGCAGCGCCTTTACAGCGCCGACTGGGACCGAGAGTGGCAGCCGGACGAGACGCTGGAAAGTACGCTGGTCTTTATTGGCATTTCACTGCCGGAGGCTGAAATCCGTGACGCTTTTGCCGGATTAAAGCCCGACGCCTAATGAATCGGCGTCAAAGCCCCACCGCTTCTTTCAGTGATTTTAAATAGCGGCGGCTCACCGGCACGGTGCGACCATCCCGCAGCAGCAGTTCCGCCTGACTGTTATCCTCCAGGCGGATCTCCTGCAAATAATTCATGTTCACCAGATATTGTCGGTGGCAACGCAGCAGCGGTGTGCGGCTTTCCAGCGTGCGCAGCGTTAATTCGGTAAAGCCTTCTTTGCCATCCCGGCTAGTGACATACACCCCGCTCAGCCGGCTACTGACGTAGGCCACCTCTTCCATCTGCAGCAGCCAGATGCGGCTATGGCCGCTACACGGAATAAATTTCAGCGGCTGCTGGCTTTCCGGCAGGCGGGAAACATCCTGCGCTTCGGCCTCCTGGTGCAGGCGAGCCAGCGTTTTTTGCAGCCGCTGCGCCTCAATAGGTTTTAGCAGATAGTCAAAAGCGCACTCCTCAAAAGCCTGCACCGCGTATTCATCAAAAGCGGTGAGAAACACAATGCGTGGTCGGTGGCGTTCATCCAGCATACCCACCATTTCCAGCCCGCTGATGCGCGGCATCTGGATATCAAGAAACAGCACGTCCGGGCGCAGCTTGTTCACCGCGCTAATCGCCTCTATCGCGTTAGCGCATTCCCCGACTACCTCAATCTCACCGTCATTCTCAAGCAGGACGCGCAGGTTCTCACGCGCCAGCGGTTCATCATCAACAATCAATACTCTTAACATACCAACTCCTCGGCGGGCAGGCGCACGGTGATACAGGTAAAACGATCGGGTTCGCAGCTCACGTCCAGGCCATAATCCTCGCCAAACTTCGCCCGCAGCCGCTTGTCCACCAGATTCATTCCCAACCCGTTACCGTTCTCTTTTGGTCGGTACAAACCGGCGTTATCCTCAACATCCACCAGCACGTCTTTTCCCTCGGTACGGGCACGAATAGTAATCATGCCGTGGCCTAATTGCTGGGAGGTGCCGTGTTTAATCGCGTTTTCAACAATTGGCTGTAGCGTAAAGGCCGGCAAACGCTGATTCGCCAGCTCGTCTGGCACCAGCCAGTTCACCGCCAGCTGTGTCTGGAAACGCGCCAGCTCAATTTGCAGATAGGCATTCACATGCTCAATTTCATCGGAAAGCGTGACGATTTCAGACGGGCGCTTGAGATTTTTGCGGAAAAACGTCGAGAGATACTGCACAAGCTGGCCGGCTTTATCGCCATCGTGGCGGATAACTGCTTTCAGCGTGTTCAGCGCGTTAAATAAGAAATGCGGGTTCACCTGCGCATGCAGCAGCTTGATCTCGGACTGGGCCAGCAGCGCTTTTTGTTGCTCAAATTTCCCGGCCAATATTTGCGCCGACAACAGTTGCGCAATCCCTTCGCCAAGCGTGCGGTTGATCGAGCTAAACAGCCGGTTGCGCGCCTCGTAGAGTTTTATGGTGCCGATCACCCGCTGGTTTTCACCCCGCAGCGGGATCACCAGCGTCGACCCCAACTTGCAGTTCGGATGGAGTGAGCAGCGATAAGGCACCTCGTTACCGTCGGCGTAAACCACTTCGTTATTCTCTATGGCCTGCCAGGTATAACCAGACGAAATAGGCTTGCCCGCCAGGTGGTGGTCGGCCCCGGTGCCGATAAACGCCAGCAGCCTTTCCCGGTCGGTGATCGCCACGGCGCTGATATCCAGCTCCTGGTGCAGTACCTTCGCCACTTTCAGACTGTTTTGTTCGTTAAATCCTTGCCGGAGAATCCCTTCGGTCGACGCCGCGACCTTCAGCGCGGTGGCCGAGAACGCGGAGGTATATTTCTCAAACATCGCGCGTTTATCCAGCAAAATGCGCATAAACATGGCGGCACCCAGCGTGTTGGTGACCATCATGGGCGCGGCAATGCTCTCCACCAGGTAAAGTGCATCCTCAAAGGGCCGTGCGATAAGTAAGATAATGATCATCTGCACCAGTTCGGCGACAAAACTCGTCGCTCCGGCGACCAGTGGGCTGAACAATTTGTCCGTTCTGCCCCGCCGGATTAAAACGCTGTGGATTAACCCGCCAATCAGCCCTTCCGCAATGGTGGAGATCATGCAGCTCAGCGCCGTCATCCCGCCGAGGGAGTAGCGATGCAGCCCGCCAGTCAGCCCAACCAGTCCTCCCACCACTGGCCCACCTAACAGGCCGCCCATTACGGCACCGATGGCGCGCGTATTGGCAATCGAACCTTCGATATGCAGGCCAAAATAGGTACCCATAATGCAGAAAACCGAGAAAGTGATGTAGCACAACAGCTTGTGCGGTAAGCGCACGGTCACCTGCATCAAGGGGATAAACAGTCGGGTTTTGCTCATTAACCAGGCTATGACCAGGAACACGCACATCTGCTGCAGTAGCAGCAAGACTAAATTGAATTCGTACATCTTCAGACAATCTCCGCTCTCGAGGCGAGAAAGATAACGCGATGAGAATAGAATTTCCGGGGTATGGCGCAGATTTGTTAAATTTGGGAGGAAAAATAAGAGTCTGATCAGCGTCGGGCAGTACAGATTTAAAACTAAAAAAAGCGAAGCGCGCAATTATCAGCCAGAGCCAGGGCATTAATAAAGACTATCAATAACCGTCAATTATTTATCACCTCTCCTCTGATGATTGTTATTTAAACGTATTTAATTAACCAATTTAAAGATAAGCAATGCCATATTTTTGCTATAGAGTATTAATTCCAAGCAGAAAAGCACCATCACTTATTTATATTTCTTATGGCTATAAGTCATATTTTTATATTCTTCTGGCCAGCGTCATTAGTAGGTAGTATCAGCCAAATAATAATGGCTCAACGCCATAACACCGCATGTACGCGCCAACCATCAGCATATCATGCTGTTACGTTGCGAACATTTTCAGCAGTTAAGGACCAGGATAATGATCGTTCTTTCGGGCGTATCAAAGATATTTGCCAGCAAACATGGCGCAATCACCGCCGTAGACAATATTAATATCAACGTCAATAAAGGGCAGATTTACGGTATTATCGGCTACAGCGGCGCGGGTAAAAGCACGTTAATCCGGTTATTAAATGGGCTTGAAAAACCCACCTCAGGTTCGATCGTTGTCGCCGGGCAGGATATTGCCCAAGCCAGAGGAGAACAGCTCCGTCAGGCTCGCCTAAAAGTCAGCATGGTCTTTCAGCACTTTAATCTGCTGTGGTCCCGAACCGTTGCCGAGAATATTGCCTTCCCCCTGCAAATTGCCGGCGTAAATAAACGCCAGATTCAGCAACGCGTTGACGAACTGATTAAGCTGGTGGGGCTGGAGGGGCGCGAAAACGCCTGGCCTGCTCAGCTTAGCGGCGGCCAAAAGCAGCGAGTCGGCATTGCCCGCGCGCTGGCAAATAACCCGGACGTTTTGCTGTGTGACGAAGCCACCTCGGCGCTGGATCCACAAACGACCGACGCGATTCTCGATCTGCTGCTCGACATTAACCGTCAGCTCAATTTAACCATCGTCCTCATCACCCATGAGATGCATGTGGTGCGCAAAATTTGCCAGCGTGTGGCGGTGATGGAAAACGGCAGAATCGTTGAAGAAGGCCCGGTACTGGATATTTTCACTCACCCGAAGCAGCCCATCACGCAAACTTTTGTGCGTCAGATTGCGGGGCAGAATACGCCCAGCGAACCGTTCAATCCGCTTTGGGTTCAGGGCATCAGCGGCAGCATTCTGAAGCTGATTTTCCCCGGTGGAGAAGCCCGGCAGCCGGTGATTGCCGATGTCATTCAACACTTCAACGTCGCGCTGAATATCCTGCACGGCAACATCACCCAGACGGTAGACGGTGCGTTTGGCGAGCTGTATGTCCATATGGATGACGCCAGCCAGCTAGAAAATATTGTGCAATACCTGAATCAAAAGCGGGTAGAAACTGAGGTTATTCGACATGCTTGAGCAATACTTCCCGCATTTAAAACTCGACAAGCTGTGGGCCGCCACGGGCGAAACGCTTTACATGACAGCCTGGTCCGGCGTGGCAACGTTAGTGTTTGGCATTGCCCTCGGAGTGCTGCTGTTTCTCACTTCTCGTGGCCAGTTGCTGCAGAATCGTCTGCTGTATTCGGTGGTGACCGTGCTGGTCAACGTCTTCCGCTCGATCCCGTTCATCATTCTGATCGTCCTGCTGATCCCGTTCACGAAAACGCTGGTCGGCACCATTTTAGGCACCAACGCCGCGCTTCCGGCGCTGATCGTCGGGGCGGCACCTTTCTACGCTCGCCTGGTGGAAATTGCACTGCGCGAAGTCGACAAAGGGGTCATCGAAGCCACGCGTTCGATGGGGGCCAAAACCCACACGCTGATTTTCCGCGTGCTTCTGCCTGAATCCTCCCCTGCGCTGGTCTCCGGGATGACCGTCACCCTGATTGCGCTGGTGAGCTACAGCGCCATGGCCGGGGTTATTGGCGCAGGCGGTTTAGGCAACCTCGCCTATCTGGAAGGGTTCCAGCGTAACCATAACGACGTCACGCTGGTGGCCACGGCCACTATCTTAGCGATCGTTTTCATTATTCAGTTTATCGGTGACCGCATCACCAACCTACTCGATAAGCGCTAACGGTTTCTACATCTTTCAGGCGACAGAGACGCACTCTGCTGCCTGGAATTCCACGGCAATGCACTTTTAATCACTAATCACGACTGGACGAAATAATGAAAAAACAGTTTATGATGTTAGCTCTGGCTTCTTTAACCGCGTTAAGTCTTCACGCCAACGCCGCTGAAAAACTGATTGTGGGCGCCTCCAACGTGCCACACGCGGAAATTCTCGAGCAGGCAAAGCCGATTCTGGCGAAAGAAGGCATCGATCTTGAGATCAAAACCTTCCAGGACTATATCCTGCCGAATACGGCGCTGGCCGAGCATGAAATTGACGCCAACTATTTCCAGCATCAACCCTATCTGGATTCGATCCTGCAGGATCATAAAGGCGATAAAAACTACGATTTCGTCAGCGCCGGGGCTATCCACGTGGAGCCTATCGGCATCTATTCGAAGAAGTATAAAAGCCTGAAAGATCTGCCGCAGAACGGCAAAATCATTCTGCGTGACTCCGTGGCCGAAGAAGGCCGCATTCTGGCCATCTTCCAGCGCGAAGGTGTGATCACTCTGAAGCCAGGCGTGAAGCCGGTTAACGCACGTATCAGCGACATCGCCAGCAACCCGAAAAATCTGCAGTTCAAAGCGGACATTGAAGCCGCCCTGCTGCCGCAAATGTACGCCAACAACGAAGGTGATGCGGTAGTGATCAACGCCAACTACGCGCTGGATGCGGGTCTGAACCCAATCAAAGATCCGATTGCTGTCGAAAGCACCGAAGGCAACCCGTATGCCAACATCATCACGGTTCACAGCACCGACGTGAAAAAACATGACATCGTCGAACTGGTGAAAGTCCTGCACTCTAAGCAGATTCAGGACTGGATCAACGAGAAATATCACGGCGCGGTTGTGCCGGTTAATCAGTAATACGAAAAAGGGGCGCAATGCGCCCCTCAGACTGCTGACAAAGTCCTGGCCGTGAGGCCGGGACTTTGATCTAATAAGGTCAGTGCAAAAAACGGACTGACCGCCATGCTCAGAGAACTTT